>NZ_JBIQDP010000043.1:0-22526 GCF_045370945.1 Pseudobacillus sp. 179-B 2D1 NHS
GTCCGGTAGTTCAGTTGGTTAGAATGCCTGCCTGTCACGCAGGAGGTCGCGGGTTCGAGTCCCGTCCGGACCGCCATATTTCTTCCAGCAAGGAGTGTCTTGCTGTTGATATATAATATTCTTGTGTGGCTCAGTAGCTCAGTCGGTAGAGCAATGGACTGAAAATCCATGTGTCGGCGGTTCGATTCCGTCCTGAGCCACCATTTTTTCATTGTCTAAAAAACTGTCTCTATTTTAAGATGGAGGGGTAGCGAAGTGGCTAAACGCGGCGGACTGTAAATCCGCTCCCTCCGGGTTCGGCGGTTCGAATCCGTCCCCCTCCACCAGTGAGAATGGCGGTCGTGGCGAAGTGGTTAACGCATCGGATTGTGGCTCCGACACTCGTGGGTTCGATTCCCATCGATCGCCCCATACATATTATTATTAATGGGCTATAGCCAAGCGGTAAGGCAACGGACTTTGACTCCGTCATTCGTTGGTTCGAATCCAGCTAGCCCAGTCAGTTTTTAATGCGGGTGTAGTTTAATGGTAAAACCTCAGCCTTCCAAGCTGATGTCGTGAGTTCGATTCTCATCACCCGCTCCATTTACATAAATGGGCCTGTAGCTCAGCTGGTTAGAGCGCACGCCTGATAAGCGTGAGGTCGATGGTTCGAGTCCATTCAGGCCCACTTTGTTCCGCAGTAGCTCAGTGGTAGAGCAATCGGCTGTTAACCGATCGGTCGCAAGTTCGAATCTTGCCTGCGGAGTTTTTATTTTTTCTGGGGAAGTACTCAAGAGGCTGAAGAGGCGCCCCTGCTAAGGGTGTAGGTCGCGTAAGCGGCGCGAGGGTTCAAATCCCTCCTTCTCCGTCGTATATAAAGAAAGTTTTAATAATGAAACCTATTACTCGTTCAATAAGATAGCACAGTCCGATGAGAGGTTTTCTTTCTCAAAGGATAAAAAACAGAAGGTTGTAACAACCTTCTGTTTTTTTTATGTCTCTTTCATACTTTTTCTTTTCGAAAATCATCGCTCTATTTTCTGCAAGACTACATATGAGGGGGAGAGTCACTAGTTGCTTGAGACCTAATTAATAGATGAGCGTGAGGCATTCTCTATGCAGAAGAATGAAAGTTGTCTATATTTTGATCTTTAGTGAGGAAGATTCAAAGAATGAAATTATTGTAAAAAACATATAGACATTATATAAAAGGTGCGTTATAATCCCATTAAACATATAAAACTTATAAGAATGCTTGGTTATTCTAATCTCATGTAAATACATTCTAAGGACCTATCAGACAACTGAAGGGGCCGGTTATCTTAGAAAATGCAGGTAGAAGAGCATCTTTGTTGGGAATGGGGAGCCGTGAATAACGAGCAAAACAGGGGGAGGAAAAATGTCTGAAAAACAGATTGATAACCAATGGGTTGAACGCATTCTTCAGTCATTGGAAGGAATAGAGTACGGATCAGTAGAGATCGTTATCCACGATTCACAGATTACGCAAATTGACCGACTGGAAAAACGACGGTTTTCTATAAAAAAATCGAGCACTAGAAAGACAAAAACCAGCAAACATTCAATAAAAGCCGATCAGACATACTGAAGGCAGACTTTTTTAACCGTTAGTTGTTAAAAGTAGTCTGCCTTTTTTATATGAAATCAAACAAGTGGGAGAGAGGTTCTAGAAGATGCAAAATAGAAAAGTTATATCTAAATTATTAATAAGCATGACAGCAATGGCAGCGATTTTAGCAGGCTGTGGTGATTCAAAAGCAGGAAGTGAAAACAGCGCTTCATCTTCAAAGAAGCCGGTTGAGCTGTTAAATGTGTCCTACGATCCAACTCGTGAATTATATGAGGGGTTTAATAAAGAGTTTGTTGCTCACTGGAAAAAAGAAACTGGTCAAAATGTAACGATTCAGCAGTCGCACGGCGGTTCTGGCAAGCAGGCAAGAGCGGTTATTGATGGGCTTGAAGCAGATGTAGTAACACTTGCACTTGCAGGCGATATTGATGAAGTAGCTAAGAATGGTCTAACGGCTGAAGATTGGCAGACACGTCTTGATGATAACTCAACACCTTATACTTCAACCATTGTGTTTCTTGTTCGAAAAGGCAATCCGAAAAATATCAAGGATTGGGAGGACTTAACGAAAGAAGGAGTATCAGTCATTACGCCAAACCCGAAAACATCGGGCGGGGCACGTTGGAATTATCTTGCAGCGTGGGCCTATGCTGATAAACAATTCAATGGTGACGAAAAGAAGATAAAAAAATTCGTCAGTAGCATTTACAAAAATGTGGAAGTATTAGACTCAGGTGCACGTGGAGCAACAACAACGTTTGTAGAACGAGAAATTGGCGATGTACTAATCGCCTGGGAAAATGAAGCCTTTCTCTCTTTAAATGAATTAGGGAAAGATAAATTTGAAATTGTTGTTCCTTCAATCAGTATTTTAGCAGAACCTCCAGTTGCAGTAGTAGATAAAGTAGTGAAGAAAAAAGGCACGAAAGAGGTGGCGGAAGCTTATCTCAAATATTTGTACACAAAGAAGGGGCAGGAAATTGCAGCGGAAAATTATTACCGTCCGCGTGATAAAGAAGTATTGGAGAAGTACGCTGACCAGTTCCCAGAGATTAATCTCGTAACGATTGACAAGGACTTTGATGGCTGGAAAACAGCTCAGAAAAAACATTTTGATGACGGCGGAACATTCGATGAAATCTATCAGCCGAAACAATAGGAAGTGTATCTCTAAGACGGCGGTCATATTCCGCCGTTATTATGATTATTTGAAATGCAGGTGAAGAGATGGCAAAAAAGAAGTGGAGATTCAAAAAACATAGTATTTTACCGGGGTTTGGGCTGTCACTCGGCTTTACGATGCTCTATGTCAGTCTGTTGGTTCTTTTGCCACTTTCCATGATCTTTGTAAATGCTGCCTCGATGAGCTGGTCTGACTTTTGGTCAACAGTAACTGAACCGAGGGTGATCGCTTCCTATAAATTAAGCTTTGGTGCCGCTTTTTTTGCGGCCGGAATTAATATGATATTCGGTGTGTTGATTGCCTGGGTGCTCGTCCGCTATTCATTCCCGGGCAAGCGCATAATTGATGGGTTGGTCGACTTACCATTTGCGCTTCCAACTGCTGTTGCCGGCATCGCTTTAACTACTTTGTATGCGAAGACGGGCTGGATTGGCCAATTTTTATCATTTAAAGTGGCATTTACTCCACTCGGTGTTACGGTTGCTTTGACGTTTATTGGATTGCCATTCGTCGTGCGGATGGTGCAGCCGGTACTACAAAATTTTGATAGAGAGACAGAAGAAGCGTCGGCCATTTTAGGAGCGAACCGGCGCCAGACCTTCATGAAAATCATCATCCCAGAGATATTGCCAGCTGCTCTTACTGGCTTCTCGCTTGCATTGGCTCGTGCTCTCGGTGAATATGGTTCGGTCGTCTTCATTGCCGGCAATATGCCGATGAAGACTGAGATCACGCCACTTCTCATTATGACAAAGCTAGAGCAGTATGATTATGCGGGAGCAACGGCTATTGCGGCAGTTATGTTAATTATTTCATTTATCATGCTGCTTTTAATCAATGGCATGCAATGGTGGATGAATAGAAAGTTTGCTCATAATTAAGGAGGCATATGAATGGCTGGTCATATTCCATTGACGTATGGCAGTAGGAAAGCGGCAAAGAAAGCCGCAGAGGAGCCACTTTTTGTCCGTATGGTGCTCATAGGTATCGCTATTGTATTTTTATTTTTATTTCTCTTATTGCCGCTTGCGGCCATTTTTATAAAGGCATTTGAACGAGGGATTCATCTTTATGCGGCATCTATTACTGACTCAGACGCACTTGGGGCCATTAAGCTTACATTGCTCGTTGTCTTGCTAACCGTACCGGTTAACGCTTTGTTCGGAATTGCGGCAGCTTGGGCGATTACAAAATTTGATTTCAAAGGGAAAAGCTTGCTGACTACAATTATTGATTTGCCATTTGCGGTGTCACCGGTTATTGCCGGGCTCGTATTTGTCCTTCTTTTCAGCACACATGGATTATTCGGCGATTTTTTGTTCGCCCACGATATTAAAATTATTTTTGCGGTGCCAGGTATTGTTATGGCTACACTATTTGTTACTCTTCCATTTATTGCGCGCGAACTGATACCGTTGATGCAGTCCCAGGGGGCGGCAGAGGAAGAAGCATCTTTAACGCTTGGAGCCGGCGGGTGGAAAACATTTTGGCTAGTGACGCTACCTAATATTAAATGGGGATTATTATACGGCATTATTTTATGTAACGCGAGAACTATTGGCGAATTCGGCGCTGTGTCGGTCGTATCTGGCCACATTCGGGGATTAACAAATACGATGCCGCTTCATATTGAAATTTTATACAATGAATATCAATTTTCTGCGGCGTTTGCCGTTGCCTCGTTGATGTCCATATTAGCGATCGTAACACTTATTTTAAAAAATATAATTGAATGGAAAGCCAATCAACATAGTTAATGGGAGGATCATCGTATGAGCATTCACATAAAAGATGTATCAAAATCATTCGGCTCATTCAATGCGCTGAGTAATATTACACTCAGCATCCAAACAGGGGAGCTGGTTGCATTACTCGGGCCATCGGGGTCGGGAAAAACGTCCCTTCTGCGTATCATTGCTGGTCTTGAAGAAGCGGATAGCGGAATGATTTTATTCGGCGGTGAAGATATGACTCACATTCGTACAACAGAGAGGAAAGTCGGTTTTGTTTTCCAGCATTATGCTTTGTTTAAGCATATGACTGTATTCGACAATATTGCTTACGGATTGAGAGTTCGTCCTAAAAAAGAGAGGCCGTCTAAAAAAGAAATAAACGAAAAGGTAACGGAGCTTCTTAGTCTCGTTAAGCTGGATGCATTGGCAGATCGGTATCCGTCCCAGCTTTCCGGCGGGCAGCGCCAGCGTGTTGCTTTGGCAAGGGCACTCGCCGTAGAGCCGAAGGTGCTGCTGCTTGATGAGCCATTTGGAGCGCTTGATGCGAAGGTGAGAAAAGATTTGCGGCGTTGGTTGCGCCGATTGCATGATGACTTTCATATTACGAGTATATTTGTGACACATGATCAGGAAGAGGCACTTGATGTTGCGGATCGCATCGTGGTAATGAATGAAGGGAAAATCGAGCAGATCGGCAGTCCAGAAGAGGTATATGACCACCCGAACAGCCCATTTGTGTATGATTTCTTGGGGAATGTTAATTTATTTCACGGCAGGCTGGAGAACGGGAAGCTTCTCAATGGCAAAGTTGAACTTGATGTGCCAGGCATCGATAATAAGGAAAATCGACCAGCTGTTGCTTATGTGCGTCCACATGATGTAATGATTGAACGGGAAAGTATAGCGAAGGATGCCGTTCAAGCAAAAATTGTTCATATTCATATTGTCGGCAGGACTGTCCATATTGAACTAAAACCCAAAGAGATCGAGCAGTTTCTTGAAGCAGAACTAACGAAAGAACAATATGGCGAGCTTGGTTTAAAAGTCGGGGAAGAGGTTTTTGTTCGGCCTAATCAATTAAAAGTCTTTATTCCGGAGGATTACTCGATTTAATAATCAAGCTCTGCCATGACAAGTTTATTCGGTACCTTAAAAAAATTCCTCTTAGAAAAGAGGAATTTTTTATAAGAATACAAATGTATAAGTGTTCTAACGGTTAAGCCGGGCTTGTTATTAGTAGAAGCTTAACCAATAGACCTACGCTGTTTTGGCCTTCCCAATTAGGTAAACCGTATTTAAATTATTCGAAAAATAGATTCGAAATATATATTTATTCATATACAGATACTAAGAATTAGCGCAAAGCTAGGCTAATTTTAGCTGGAGGAGTTAAAGTTGGTATGGTTTGTTAAATAGTTATTTACTCATTGGGAATCTTTATTCTCTTTCTTCCCGGTTCTTTTTTCCATTTGAAAATCTTATTTAAATAATTGTAAATGGTTTTGCTCTCTTTCGTCATAAGCGGGCCTAAAATAGCCAATATAAGCACGTATAGGGCTGTGAAAGGCGTTAAAATAGGGTTTAAGCCTGCTGTAATTCCGAGGTTGGCAACAATGATGGAGAATTCTCCTCGTGCCATAATAGTTAAACCGATATTAGTGGAAGCTTTGTGGGACAGTCCGGCTTTTCTCCCTGCAATCATGCCAGCAACAAAGTTTCCGACAATGGTAAGCAAAGCCGCACCTAGCGACAACCAGAAGGCGCCAGCTAATGTAGAGGGGTCAATATTCAGTCCAAAGCTGAAGAAAAAAACAGCCCCAAAGAAATCTCTAAAAGGAACTACTAGATGTTCAATCCGGTCACGATGTTCCGTTTCGGAAAAGACTAACCCTAGCAGTAAAGCACCGATTGCTTCAGCAACATGAAGAGTTTCTGAAAAACCAGCCACAAAAAACAATGAAGCGAATATAACGATAATGAAAATTTCGTCTGATTTTATATTTAACCATTTATTTAATAGAGGTGCGCCTTTTCGCGCAATAACAAAGAACAATAACATATAACCGACTGAGATAAGAACGGAAGTGGCAATACCGAGGAAAGAGGTAGAACCTGCAAGCAAGACACCTGACATGGTGGTCAGAAATAGAGCCAGGAAAATATCGTCAAATAAAATCATTCCAAGAATTAATTCTGTTTCCGGATTAGCTGTCCTTTTTAAATCAACGAGTACTTTTGCTACGATTGCGCTAGAGGACACGCTAAGCAGTCCGGCAATAATCAGGGATTCGATCCACGGCATCCCTGTGAGTACCCCGTAAAGAAGCCCTAAAACAAAATTAAGAGACACATAGATACTCCCGCCAACTACAATATCCCGTCCTGATTTCATCAGTTTTCCGACTGAAAATTCCAGGCCCAAATAGAATAGGAGGAACAACACGCCAATGCGTCCTAAGAATTGAATAATCTCATTGCTTTCAATAAAGGTTAAGTCAATAATCCCAATCGTTGGAGCATGTGGCCCAACGACCATACCAAGAACAATTAAGAATGGAATAATGGAAAAGTTAAGCTTGTTTGCAAGAATGGCTACGATGGAAACGAGAACAAGTGCAGTACCGACTTCAAGAACTAGATCGTTCATCTATATTCCTCACCCCTTGTTAGATAGTAGATTTTTAATAAGCTCTTTTAACTGAGTTCTTTCTCCTGAGATGATTAGGATGTCACCTGCTTCAATAACTGTGTCAGGGCCTGGATTGTGGGTTTTTTTCGTGTTTTTCTCTTTAATAGCAATAACATTCACGCCGAAATTGCTTCGGATATCAACCTCACCAATGGTTTTATTAACAGCCGGAGCCCCTGGTTCTACCTGATACCATTCAATAAGTAAATCATCAAAAGCAAAGTCTACCGTTTCCAAGGCTTTAGGATTGTAAGCCATTCCACCTAAAATCCCGGCGATTTGTCTTGCTTCTGCATCGCTGAACGTCGCACTGCTTATGACCTCATCATGATCTTCTGAGTCAAAGTGGTAAATTTCTCTCCGCCCATCATCATGAATAACGATGACTAGCTTATCTTGGTTTTTTGTAATAATTTCAAACTTATAGCCAATGCCTGGCAGTTCGCTTTCTCTAATATTCACTTTAGAATTCCTCCTTTAAATGATTGAACAATGGATTAAGGTTGTTTTAAAGGTTGACATCGATTTCTGTTCTAATTTTCTCATCTTTGGAAATTCCAAGATATTTAAGAGTCTCAGAGGGGGTGGAATGGTTAAAATGCTTCTGGAGAAGAGAAATGGCAACTCCTCGTTTATAAGCATGATAACCAAAGGTTTTACGCATAGAATTCGTGCCGATTTTCCCTTTTATACCTACTGCTTCTGCGGCATGATGGATAATGCGATAAGCCTGCTGGCGCGTGATCGGCTTTTCAGTTTTGGGAGACTTGAATAAATAATCATCACTCTTCAGATGGCTTGATTCGATATAGTGCAAAAGGGCTTTTTTTACTTTGTGGTTGAGATAGATCTCTTTCGTCGTTTTCAGTTCTTTATAAGGAAGTAGGAAAAAATCTTTTAGGCGGTCTTCTTCTACTACATCCTCTACTTTGATAGCTAATATTTCCGTGATTTTCAAGCCGGTATTAATGCCGAAGACGAAGAGCAGATAGTCTCGTTCCGAATGTTTTTTTAAATATTTTTTCATGGAGTTAATTTGCTTTATATCCCTTAGAGCCTCTACATATTCCATATGATTATTCTCCTTAATCCATGTTACTTAATACTAGTTTAAAATATAATTAAGTAACATGCAAATATTCTCTCTTATTTATAGGATCTACAAAAAGAGGCCGACCAATCACTAGAGCTGCCTCGTTTGATAATTGTTTTTTTGAATTGCTTTATTATGATGAAAAACTCGGTGTTCTGTTTGCGAACAGCAAGAGATCCTGTATTTGATTCATACAGGATCTCCGTTTTATTTTGAGAGTGGCATACATTTGAACCTGTTTATAGGCTAGAGAGCTGCTTGCCAATCACTGCTAAGTTCAGGTAAACAGTAAAGGTTTTCCTAGAAATACATGATCTTGATAAAACAGTATGCTAACTAACAGGTAGTTCAACGACAAAAGTCGTTCCTGCTTTTTTTGTGCTGCTGACACTGATATGACCGCTATGAAGCCTGACAATAGAGGAAACAATGGAAAGGCCGAGTCCCGTTCCTTCCACTGTTCGAGAGCGGTTGAGGTCGGCCCGATAAAAGGGATCAAATATTCTCTCTAATTCTGCAGGGTTCAATCCTATTCCTGTATCCTCAAAGGTTATAAAGGCGGCTGTTCCTTTTTGTATAATGGAGATATCAATATTACCGTTAGGTTTATTATATTTAATGGCATTTGACAGAAGGTTATCCCAAACCGTGTTGAGCAAAGAGGGATCGCCAACGACCTGTATATCTGGCAAGGAGTAGCTGAGCATAATGTCTTTTTCGCCAATTTTCCATTTATAGCTTTGCACTAACTCCTTTATTTGTTGGCCAACATTGAAAGGTTTTTTCTTCACAATCTCTTCATTTCGGTCCAATGAGGCGAGCAGCAATAGTTGTTTAGTCAAAGTGGAAAGCCTCCGAATTTCACTGTTAATGACAGAAATGTAGGAGGATCGTTCCTCCGCGCTTATTGAATCGTTGTCCACTAAATTTGTATATCCTTGTATATTAGATAAGGGAGATTGGATATCATGCGAAATGTTTGAAATAAATTCTTTCCTTATGTCATCCATCTGTTCTAGTTTTCTCGCCATCCGTAAAAAACTGTTTGAAAGCTCTCCTAGTTCGTCGTGCCGGTTAACGTCCAGTTCCACATTAAAATCGCCATTTGAGAGTGATTTCGTGGCGGAAGTCAAATGGGAGATAGGCTTTACTAAATATTTCGTGCTGAAAAGGACCATGACAATGCTTAAAGCAATTGTAAATGCCAGCAGCCAGCCGAATAGGAGGTGCATTTCATTAAATAGGAGCTTAATATCTGGTCTGAGAAACAGGGCATAATTTTTTTTGTTATGTGTCAGCGGGACGCCGATCGTATTCTTTAATTCATTAGCGAAAAATCCTGTTACAAATGTTTCCTGGGGGAAATAGAGAATACCATGATAAGTCCTACCTTGCAGTACCTGCTCTTTGGTAAAAGTAGAGAGGTTTTTGACTCTGAAAGGAGCACCAAAATAAGTTTCATGACCGGAATCATCAACCAGATATAGTTGATACCCGACGGAGGAAATATTTTGCAGATACTCTTCCAAATCCATATCGGGGTGCTTATCAGTAAATGTAGCGATGCCAAGAGCAATTTTTGTATTTTTTTGATCGTTATAGGGCTTTAATTTTTGCTGGTAATACGTATTAGAGATGAAAAAAGCAAGGAGGCTGCTGATTAGCATAATTCCAATCGTCACCCCAACAAATTTCATATAAAGGGACCTCATGAGTGCTTCGTCTCCAATAAGTAACCAACGCCGCGAACAGTTTTGATTTGAAAATCAGCCGCCAGCTTAGAAAAACGTTCTCTAAGCCTTTTTATATGGACATCCACTGTTCGTTCGTCCCCTTCATAATCTACTCCCCAGATTTTTTCGATGAGCTGATCCCGAGAAAACACTTGCAGTGGATTCGAGGCGAGAAAGAATAATAATTCGAATTCCTTTAAGGGCAAAAGTATGGTCCGACCTTCAATTTGAACTTCATAGCTTTTTTTATTTATGCTTGTATGTCCGATACGAATGAGCTGCTCATCTTGTTGAGGATTGTATCTTCGCAATAATGCTTTTATGCGGAACAGCAATTCCTTTGGATCAAAAGGCTTGACGAGATAGTCATCTGTTCCTGAGTCAAATCCTTGTTCTTTATCTTCGATTTGATTTTTAGCTGTTAACAGGATGATGGGAATGTTGTACTGCTTGCGCAGCTCTTTTGTTAACTCATAGCCGTCCATGTAAGGCATCATCACATCTATAACGGCCAAATCGCAAGTTTCTTTATCAAACAATTGGAGGGCTTCCATTCCATCTTTTGCTTGAAATACCCTGTATCCCTCTTTGCGTAAGTGAATATCGATCAGCTTTAAAACATTGATGTCGTCATCGGCAATTAGAATATTTGTCATAATATTTACTCCTGTAAAATCGATTTGGTTCTATTAGTCATTAGTCAAAGCAACAATGCCTTCAGTTACTACAAAGATCCGGATTCTTGTCTAGTGTTGTCCTTTATAATAAACGTTCATTCCATTTATAAAAAATAGCCCAGCACAGTATGTCCAGGCTGCTGAATAAATATTTAATATCACCTTGAGGGCAAGAGTCCTATCTTCTCTTTATGAAATGAGCCCGTCGCTCATCTTTATAATGCGGTCAGCATAAGAAAGCATCTCTTCATCGTGGGTTACGAGCAAGGTTGTAATATTGAGTGTTTTAGTTAAACGCTGGATTAACCGCATGACGTCTTTGGATCTTTTCGAATCTAAGCTTGCCGTTGGTTCATCCGCAAAGAGAACTTTAGGTTTGTGGATAATGGCGCGAGCAATAGCAACCCGTTGTTTTTCTCCTCCTGACAAGGAGGCGGGATAAGCATGCTTCCGATGCTCCATTTCTACTAGCTTTAACACTCTATCAATTTCTCTTTTTTGTTCGTGTTTCTTTAATTCTGTTTCTGAAACATCGAGCATAAGCATGAGTTGTTCTTCTACGGTAAGAAAGGGAACCAGATGGGCAAATTGAAAGATGAATCCAAATTTGTTCGCCCGTATTTTCCTGATTTGCTCTTGACTCATGGCATTTATATTTTTCCCTTCGAATAATACCTGGCCATCTGAAGCAGGCTGAAGTCCGGCCGCTATCGTAAGAAGGGTACTTTTTCCAGATCCTGAAGCGCCTATTAGTGCAGTAATCTCGCCTTCTTGAAGAGAAAGATTCACCCCTTTTAATACTTCTTCCTCTACTTCGCCGTTAATAAATGTTTTTTTTACTTCATCAATCATAAAAATAGCCATATTATACCTCTCCTTGCTGAATAGCTTGTAGCGGTTCAATTTTTTTGATTTGTATTCCTGAAAGTGTTGCGCCAATAAATCCAATAATGAGAAACACAACAGACAATTGCATCGTTGTTTCAAGTGTTAAACTGAAAGGCATGCCTTCAGGGGAAATCATTGTAAAACCTTGACTGAGCACAACAGATAAGATAAGGGCTGCAACTGTAATGACAATCATTTGTGCCCACATCATCTTAAACAGCGTCCCTGTCTTTACGCCGATCGCTTTTAAAATGCCGTATAATCCGACTTTTTGGACATTCATCATATAGAAGAAAATAGCGAACAACATTCCGCTTATTACGACTAAAAACCAAACAATCATATTGAGGGACATTTGCTCTGCACTGTAGCTTGGAATAGTATTAAGAAACTCTTTCTTTGAAAAAGCTCGTAACCCTGTTATTGCCGGGGCTTTGTCTTCTTCAGGTACAAACATCAACTGCATCTCATCCACCCGGTAAATTTCTTTATAGTTCTCAATATTAATAAAAGCGACAGGTGCATGGCTGAATTTCTTCTGATTAACAAAGCCTTTGACAACGAACTTGCCGCTAAATTGGTTGTTCGTTAAAATGTCCCCGACTTTTATTCCCTTAGCTTTCATTGAGCTATCCAGCACTACTTCGCCATCTTGGACGTTGGTAAATAACTTTGAAGTAGTGGAAGCAACGAAAGCGACGCTTTGTTGTTTGCCGTTTTTATCATTTAAAAAGCCCATTTGAATCGAGAAGGCCACAGCCTTATCATAGTCATTTAATACCTTATTCTGGGTATCGCTATCTATCTTTGACAAATTATAGGTGGCATCTGCATTTGCTTCCATATAAAATTGGCCGTCTGGCAAATCCTTAATTAAGGCAGCATTGTCCTGGGATAATCCATTTGCCAATCCAGAAATAATGAATGTGAGAAAGCTAACTAAAAAAATGATGGAACCTAAAATCGTAAACCGCACTTTATTTTTTTTAATTTCTTTCCATGCGATGTTCATCATCATTCCTCCAATCCTTTATTTAATAACTCCAGTTTATCTGCCTTATGTGAACGGCAGATGAACAGAAAATTACATTTTTAGAATATAGGGATAGCGTCTTTAGCGTTCAGCTATAAAGTCTGCAAAAGTAAAAAAGTCGCAATGCAAGCACTTGAAAATTCAATGAATCTTTCTTTGTTAGCTCATTTTCATAAAGGGAACAGAGCACAATATCTCCCTTGAAAATTTCAATGCTATGGTCGATACGATCAATCGCCCCAATGATTACTTGAAGTAGATAAATGTTAGTTTGAAATATCAAGAAAAGGGAATGATGGAGACATATAAAGAAAAGTTCACAAGGAGGGATTTTTATGACTAACAATCATGGGAATAACGATAAAGTACCTTCTCAAGAAAAGGCTCAAAGCAGCGGGGCAGCTTCGGCTGGGGAGCTTGCTGAAGGCGTTTATCAGGAGCTTGGAAAAAATGAAGAAGTGGGTGATAAACAGAACAACTCCCGCAGCAATATGAGCAATGAAGAATACGGGAACAAAAATGGAGAAGCACCAACAGAGTAATCTGATGAGAGGGATCCCCGCTTTTTGAAAAAACGATTGGATAAGGCATTATCAGCGTACGTTTCACATTTCAGAAACTCGCGATAATGCTTTTTGAATGTATTTCAGTGAGCAATAGAGGGAAAGAGACTGCTTTGTTAATTTACACAAAATTGTAACCAATGATAAAAGATTTGTTGACCAAATAATAGGTAGCCACTTATAATCAAATTAGTTATTAGCCAATTTAGAAATTTTAGAAAATAATAAAGAAGTTAATTGTAACCAATCTGTGGGTTTATCATGAATAAGAGAGGCGAGGCCGAGAGAGTTGCTGACACGCTCACATAAGGCTAATAGCCTATAGAGTAAATAACGGTTCACTTAGCAATGACTAGAAATTAAAATAATTACAAGCTCATAGTTATTTAGTGAAGTAGGGGGCTATATTGACGACGGGGAAAATCTGTCAATATGGCCTCCTTTTTATTGGATAAAAGTAAGTCTTTGTATCTATATGAGTTATGCCTAAGCCCTTCCTATCTGCAAATTTCTAGTTCTATTTGATAGAGGAGGCTTAGCGAAAGGGCCATGAAGAGGAGAATGATCCCTGCTGAAAGAAGCAGCAACGGATGAAAAACTCCTTTTATTATGAAAGAGTCATTGGTAGCAAAGGGACGGTATATAACTGAGTGAAATGAAAGCGTTTTCCTGTAAATTTTCTATATCATTCAGTTTATATAGACTTACACCACAAAATATATGGGGGGATTTGTTTGGAGAACTTTGTAAATTGGTTTAATGGATTATTATGGAGTACACCTGTTGTTTATGCGTTACTCGGAGTGGGGTTGTTTTTCTCGATTTCAACACGCTTTGTGCAGGTAAGACAGATTAAGGAAATGATAAGACTTATGTTCCAGGGGAAAAAATCTGAAGCCGGGGTATCCTCATTCCAAGCTTTATCCATAGCGCTTTCGGGTCGGGTAGGAACCGGGAATATTGCCGGTGTGGCAACAGCTATTTTTTTCGGGGGGCCAGGTGCTGTTTTTTGGATGTGGGCCATCGCGTTCATTGGAGCTTCCAGCGCATATATTGAATCCACATTGGCACAAATCTACAAAGTAAAGCAAGATGGGCAATATCGCGGCGGTCCAGCTTATTATATTGAAAAGGGGATCGGATGGAAATGGTTTGCCGTTACTTTTGCTATTGCGATGTTTATTGCTCTTGCCATTCTTATGCCAGGGGTTCAGTCAAATTCAATTGCGACAGGAATTGATACGGCATTTGGGATTGATAAAAATATAACCGGGATTATTATTGGCCTTTTGTTAGCTGTTATTATATTTGGGGGAGTCAAGAGAATTGCGACTGCCGCCACCATTATCGTTCCATTTATGGCTTTAGGATATATCATTTTAGCACTCATCATTATAGCTATGAATATTACAGAGGTTCCAGCAGTTATTGCTCTTATTTTTAGAAGCGCTTTTGCCATGGATTCTGTTTTTGGCGGAATGATTGGAATGGCAATTTTGTGGGGAGTAAAACGCGGACTTTATTCAAATGAAGCAGGACAGGGAACAGGGGCGCATCCAGCGGCAGCTGCCGAGGTGTCACATCCGGCACAACAGGGATTGGTTCAGACATTTTCTGTTTATATTGATACATTGTTTGTGTGCTCAGCAACTGCCTTTATGATTCTGTTTACTGGAATGTACAATATTGAAGCTGAGAATGGTACCCGTCTTGTTGACAATATACCAAAAGTTGAGGTAGGCCCTGGGTATACTCAGGCTGCTATTGACAGCGTGTTTCCTGGGTTTGGTGCAGGATTTGTCGCTATCGCTTTGTTCTTCTTCGCTTTCACAACAATTATGGCTTATTATTATATAGCTGAAACAAACATTGCCTACTTAATGCGTGGCAAAGATAACAAGTGGGCGATGCTAGTGCTAAAATTTGTGGTAATCGCAGCATCATTCTACGGAGCTGCGAACGAAGCAACTTTGGCTTGGGCAATGGGAGACACCGGCTTAGGGATTACTGTATGGCTGAATATGATTGCTATTATTATACTTGCTAAACCAGCGCTAGTTACTTTGAAAGACTATGAAAGACAGAGAAAGCAAGGGATTGCAGATCCGATATTTGACCCTGTATCGCTGGGAATTAAAAATGCTGATTACTGGGAGAAGGAATACAGAAGAGAAGGAGAGCCGACCTCGCCTAAGAGAAAAGTTGAATAACAGTTTGTTTAAGAAAAGGAAAAGCATCCTCTGCTTTTCCTTTTCTTTCTTTTATGCATCTATAATTCTGAGGGGTGTCCACAAGGGGCCCATTCAGCAAGACTTTCCCGTAAATAAAGAACTTATGCCAGTAGATAAAGTTGTTTCAATATTTAGGTGCCAGGCCCTCTGATTGTTCACTTTCCCAGAAGTGAAAATCTTCGGAAATATTAGCATGTAAATAAATCGATAGTTTGATCAGTGATCATCCGGCCAGCAATCTTTATATTTTTACGCAATTGGAAAAGTATTTATGTATCAGCTTTCTTTGCAAAGCACAGGGAGAAGCCAGAAGGAAAATCACCATGGAATATCCATTTTTATAAGAGGGAGTTTTTAGGACAACGGTTTAATTTTCGTTTAGCTGTTTTAGAAAGAAGGGAATAACTAAAATTTTTTCTATGAGTAATAATTTTTTTTTTTGACAACTTCAATCGTTGATAAAATTATTCGACTATTTATGACAATTATTCATAGGGTTTCGTTCCTTTATTTGGTAAAATATCTTTTCTTATTTGTATGAATTTTATTTTTTGAAAAAACATTTTTTAAATTTGTATTTCACTTTATTGTTATATGCATGCTAATTGGACAGCAGATTTATAGCGAAAGGATAAGAGGAGGCTTTTTGGGGGAAACAGTGCTCAATAGAGTTAGAAATCCTGATTGAAAGAGGGATGGTATCTTTTTTTAAAAAAAATATAGAGATTTTTATCCTGCTTTCTTCAGTGATTTTTTCCTCTTTTTTCAAATCCTTTGTAGTTTAATGAATCGAGATGTTAGATATATTTAACTATAAAAATAATATTTAAAAATAATAATAGCTGTAATTTCTAAAAACATTTCAATCGTATAAATATTAAGAAAAATGTCGAGTTGAGTCATTTATTTTTTTCCTTTACACTAGGTGAGAAAATTTGAACAGGGAGAATGAAGTATGAGAAAAGAAATTTCAATCATCGGTGTTCCTATGGATCTCGGCCAAACGAGAAGAGGCGTAGATATGGGGCCAAGTGCTATCCGTTATGCCGGGTTAAGCGAAAGACTTGAAAATCTTGGCTACATGGTCCACGACGAAGGAGACATAAAGGTCGAGATTAAAGAAAAAACGAAAGCTGATACAGATCATAACTTAAAAAATTTAAGCGCTGTCGCAGAGGGAAATGAGGCACTGAGACAAAAAATAGATGAGGTAATTGGCATGGACCGGTTTCCGTTGGTTTTAGGGGGAGACCACAGTATTGCTATTGGAACATTGGCAGGTGTAGCGAAGCGCCCTGAAAATTTGGGGGTGATTTGGTATGACGCCCACGGCGATTTAAATACCGCAGAAACTTCTCCATCAGGAAACATTCACGGAATGTCTTTGGCGGTAAGTCTGGGACTGGGACATCCTTCCCTAACGAATATTGGCGGTTTTTCTCCAAAGGTAAAGCCTGAAAACGTGGTTATTATCGGAGCTCGCTCTTTAGATCCGGGAGAAAGAGAACTGATCAAGGAAACAGGCATTAAAGTGTTTACAATGCATGAAATCGACCGTTTAGGCATGACTGCCGTGATGGAAGAAACGATCGCTTATTTAAAAGAACGCACGGATGGCGTGCACTTATCGCTTGATTTGGACGGGCTTGATCCAGAGGATGCACCTGGAGTGGGGACACCTGTAGCTGGAGGGATTAGTTACCGCGAAAGCCATTTAGCCATGGAAATGTTATCAGAGGCTAACATAGTAACTTCAGCAGAGTTTGTAGAAATCAACCCAATCCTGGATGAGCACAACAAAACGGCTGCAGCGGCTGTTGCATTGATAAGTTCCTTATTGGGAGATACATTGCTGTAATTTAAATAAAGCAGCTTAACAACCAAGAAAGCCATGAGCTTCTATAAAGCTAGTCAATCTTTTATGTAGCAAGAATCATAGATTTTTCTGCGGGCAGTTTATCAAAAAAGATAAAGGGCCCGCAAAATCGTAATAATCAATGGAATAACTCCTATACAAAAACGAAATCGTTTTCAAAATAACAAGCTAAAGGAGAGTTTGAATGAAGTCAGGAGAAAACCAAACACATGAATTAAAAAGAAGCATGAAAGCAAGGCACTTATTTATGATTTCTCTGGGAGGATGTATTGGTACAGGGTTTTTCCTTGGATCAGGTTATACTATTCATGAAGCTGGACCGACCGGTGCGATTCTCTCTTATCTAGTGGGCGGGTTCATCATGTATTTAACCATGCTTTGCCTCGGGGAATTGTCTGTTGCCATGCCGGTCTCAGGTTCATTTCAAACCTATACTACGAGATTTATTGGCCCCGCGACTGGTTTCTCTATTGGATGGCTTTACTGGTTTGGCTGGGCAGTGACTGTTGCGTTAGAATTTTTGTCGGCAGGCCAGCTCATGTTGAGATGGTTCCCTGATTCACCAGTTTGGATGTGGTGTGCTATATTCGCTGCTCTTCTCTTTTTATTGAATGCCCTGTCAACAAGAGCGTTTGCTGAAGCAGAATTTTTGTTCTCAAGTATTAAAGTGATAGCCATTATTGTGTTTCTCATAGTTGGCGGAGCTGCCATGTTTGGTTTAATTGATATGAAAGGTGGAGAAGAGGCACCATTTCTTTCGCGCTTTTATGCCGAGGGGCTTTTCCCTAATGGGATATCCGCCTTGCTAATAACAATGATTACCGTGAATTTCTCCTTCCAGGGTACCGAACTAATTGGGATCGCTGCCGGGGAAAGTGAAAATCCTGAGAAAACCATTCCTAAATCCATTCGACAAACAGTTTGGAGAACACTTTTCTTCTTCGTGCTATCTGTCTTTGTACTTGCAGGCATGATTCCTATGGAAAAGGCGGGAGTCATTGAAAGCCCATTCGTCGTTATATTTGACAGCATCGGGATTCCTTATGCAGCGGATATAATGAATTTCGTTATTCTTACCGCTCTTCTATCGGTTGCTAACTCTGGTCTTTATGCTGCGACACGCATGCTATACTCTCTTTCCGGAGAGAAGATGGCAAGCCCAGCGTTAGGAAGGGTAAATAAGAGAGGGGTACCGATGAATGCCTTGCTCATCACACTTGCAATAGCCGGTTTATCTTTGCTTTCAAGTGTAGTAGCGGCAAAGACTGTATTTGTTTGGCTGCTTTCCCTTGCAGGCTTAGGAGCGCAAATTGGCTGGATCGCTATTACAGCTTCCCAGCTTGCATTCAGAAGAGCGTATATCCGCCAGGGCGGCAAAGTGGAAGACTTAAAGTTTAAAATTCCTCTTTATCCGGTACTGCCGATCATTGCTTTGACTGCCAACTGTATCGTCATGATTAGCTTGGCATTTGATCCTGCGCAGCGCATGGCGCTTTATTGCGGCGGAGCCTTCTTTATTGGTTGTTACGTGGTTTATCACTTCAAAATGAAGAAAAAACAAATTTTCAATACAAATGAACAAGAGGTACAGCTAACACTAGATAAGAAAATGATTCTTAAGTAAAAAGAAAAGAGCTTTTTTAGTAGGCCAGCTTGTTTATTTAAATGAAAAAGCTGTTCTATAAGACGGAAATCCGGCTTATGGAACAGCTTTTTATTTTATTAACTAATGATCATTGAAGCAGGGGCTGGTGCTCCCAGAAAAGCAGTTAAAGAGAGGGCTCTTTCAACTGCTTTTTTGCCTCTATTTAGCAGCTTATTGTTGTAAAGTAGTTATTCTGTTTTCTTCCATCCTCTTTATTCGCAGATTCAAAATTAGTTTGCAAAATAAGTACATGGGGACAACGATCAGGTAAGTCTAACAATAAGCCAGGTTATCCTTTATATAAGGATGAAATGGAGAAACGTACCATATTTAATGATCAACGAAATTTATCAAGAATAGACAAAGGGGATAGATCAAGAATTACTTTGTGCAACTTTATTGAATGGTACAGGAATGTCTTTTCGAGAGTTTAATTCTATTGATTGGCGACATGCTGGCGTCTAAACTAAAAGAGATTGAAACTCATGTCGCTTTTGTTTGGGGATGAACGTTTGTTTATATTGCAGCATGTCAGTAGCTTAAAGACAGTATTCCATTTCGATTTAGTCTTTTATGACCGGGAAAAGTGGACAGCTGAGAATTGACTAATGTGGCTTTGGAGATACGAGGTTTCACATTGTTAGGCCATAGGGAGAAAACCTTTCTGCCATGACCATAGGCCACTGTCAAAAGGGGTAACCATAAGCCAGGCCTCAAAAGGAGAAGGAAAATGCCTGTTATTATACATGAACAATTTATTCAAGCACCGATTGAAGTATGTTTTGATCTGGCGAGGAATGTAAAGGTACATACACAAACGACACATCAGACAAACGAAAAAGCGGTTGGGGGCGTAACCGAAGGAATGTTGGAGGAAGGAGATATTGTTATTTGGGAAGCCGTTCACTTTGGTATTAAGCAAAGGCTGACATCCCAGGTGACATTTATGGAGAAGCCGAATAAATTCATAGATGAAATGGTACATGGAGCTTTTCACTCTTTTAAGCATATACATCAATTTGTTGAAAAAGCGGATGGCACATTAATGATAGATACGTTTCAATATAAGTCTCCACTTGGTATACTGGGCGTTATAGCTGATAAGTTATTTTTAGAAAAATACATGACTGCATTTATTATTTTACGTGCAAAGGAATTGAAAAAAATGGCTGAACGTGTTACCTAATATAAAGAGCAAGGGTTATGTTTTTCATCATCCCCTTGTTTATTGTATGATTAAATTGTTTCTGATGAAAAGGCAAACTTATTGAAAAATAAGGACGCAAAGCCACGGGTCTAAAGTTTACAGACAATGATAGCCGGGCTGCCAAATGAGAAAGACTTCCTCATTTGGGTGATTACGCAAATAAAAGGTAGGGACCGAAATTGATGGAAGAAAATGAAGAATTAAGAAAAAGCATTCAACGATTTTATGATTTACTAAAAAAACATCCGGATAACACCGATGCCGCTCACGATTTTGTCGCTTATTTGTGGTCTTTCTTAAAGATTCGATCTAAAGTGCCATTGCCGGCTGCTGAAATTATGACGCTGCTAAAAAATTATAAGCCGAATGTATTTGACGCATTAAAGAAGATGGCTGAAAAGAATTTGATGCTAAATATTTTAACGGAGTTGCCTGCAAATAATGAATCGGCAGAGGAAAGATTAGACGAATTTTTAAATGTTTAACTCATTTCTTATTTTTTCCCGATGGAGGATTAAACAGCTTGCTTGGTGGGTAAATAAGTTACAGAAGGTGGCTGCCTTCGAGGGTTAATTTGTACTCGATTAGACTGCTAGTAGAAATGAACAACATGGGTAAGATAGGAGGATTGTCAATGGATAAAAACGAAGTCATCAAAATGTTGCAAAATGCAAAGGATTTGTATGAGAACAAACAGATTGAAATAGCCTTAAAGAAGGACAACATTAATAAAGAGTCCTACATTAAAGGAGTGGTTGAAGGGCTTTCCATTGCCATTGCAACAATAGAGCAACAAGAAGGATAAATAGGCATATGCTTCCTCTCATATAAACAATAAAAGCTTTGCTCTTAGTGAGCAAGGCTTTTTCTCATGATAAAGTTAGTGGAAAAGGAATCGGTTCATATAAGAGTGGGGAGTAGTGGAATGCATGTGTTAAAAAAAGTAAATGATCTCTCTATTTAATGACTTCCAAAGGAATCATTGGTATTAATAAGAGTCGGTTGCAAAGTCCATAATATCATTGTGTTTCAAAAGCAGCACATAGTCGCCAGCCCAGGAGGTAGTACATTTGATTCTTACGCTATTAATCGTCGGCTTGGTTATTCTTGCTGTTATTCATTTTGTTTCTACAGAAAAAAAGGGACGAGCAGATAACAGGACGGATGACTTGGTGATGGAAAATGTGCCGAATTTAACAAAGGGGGACTTTATAATGGCTAAAAAAACATCTGAAGAGGTAACTGAACAAGTAGCTGAAAGAGTAGCGGAAAGAAAATTTGAAGAAGAGATTGGAGAAGAATTGGCGCCTTTAAGAAGCCAATTAGATTCTATGGCCACTGCCTTGAACCAACTCCAAAGTTCTCAACAACAATTAGGTTCTATCGACCAGCCTGCTACTATGCAAAACGAGCAAGCATCCCAATTGCTCCAACAGATGCAGCAATTTAGAAGACAAGCTCAAAGTCAGCAACAAGAGACGTTCCAGCAGCTTCAGCAAACAGTTCAACAAGCTGCACAAATGCTAGGGAGCGTGGGACAAACGTTGCAATCGTTTAGCATTCTAAACCAAATGACTCAACAAATTGATCAGTCTCAGCAACAATTGAAGCAATTGAGTTCTCAACAATACCAGCAAAATCAACAGAACCAACAGATGAATTCATCTCTTCAGCGCTGATTTTTAAAGTGCCCCATTTTTATGAAGGTAGGAATGGTCCCGCTGCTTTTAGCAAGCGGGACTGTTATTTTGTGAATAAAAACCTTTTGTCCATGAACCAGCATGAAAAATGGACCGACCCTTTCATAATAAGTGGAAGAGAGGGGGTAGATTCTTTGCTCATGCTTATCAAGAAGCCAAGCAAAACCAGTCATTTTACCTGCATACGTACAAGGCGTTATATCAACGCTATAAAAAGCCCCAGCTGTGAATGGGACTGACCCCTATTTTTGAGACAGGGATCAAAACACCTTTAAGCAGCCAGCTGCCGATATTTGACCGGTGGCTGGTTGTTTAGTTTCGCTTGAATACGGATATGGTTATAATAGTGAATATAGCTTTCGACAGTTTGCTCTACGATAGCCGTCGTAGTGCTTGTCAACTCGTCGAGATAGAACGTTTCAGACTTTAGCGAGGAATGAAACGATTCGATGGAGGCATTATCAGAGGGTGTCCCTTTCCGGGACATACTCATGGTAATGCCTTTTTCTTTGACTGCCTGCTGATAAGCATAAGATGTGTACACAGATCCCTGATCGCTGTGCAGAATGCATCCCTCTGGGAGGGGTGGCAGCTGGGCCAGCGTATGTAGCACAAAATCTATATTCTGGCAGCTTCCTAAAGAATAGGCAATGATTTCGCCGTTAAATAAATCCTGAATACTTGAAAGATACAGCTGTTTCT
>NZ_JBIQDP010000044.1:0-21152 GCF_045370945.1 Pseudobacillus sp. 179-B 2D1 NHS
AAAATGACAAAAAACGTCCACTTACTATTATTGGAAATAATCCTGCGGACTAGAGCAGCTACCCTGTCATTAAGCCTTTATCGAACATTTTGGAACATGGAATAAGGCTAAACTTCAGTGCTTAGGCGGTCGGTTCGATCAGAACAAAAATAATCAGAAGCAATATCTTATAGCAATTGCTAGAGAAAATAAAGAATATTTTAACAAGAATACTGAATGGGCAAGATATGCTAAACAGAATAACTTACCAGGAGTTTCAACATATATTAGGTGCTTCGGAACATGGGCTCAAGCAAAAGAACAATGTGTGGGCTTAAAAGTCAATAAATCAAAGTATTCAAGAGAAATATTGTTAGAGATAGGAAAAAATCATTTAGAACATTTTAAAACTGCAAAACATTGGGATCAATACGCTCAAAAAAACAACCTTCCCAAAAGTTGGGCATTCCATACATACTTCGGTACATGGCAACAAGCGAAAAGAACGTTAGGTTTACATGGGGCCGGCGTTAAACTTACGCCCCTAGAGGTTTTAAAAATTGCGAAAGAGAATAAAGAGCACTTTCAATCTGCAGATAGGTGGAATACTTATGCAGAAAAGCATAATTTACCTAAGCATTCAGTGTTCCTAAAGTATTTTAGAACATGGAATAATGCGAAGGAATTAGTTCATGGGTACAGGATTCGTACTTCAACAACAGGTTACACGTCAGCATCCCTTCTTAAAATAGCGCTTGAACATAAAGAAAACTTCACTACTGCTTCTAATTGGGAAAAATACTCTAAGGCTTGCAAATTACCTAGTGCAACAACCTATAGAAATTTTTTTGGAACATGGAATGATGCGAAAAATAAATTAGGCTTACTAGCAATTAAAAACAGTTATACAACTCAGGAACTGATAGAAATTGCAAAGGAGAACAAAGAGCATTTTTCTAGTATGAGCAACTGGAATAGTCATGCTAAAAAAAAGGCACTTCCCACTGGAGAAACATATATAAAACGGTTTGGTTCTTGGAAAAAGTCTCATAAGGAATGCCTTGGAACCTATAATTGCACAAAAATTAAATACAATTATCCCAAAGAAATGCTTTTAAAAATCGCGAAAGCTCACATAGAGAATTTTACAAGTGTAAGAAGTTGGAGCAAATATGCTAAAGAGCATGAACTTCCATCAATCAAACCTTATGTGAATCAATTTGGCTCTTGGAATGAAGCAAAAAAAGCGGTAGGGGTTGATGAAATCCGCTATAGGAAAAACTATACAACCGATGAACTGAAACAAATTGCTCAAAAACATAAAAAATATTTTACTTCAATTTCTATCTGGGATAAGTATGCGCGAAAACATAATCTTCCCTGGACAGTAACCTATTCTAATCGCTTTGGTTCGTGGAATAAAGCGAAGAAAGCAGTAGGTGCTTCTAGTAGCTGATAGATTTGATCTCGAAAACGGGATATTGTATTGAGGTATTTAGAAGGAAAACCTAGAACTCTTTATGATAATTTTGTTATATTCCCTTCTAATGATGAAAACCTCTTAAATAGTACTTATCGTTTGGCCCCCCTACTCCTGGCAAAACTATTAACGTGAAAAGATTATTTTCATGACTGAGCAGTTGATGATCAGATAAGTATGATAAGCTAAAAGTAGTATATTTGGTTGATACTTCCACACAAAAGTTAATTAACTTGACCTTAGACTTGTCTGACATATTAGAGGTGATTAGAGGTGATTAGATGAAATTATTAAACTTAAAAGATTTATATATTTTTATGCAAAAAGAGAAAATTGATCGCTACAAATTTGATTTTTCGTTTAACGGTGTAAAATTTGATGTATTGTATTTTATTGATGAAACACCTCACACCTTATCGTTCGGAATTAAAAGATACAATTATTACTTTGAAGTTGCTGTAAATAAAGGTTTTAATGTAAAACCCTTTATAGATGATTACAATAAATTTTGCGAGATCATGGGCTTTACTTACAATCCTTCCAATCCATTTAAAGCTTCTAAATTTTTTGAGGAATTTAATAACCTTATTCCCAAAACTTTTTCTCAAAACAATGTTCCGCAACCTCATGAAATTGCTATATACCGAAATGATGTTGAGGAATCTGAAAAAATTTACTTTGTTAAGTGGCGGGATAATAATAAAGCTGGTCATAAGGTCAGTGAGGCCAATTTAGAAAAAACGCGCAAACTATTGTCCTATGAAGCTTATCTAATGTGTAAAAAGAAAAATATTAGTAGCTGCTGGAGTGCTTTTTCTAAAGACAGAAAAGACTTTATGATGCCCCCAAGATGAACAGACAAGTTCAGGCTCTTTATCAAAATATAGGTGGAAATAGGAGAAAAATTAATGAAAAATGATGTTATTTTGAACAAAATTGCTATTATTGAGCGATGTATTAAACGGATATACGAAGAGTATAACAATACCGCTAGTAATCTAGAAAAAAATACTCAACAAGAATCCATTATATTAAACCTTCAAAGAGCATGCGGAGCCAGCGTCGATCTAGCAATGAGTGTGATCGCCGATAGAAAACAGTGCCTTCCGAAAAATAGCCATGAAGCATTTAACATACTAGAGGATCAGGGAATTATCCCTTCTTCGCTCTCCAGTAAAATGAAAACTCTAATAGAATTTGGGAGATCAGCAGCCTATGAAGAGCAAGAAGTTAGTCCAAGCGATTTAGAAAGAATAATCAAAAATCATCTAGTGGATTTCATGCAATTTACGAAAACCATTCTCTTATATTAACCAGTTTCTAATAATAAAATTATGTAAACTGTTCGCCAAAATTTGATTTGGCGTAAATTTGACTAATTTTGATCAATGTTTTATGACGGTGATCATCATGCCTTCTGTATATGGACATGAAACTCTAAACTTCTACCCTTTTTTAAATTTAAGACATCAAACTCTAAACTATTTGTAATAAACCTATGCATTCATCGGTTATGAAAGTTTAGACTTTCATGTCCTTTTACAAGGTGATAAACACTTGAAGGATATCCCCCATTAATCCTTTCAATGTTCCCTAACAATACAAATTGGAGGACGAATTCGTACAAAGAACTCTTTTTCTAACCGAGCTTTGAAACCAATCTCTAAGAAAGTAGCTGCTAGACTAAATGGACTTCACAAAGAATTTAATAGGTCAAGATCCTTAACGGAGATTTCTACATTATTAGGTATACCCAAATCGACTTATAATTCTTATTTAAGAGGGCTAGCGTTGCCGCCGGTTCCGATAGCTCAAAAAATTTTAAACTTAACAATGAACAATACAAATGATTTAGAATAGCTCTATTATGGTGATATTGTATAGTATATAGGAGATTATTATAAAAGATTTTTGTTCTAAAACTGGTACATCTGAAAGCGAGATTATAACTGATATGAATTTTGCTATTATGGATTAAGAAAAAATTTTTAAAGGTGGTGCACTTCCCTTGCCCTCTTCTTCTAGAGAACATCAACAAGCAGAATTAAGGATTGAAGAACACATTAAACATTTCCCCTATTACGTCCAAGAATATGTACGGGCAAAAAAACGTGCTGGCCTCTCCCCTACTACGATTCTTGAGTATTTATATGATTATAAGAAATTTTTTGATTGGCTGCGCCAAGAGGGATTAGCTGATTATAAAGATAATGCTTCTATTCCCTACTCTGTACTTGAACATCTGCGGAAAAGAGATGTTGAGTTTTTCATAGATTATTTAAAAGAGGAACGAATTGAAGAAAGGAAAGGTATATGGAAGAACCGCTCAGATGCTCGCGTTAATCGTTACATTCAGGCCCTGAAATCATTATTCAACTATCTCACAAAAGAAACAGAAGACGACCAGGGAGAATGCTATTTTTATCGAAATGTTCTTGCGAAGATAACTACTCAAAAAGGAAAAGAAACCGCCAAGCGGCGTGCTAGACGGATTAACAGCGTTATTTTGAGTTCTGATGAAATAAATGAGTTTATTTCCTTTTTAAAATATGAGTATGAACAGGCATTATCCACCCGAGAAAGAAATATGTTTCTCAGAAATAAAGAACGAGATGTGGCTCTTATTTCCTTAATGCTTGGCAGCGGAGTCCGGGTAAGCGAAGTAGCTAGTCTTACCTTATCTGATATCGATATGTCTAAGAACATGATAGATGTGATAAGAAAAGGGGGCAAAGCTGATTCTGTAAACGTCCTCTCTTCTGCGATGTCAGATCTTAATGATTATCTGTCAGTACGAAAAGTAAGGTATGGGGCCTCTGATAGTGATATATACGTGTTTTTATCTCGATACAAAGGAAAAGCTCAGCCTATATCAGTTAGAACGATACAAAACAATTTAAATAAGTATACGACTGCATTCACTAGTGGAAAATCCTTAAGCCCCCATAAATTACGTCATTCTTTTGCTAGTGAATGGCTACGTAGCGGTGGCAACTTAGTTCTCCTACGAGACCAACTAGGACATAGCTCTATTGAAACAACAACTCTTTATACTAATCTGTCGGATCAAGATGGCCAAGAGTTCATGGATAAGATTGAGCATTTTAGGAATAATGAAAGCTAGTTACAAAAGAAAAACCATGCCTACCCACTACAGGCATGGTTTTTCTCATTTCTCAGGCTCCCATATAGCAGTTTAATTATTAATCTCTACCTGCGTCTATTATAACTAACTCCTGTTATAATAAAACAAATGACTAGGAGGTATATTATGGTTTTTTCCACAAGAGTTAACACCAAATATTTAAAGAGTTGTTTGGAAAATTTAACATCAGAACAGTTTGAAGAAGCAATACATTACTTAATGAACATCATAGATCCTGATGAATATGTCAGTACCCGTTTATCAAAAGATGAAGGAATCGATGGATTTAAATGTTATAGAAAAAAGAATGAGATAGAATATGATATTTTCTCCATTCACACCAGAAGACCATGTCCCTCTAAAGAATCTAAAAAAGCAAAAATGAAAAAGGACTTTGAAAATGCCTTGAAGTTTTTTGATTCCATGGAGAACATTAGTGAAAAAAATAATGTTTAGGAAATGGATAATGATATCGAATTACTCTATTAGCACTTCAGAATACCTCTATTTACAAGAACTATGCTTTGAAAACGACATCGAATTTGAGAAGTATGATCCTTCAAAAATTATTTCATTACTCGAAGAGCATCAAATTGGTAAAGCAGCAGCTTATTTAGATGCCATTGATGTTGAAATTCCATATACCAATCAAGCTAATCATCAGTTTATGAAACAAGCTTTACAAGATATTTGCGAAAGCATTCCTAAAAGTACTACTCAAAAAAGGGAGTTACTTCGCAGCATTATTAACTCTATCAACAAAAAAGTTCAAATAGATGAAATTCTCTTTCCTACCAAGTCCTATGCTCTCTACAACAACGATCATCATGGAGTATCTATTAGAAGCAGTATGAACACTGACTCTATTGTAAAATACGTTTTTATAGAAAATCGCTTTATTCAAATTGATAAAGACCAAACAAATATCACGATTGATCCTTTTTATTTTTCAAAAAATCAAAAAGGTAATTTTGTTATATGGGCTTCTAACCTCTTTCCACTACGCTTGTTATGTGAAGAATTGAAAGAAAGTCTAAATGCTACTGGTAACTATTCGATCCAGGATGCTTTACATATATTACACCATAGACAATTCCAACCTTCCTTATAGATCACTTAACATAGACTACTAATATTAGCTATCCTACGTAATGCATAATCAAAATCAAAGGAGAACTATAAAATAGCCCGTTTATAATAGAGATACCAAAGAATAGCAATCCCCTTTTCTTTAAATACTTGAGGAAAAGGGAACTTACTTTTTAAAAATAGCATATTCCAGAACATTTCTTGAAAAAAAGAGAGATCCCATCCCTTCACTTTGAAGGTTTGGAATCCCTCTTTTTTTTAATCGGCAATCCGTGTTTCTTTGCTGAGTTAATACTTTTTACAGCTATTTCTTTTGCCTCTTTTTTAGTCATCCCCATCAAATTCACCTTCTTTGACCAATGTGTACTAACACTTTTTTTAGTATTATTGGCAATTCCCTCTCTGTTTATACATAGATATTAAACTATGAACAAAATGACAGTGTCCTAAAGATAAAATACGATTTGGAGGAGATTTTTTTGAAAGAAGTACAAAAGAAAAGACAAACCCGATCGGATAAAAAGAGAGACATTAAACCAACAATTCCAGTTCCTTTATACGAAACCATTCATCGGATTTCCTATCTTACAGCACGACCGATTAAGGAAGTTGTAGATGATTTATGTGTCATTGGATTGAGCCACAAACAAGTATTAGAACACCTCTCCGCATTTTTCAGACGGGATTTTTGGGCGACTCCTACCCTTTTATACAGAGGGGATCAGTATATTGATAAAGCATATTTACCAGGAGAAAAACGAAGAATTTCAACCAGAGTTATGCAGCGTGACCATGACCGACTGGCGGCTCTTGCTTATGCAATGGATCACACTATTTCATACGCCACAGCGCTATTGCTACATGCAACAGTTAAAAATTCTAGCATTATTGATGGCTATATCGTTAAATATACAGAAAACCAATTAGAGCCATCTAAAAGAAAAGAGCTACAGAAAATACTTCAGTTTATTAATGAAAACAATCCATATGATGATGAGGAGGTTACACTAAGCATTTTAATTAACTACTTAATAGATGAAGTAGTTAATGGAACAGAAACTGTGAAAGAAGCACTTGGCTCATGGATTGATAAGAAAAAACAAAAAACAAATGAAGCAGACAATAAAAAAAGATAGCAAGGAACAAAGTTCCTTACTATCTTTGCTTTTTTATGTTTTAATCTGTCTCTCCAGCAGCTATAGAAGTAAACCAATTATCCAATTCATCCACTTCCTTCTGTGCTTGGCAATTCGCAAAGAGATATTGCTTGTCCAGGGAATCAATATTACTTGCTAACAATTTAAAGCCCCATTTGCGATCCTCGATAGATTTCCAATGAACCGCAGCTCGAAGCCTGTCTAAGATTATGTCCTCAATTGAAATAAGATAGACATAATTCAACTCGTCAATAAAGACCTTTTGTACCTTAGAATAGTCCCCTTCTAAATAACTATCAGGGATTTCAATAGCAATCTCGATATAGTCATTATAGAAATGTCTTCCTTCTTTTTTGAAGTCTAACTCTTTAAGAATGTTTGATATGGTCTCATATCCGTCAGACACCATATCTATATCTCGGGTGGTGTAATCGTTCTGGGTATAGATTGTAACTGATAGACCACCAACGATAATAGGTTTCACGTTTCTTTTTGCTAGAAGCCTGGTAAGTATGGCTGCTGTTCTAAGCATTGCTTCATATTTTCCGGCATTTTTTAGTTCATTTATTTCTAATTGTGCTTGTTTAATATCCAACTAATAATCCCCCAACAGAAAATATACTTATTTTTGTTTAAACCGACTCAATATTCTTGCCTCTGTAGGGTGCTTCGGACGTAACCTTCCTTTATTCCAGCCGCTATTATCTGCTCTCTTTTCAAAGGCTTCAATTTGTTTCTGAAACTTAGAGGAATTTCTAATGACTTGTTTTTCTATATCCTTTAAATTTGCAGTAATCATTTGGTCATCACCTTTGTTTGTTTTAGATTTTTTCAATGCAATCTGTCCTTTTTGTAGACAGTCTATGCATCTTTATTATTTATCATACCATACGGCGATATCAATGAATAAGCGGAAGTTCACTTGCCTATCCAACATCCTACCCTTTTTTATACCCTGTTTTCGTAAAAGAAATTGCTAAGCTTCTAAGTACACTATTGATTATTGAAAAATTGCTCCCTCCTTTTTTAGATAAACAACAAAAAAGCTCACCTAAGTGATTGTTCTAAAACAGCTAAAAGGCTGCTGTTGATCTAATCACCCGATGGGCTTGTTAATGGTTGTTAAATTAAAAAGTAAAAAAAGTAAAAAAAGTAAATGGTTTATTCACATTATACTTCATTAAATTACCAATTACGACTATTTAGCATAGCAAGAAGTTGTTATCTCCTAAGTAATGTTTCATGAGAATAAAGTTGACTTAAAAAGCCAATCATGCCGTTCAACAACCGGACCACACTTTTGTTGGATAACAACTTAAAAGAAAATTGAATATTTATGATAAAATTTAGAATATATGGTTAATCCCCCCACTGATTAAATTAGCGGTGCAGGTTTGGAGAAGTAGTTCAAAGATTGTTATTCAATAATTAATTAATATAAGAAAGAATGGACATTGGAGATTGATGGAATTGACTAGGATAATAAATTTGAGAACTTTCATGTTTTAATTACGCTTTATAGATAAAAATGAGGAATTAATAATGGAGAAAAAACAAAATACTAGTAAAAATAGAATCACACACGAAAAATTTACAGCTAAGATTTACAGTTTAGTAGGTGACGAATATACAGTGTTAAGTAAGTACGTTTCGTCACAAGAAAAAGTGTTAATTAGACACAATTTATGTGGTAAGGAGTTTTGGATAAGAGCAAGCCATTTTACGTCTTCAGGATCACGATGCAAAACTTGTTCTTTCAAAGGGATAAACGGTAAGTCTCATGAGCAATTTGTCCAAGACGTTTATGAAAAGGTTGGAAATGAGTACACAGTTTTAGGGAGATATATAAAAGCACATGAAAAGATAAAGATTCGTCATAATACATGTGGCAATGAATACTTAATAGATCCTGCTAGTTTTTTATATGGCTCTAGGTGTAGAGAATGTAATCGCAAAATTATAGGTGATTTAAAGAGAAAAGAGCATAATGACTTTGTCAAAGAATGTGAACATTTAGTAGGAAATGAGTATACAGTGCTTTCCGAATATATTTCAACTCATATTCATGTAAAAATGATACATAACCATTGTGGCTATGAATTTGACGTTATGCCTTCTAATTTTCTTCGTGGCAGGAGATGTCCAAGTTGTAAAGGAAAAAGGATAAGCGAAAAAAAGACACATACGCATAATGAGTTTGTAAAGAGAATATTCGAACTAGTTGAAGATGAATATAAAGTTTTAGGAACTTATGAGAGGGCAAGAAAAAAAGTACTGATTCAGCACGTTACATGCGGATATAAATACGAAGTAGCACCATATCATTTTGTTTTAGGCACTAGATGTCCTTTGTGCAATGAAAGTAAGGGAGAGCGCGCTATTAAGGAATATTTAGAATCTAGAAACATTAAATTTGAAAAAGAGTTCTCTTTTCCAGACTGTAGGAACGTTGATTTATTAAGATTTGACTTTGCCGTTTTTAATAATAATGGCTCTTTAATGTGTCTTATTGAGTTTGACGGTGAACAACATTTTGAACCAGTTCATTACTTTGGCGGGGAAAAGAAATATCAATCAACACAAAAAAGAGACCAAATCAAAAACAAATATTGTAAAGATAATGAACTAAAACTTATTAGAATTCCTTATTATGAAAAGGACATTTCATCAATTTTAGATAAAGAGCTTGGGTTATAGTTTGTTGATCATTTGTTAGGAACGATTGTGGTAGGACTCATACGTTTAAACGACTTTATTGCTATATTTTTTAGTGCATAGAAGGCTGTTATATTAAAAATTAAAGAAATATATTTTAAACCCGTCCTAATTTAGTACGGGGTTATGCTTGTTTCATGTTTTAAAATAAAAAACTCTCTTGTCACTATTAAAGTAATTAGGAAAAGAACCAAATTTCCTCTTGTACTTTTCATAAAAGCTATCACCATATCTAAGAGTGAAATAAAAAATATCAACTCTTCAAGTTGTGTTTAGTCTACACCTTTATCTTCTAGAGCTTATTTATATTAAAGTTATCTTCTTTGACCATATGAGCAACGGTTAATTCAACCTAGTATGTTTAGCTGTAGTAAGCCGACTTGTACAAAAGATTGAATAATTCATTTATGAAAGAAAGGATTGTTTGTATATGGATAAGGAAAAAGTCTCGATAAAACGAATTCTACTTTCGGCAGTTGCTGCTTCGGTTTTGCTAGCGGGCTGTGGTTCAGCAAATGCAGTTTCGAAGGATATGTTGACTGTTAATAAACAAGAGAGGCTAGATACAAAAAGGTTGATCCAATCACAAATTTCAAAAGAAGCAAAAGACAAAGGTAGCGTAGTAAATGAGGAAAAGTATATTTTCTATCTTTCTAAAGATGCAAAGACTGCTTTTACAGCGCTTCCACTCTCTACTGATATTCATGTGTTGCCGATAGAAAATGAACAACCAGGACAGACAAACGTGGAAACCTTTGAGAATGGCCAATATAAAGCATCAATTCGTTATGAATCATTTGTATACATAAATGGAAAAAAAGCACGGGCTGATGTAACTTATAATATAAGGAACTATACTACCGACTATGAAAGGATGAAAACAGCTTACAAAGAGTTCGGTAACAGTGATGGAGTATATAAAGTGGACTTAAACAAAAATCAATCCGCATATGTACGCCTTTCGCCTGAACGTAGAAATGAAACGAGCAGAGAACCAAACAAGGCAGGAGCGGCGTTTATCAGTTTTCTCACCCCTGAAAAGCATGAAGTCATCGAAATTTATTTGAACTTCGAGAGATATAAAGGCAGCTTTGGTAAAAAGGACTTGCTTGATTTTGCTAAAGATTTAATTGAACAGTCCTATTAAAATAGCATACCTTCAAAATTAAAATTATTAACTTTATAAAGAATACTTCTGGTATAAAAGCATTCGAAGAGTTGTTGCTTATAAAAGATAACAACTCTTTTTATTACCTGTGTAGCAATTTTTAAAAAATTAAAATCATTCTTAAACCCTTATCTCTTTTTTGCTATGTAGTAAAAATACTCGGGTTGGATATCTGGCAATTGAAAGAATGTAAAAAAATTAACATGCATTTATAAAGGGGATTTGGATTTTCATGAGTGTCAAAAATATTGTTTGAGGGGATAATATGGAATATAACTCTATAGAAAAAAGAGATCTTTATTGTAAAGCAATATTAAAAGAATATTTGATCGATGACTATTTTAAATCCGTTTTAAAACACTCCATACCTAAATATGCAAATTCCAACTTATCACAAGATAACTTGGATAGAATGTTAAATAAAAAAATGAGTATCTATACTAATATTAATACTTTGAGGACGAATATTAATATTTTTAGTGGATATATTTATGAGTTTCTTTGCGTATACGAATACAATATGTATCGGAATAACGAGAACGTAACCACTATTTTAAATCCTGATCCATCCTCTAAAACAGACTTATTACATATTATCAAAACTACTAACGGGCATTTTGTAGTTCCAGGTGGAGATGTTAAATCGGGCAGTCCCAACTATGTGCTAAATCAATATGAGAAACTTTTAAAAACAAAATATGATATACCCTTCATTGATTATTCAGGATACCTTACTATAAATAAACATCTTTTAAGCACGAAACAAAGGGAAAGATTAGAGAATCTACTTACCGCTTACCCTAATAAAAAACCTATTAAATCTTCGTTTTCTCCTAATGATTTATTACAAATAAAGAAGGATGTTCTAGCTTACTTTGAAACTGGATATTTACCTAGTGAAATAGAAAATTACAATCTGAACTTTGAAATAAAAAAATATGCAGATACACGAGAGAATAGAGAGGAATTGATACGTTCAGCTTTATTAAACAAAAAAGAAAATGATCCGGTTTACTGGTCTTATTTAGGAAAATCTCAAGAAACATACTATAAATCTTCTTCAAACTGCTCAACTTCTTATTATGAGGAGCCCGAATGGAAACAAATTAAAAGTGAGTTAGAGGCGGAGTTACAACGATTAAAAGAGACAAGAAACTCACTGGTTCCTTTTAAAAAGCTGTCAGACAGAAATATCTTCAAAAAAATATTTAAAGTAAGTGTCAATGGCATTGTAAAAAAAGCCTATGATTTGTTATATGACGATAAAATTAAAGAATTAAAACATAGAATCAAATCTAATGATTTTTCTATGAACGTGGAAGAGATATACGACTACCTAGAAGAAAAGAAAAGAATAGAAAATGAAGAAGATGACTATGAGGGATTTATGTATTACTTCGATGATGACACTCCCTTAAACGATGATGATATGGCTATGTCGAATATAGAGAGAAACTCTCCTATTAAACATAATGTCAGAGCGCATACTAGAACACTTAAAAGTGGAAAAGTAGTCTCTGTTAGATCTCATGAGCGAGGCAAGTAAAGTTGTTATTTATCTAACTGATGCTATCAAGGCATGATCCAATTAATAAAACAGACAACGGAATGCTTGCTAGCGCAATAGCTATCCGTTGTCTGTTTTATTGAGTAAAAAATCTGGTTTAGGAGTTAACTCGTCACGGGTAATCTTCCAAGCTCCATCCCTTAGAGTAAGTTCAGTAAAAAAGAAGTATTCTTCCCCTTTTTCATCTTTTAAACTTCTAATAAAGTATGCAGAATGATTTACCCTCTTTAATTCATAAAGGCTATTTTCAATAGGAATAAAACCTTCCTTTTCCATTCTTTCTTTAAATTTATTATTATAACCTTCACTTTGTTCATAACTGTAAAGCCTACAAAAGCCATCTAATTGGTTCCATTTCTTTTTCCCTTGATAAACTTCATATACCAAAGAAGAATAGTCCCGTGCTAATATGCGAGGATCTGTGTAAATTTTTTGTTTCTCAAAGTAGATAGGTTCACTTGAACCTGGATTATGAAGCTCAGCAACTTTTGGATTTTTTATCAACAAAGGTTTAGGTAGTTCGCTAGTCAACCAGTCTCCTTTTAATTTCCAAGAACCATGTTCGCTTTCTAAAAACATAGTATGAATCGACGCAATCTCCCCTTTTTTATAGAACAGTCGATATGAAACTGCTTGATTCTCATGAATAATCGGAGCCGTTACTAAGTAAGAGTCTGGTTTTCTAGGATCATTGAAGTAAGATGCTAGGCTATTCTTTTTCTTCTCTGTCTCACGTATCAACTTTTTTAATTCACTATGCGCATACTGGTTAAGTTGCTGTTTTATCACACCTGTTGGCAGTTCATTACGTTGTGCTTCATAAAAAATAGAAGCCATATATAAAGCTAAATCTTCTGCTCTCTTGTAATTCTTCGTTAGTAGCAACTCATTATCTAACGGAGATAAGTATTGTGGCTTTTCTTGATTTAGAATCTCTGAAATTTGCTTTTCATACATGGATTCGACCTCTAATGAATTCATGAGATTGTAAGTGCATCCACTTAAGAGCATTACTACCATGCATACACAAACAAGCATCAGTTTGTATCGGCTCACTCTTGTATCCCCTTCCTTTGCTACTCCAGTCATTTTTCAATTAATGCCTGTTCTTTCAGTGCTACTTTTCTTGCCTCTGCTTGCTCTTTTAATAAGTCTTTTTCTTTTTTTATGATAAGGTCTTGCTCAAACGTGTTTGACTTTAGAAAAAGCCACAGAGGAACTTCCTTAATAGAGGAAGACCATTGAAAATCACCTGGATTATTTTCAAGGGACGAGACTGCAGACTTCAATTCATCTTCATTTACGCTAATCCTATTGGTATTAATAAATTCTTCTAGTGCTGTGACGTTCACTCTAGAATAAAGTTCTTTATTAGGAAATACAATCTCTCCCTCTTCATTTTTAGCAGCTCCGGATGAGACACAACCAGTTAAACCAATAGACACTACAATCAATGCAGGAAGCAAGCCCTTAGTGATTTTTTTCATATTAAACCTCCATATAAATACACTTCATTAAACTTTTAAAAAACGATTGACTGAAAACAAAGCTCCACACATGCCAATCAAAATTCCGCCTAATATTATCCCTGAAGAGAACACAGTTAGAAAAATACCTGGAGGTAAAATTTGAAGTACCGCTACATCTAATTCTCCATTTATTATTCTGTACACCCATTGATAACCTAAAGAAAGTACAAGGGCCGGTATGATGGCTCCCCCAAGACCAATAATGCCACCTTCCACTAGAAACGGACGACTTACAAACGAATTAGTTGCTCCAATTAACTTTTGTAATTTAATCTCATCTTTACGTGCCATGACAGTTAAATGTATGGTGTTAGAAACGATATATAAGGAAATCAGTGTTAATCCCGCTATAAAAATAAAACCTACTGTACGCACGAAGTTTGTTGTTTTAAAAAGCGGATCAACTATTTTCTCCCCATAATTCATTTTCTCAATAGAACCAAATTCCTTTATTTTTGCAGCTAACTCAGGTGTATTAAGCGGATCTTTTGTACGTATGACAATAACATCATTAAGGGGGTTATCCTCTTTTAACATTTCAAAAGCTTTTCCATCTGATCCTAATGAGTTGGCAAAATCTGATAATCCTTGTTCTTTTGGAATAAAAACCGCTTTTTCCACACTTCCCAAATTTCTTATTTTTTGCAAGAGAAGTTCATGATCAACTCCTTCTTCTAAATATGCTCGTATTTCTACATCTTTTTCTACCTTCTTTGTCATGTGGTGAATATTAAAGATCACAGCAGCCGCTGAACCAACTAAGAGAAACATAAATGCCAATGCACTAATAGAAGCAAAGGACATCCAGCCATTACGTCTAATATTTTTAATCCCCTCACGCAAAGGTCTGTTCATATACTCTCCCTCCATCTTCTATAATTGTGCCTCGTTCGATCACAACTACCCGGTTAACAAAGTTTTCTACAATATTTCGATTATGAGTAGCCATAATAACAGTCGTGCCTTCCTGGTTAATATCGTAAAACAATCTCATAATTTCCCAAGCCGTTTCATCATCCAAATTTCCAGTCGGTTCATCTGCTATTAAAATATTAGGTTTGTTAACTACTGCACGCGCAATTGCTACACGTTGTTGTTCCCCGCCGGACAATTCAAGTGGATAGATCTCAGATTTATTAGTTAACCCCACTCGATTTAATGCCTGCAAAACATGTGGGTGCGCGTCCTTTGCTCTAAATCCAACTGCCTCCATTGCAAAAGCAACATTCTCATAAACGGTTTTAGTTGGAAATAACCGATGATTCTGGAACACCGTCCCAATCTTCCTTCTGTGCATCGCCAACTGTCGGTTATTCATGGAAGCAACATCTTCGCCAAATACCAATAATTTGCCCTTTGTTACTTTTTCTTCTCTTGTAATCAAACGCCCAAATGTTGATTTTCCGGCGCCGCTCACTCCTACTAAGTACAAAAAGTCCCCAGTAGGTATCGTAATATTTACATGCCGCAAAGCTTGCGTACCATTCTTGTATGTTTTAGATACCTGCTGAAATATAATCATAAAAACACACCTTTCTAAAATGTGATTTGTTCTTTATGAGGAAAGTTACTTAATCATGGGAAAGTATGTGGTACTTTTTCGATTTTGAGAAGAGGAAATTTCAGAAATACAGCTTTTTATCATAAAAAAAGAAAGTGTTACACAAGAGTTCACTTTGCGTGCAACACTTTCTCCTTTATAATCTATTAATTGTTTTTACTTACCTTCTTTAATGAGACTTCATAGTTAAAGTCGCCATCTTCTTCTTCAATAAAGAAGAATTCCTTTACTTCGACCGGTTCGCCATACTTTTCACCATCTTCCGTATACCGTTGAACGATATAGATGCCGCCTTCTTGCTGAGGGAAGAACAACGCAGGCTTGCCGCTTTCCTGGAACGTGACATCATCTAACAGATGTGCGTCTCGCTCGTATGAGCGATTAATCCGAAGCTTCACTTCATATCGGTAGACGTTCCCCTTCTTCACCGTGGTATCCACATAAGGGTCTGTGCCGCTGATGGTTCTGGAAGAACCGTCCTTGGTATAGGAGCCGTTTTCCTGCTTCACATAGCGTTGAATCCGGTACCCGTCAAGCCCTTCCGTTTTGGACGGAGTGATGACATACTGCCCGTCCTTCTTTACTTGTTTTCAAATAGATAACTCCCTTCTAATCCAATAAACTTTGTTTCTGAGAGTAATTATGAAAAGAATTTCTTAAATGTGAAGGGTAAAATTTAAAAATAAAAAAGCTATGGATTTATTTTTCAATCCATAGCTTTTTTTATAGTTTTGTGTTTTGCAAATCGAATATAGCGATCCAGAGTGGCATTTTGAATACCTAAATAATCCATTAACTCTTTGCGTGTCCAACCTTCTAAAAGGACATTTACAATAAAACTGTTCCTTAGAGTTTGTGCAGACATTTCTTGTGGAAAACCTGCTCTCCTCATTTCCTTTTGGATCATTAACTGAATAGCCCTTGTGCTGAGTTGTTTAGGACTATTAGTTTCATATATCCAAAAAAATGTCTTGCGATTCACATCTAAAGAAATAAACATAGGATTAGAAGAATATAGACGAGGCCTTACCATATGTGGAATACCTTTATAATATAAATAAATTAGTTTCTTATCTTCATTATTAAGATGAATCATTCTCTTATGATCTCCATTAATTTGAAGGGTATTTGCTGAAAAAGAAATATCTTGCATAGTAAGAAGCGCTGTCTCTTGGAGAGATAAACCATACTTATACATCAATGTAACAATAGCTATATTCCTGTCTTTTGTTAGTGGATGAAGTAGCGCTTCATAATCAGAAAGGCCTTTCTCAGAGCGGAGAACATCTACTAAATGAGAAAACTCTTTTAATGACATTACATCATTTTCAGATAAATCGGTTGAGATTTCTCTTCTGAAGCATTGGATTGCTTTTTCAAGTTCTGGACTGCTCCTGCCGTCATACCGCAACAAATGACGAATAGTGTAGCTCATTCGTTTTAGAGTAGCAGGAGCATAACGAAATTCACCTCTTGTAGTCCAAAGAAAATCAACTAGGTCACTAGTTGAAAGGTCAGCTACCTTTTCAATAACCTGGGGAATACGCCCTTCTTGTCGAAGCCATTTTAAAATCAGATGAAGATCATTTTTATACATCTCTACTGTAGAATCTTTTTTTCCTTCTTGACTAATAGTCAATAAAAATTCGTTAAGTACGGCAGGTAGCGACTCAGTTCTTTTTCGAAGATCTCTTTTAGACCCCATTTGTAGTATTATCCTCCTCTCAACTTTCTACTTTTTCTATTAGTATACCTGTTCTTTGCACAAAACAAAAAACCTGTTTTCAAAGAAAACAGGCCTAAAATTAACAGGTATTCGGATTATAGTGTTGAAGAAGAGCTATTTAAATCACCCCTACAAAAGTTATGACAATCTATTCACTTGGTTTTAGCGAATTTCTCCATTTTTTCTTCGTCTTCAAATTCATCGCGCATTCTAGAAAGAGAATGAATTAGACGATGGCGACGAATTTCAGAAAGTGCATGGTGTTCAATTTGACGTATTCGTTCGCGTGTTACCCCTAGGATTTTCCCTATATCTTCAAGAGTCCGGGGCTTACCATCATCAAACCCAAAGCGTAATCGTACAACCAATTCTTCTCTTTCAGACAAGTCACATAACATCTCTTCAATCATTTCTTCTTTCATTTTACGAGCAGTTGTCTCAAAAACATCCATTTCTGGAGATTCAATGAAGTCTTCTAAATAAGTAGGGTCACTGCTTGATCCTGATTTGGAAAACAAAGAGAGGGTTTCAGTCTCTTTAAAATAATTTAATGCTTCTTCCATTTTATCTTTGTCTGCCTGAACAAAGTTGGCAGCTTCTTCAACAGAAGGTTCACGTCCCTCATACACCGTGATCCGGTTTACTGCATAGTGATACTTATTAACAAGTGTCGCAACTTCCGGTGTTAACCGAATAGTGCGCATGCCTCCAGAAATAAAATGAAGAATTTCGTGACGAATCCACCAATGAGCATAGGTAACAAATCGGAAACCTAATTTGTAATCATAACGCTGTGCCGCCTTGATCAATCCTGTATTGCCTTCTTGGATCATTTCAAGCATGTCCAATTTCTTGTCATTCTTCATATACTTGCGTGCAATACTAACCACTAATCTTAAATTGTGACAAACTAATTTAGTTCGTGCTTCCTCATTTCCTTTTTCTATTTCTTTTGCAAGCATAATTTCTTCTTCTTTTGATAAAAGATGATAGCTAGATATATCTCGAATGTATAGTTGCAAAGAATCAGCAGTAATCGAAGGATAAGGAAGCGGCGTTTCTTTTTTGTTTAACTGCTCTATCGGATGCAACGGAACTGCATTTGAAGTTTTTCTGCTCTTACTGCTACCCCCAATCGGCGATGCATCGAACAATCCGCTGATTTCAAATCTTTGTTTTTCGGTGAACTGTTTTTTCATGAACATTACTCCTCCGTTAACATCAAATAGTATTTTCTTAATGGTATTTTTAAACCACTATATTCCTTAATTAACCAAATGTTCAAACAAAAAAATCCCCCGGACATGGAAATGAATAGAAGTCACAAAAAGAGTTTTACAAACACGTCTTTTTGAATACTTCTTTCAGTTCGCAAGTCTGGGGGATTCCCTTATGCCAGCGACTAATTATTCTTTTTTTTAATACGTTTTTTAAATGTCGAAAATATATATGAATTAATTTCTACAATAGTTATATTATCACACACTTTCGAGCTTGTACACCAAAAAATTAACTTTTTTTATGAAATTTTACCTTAATTTATTCAATAAAATCAGTCTGAATTCGATAATACACAAATATATGTGATAAATTTAGTAAAAAAGATTCATATAATACTTTTACAAGCCTAAATTATACTACCAGTAGATAAATTTACCTAATAATTTTTGTCAGAAGGATTTCTATCATTGTATTACTGCATTCTCCAATAAAAGGAGGAATAAAATACAGATAAATAGTTTTAAAGAGGGGTTAATTAAGAGTTGCAGCAAGTGTAGAGGCTTTTATCATACCTACTGCAACTCTTTGTGAAGAACATACTGTTAATACTAATCATTCTTTCTAACAGGCTTACTAGATACCGTTTTAAATTTAGTTCTATTTATAGAACTTCCTGTGCTGCTTCAACAATAGTATTGTAGGCAGATCGTTTCTTTTGTCCTAATGTTTCGGAATAGCAGTCTAACATTTTACCGATTAGTTCATCTACATAATGCCCTTCCTTTAAAAGAAGTAAAGCTTTAATTTTACCGTGGTTTTCTTCACTAATACGTATCGTTACAGTTTTCTTTGAGGCTTCCATTTTTCTTCTCTTTTCAAGACGAGACGGTATTTCGTTATTCTTGTTATCATCGACCATCGTATTAAATAACTCCTCAATTTCACTAACTGAAGGGGCAAGTTTCTGTCCCTCTTCCACTGTGGGAGTATCGGTGTCTATATTTCTTTGAATTACCGTAATATCGGCATTTTGTTCTGGCTCTGTGACTTCTTGTTCTAATTCTGAAATGGCATTCCCTTTTTGCTTAGACATTTATATCTTCCTTTCAGTTCAATCATATTGGCGTAAACCGTATTTTTCGATTACTCCAACAAGCAAACGGGCATAGTTAGGATCAGTCGCATAGCCACCTTTTTTAATACCTTGAGCATACTCTTCAATTGTCCGAGCATGTCTCAAATGTTTTTGGTATCGTTCTTTCATTAAAAGATCCGCATGAGCTTGCATACTATCATAGTAGGTAGCATATTTTGCGAATTTCGCTTTGACAGTTATTTTCTTTCCGTTTACATATTCAGTCGTATTCATATAAATGGAACCTGCCGTACCAGTTCCTTTAACGCCGTATAAATTTTTCCCCTGATATGCAAGACCGCTTAATCCATTGTATCTTCCTGAACTTTCCAAAATAATTTGCCCAAGAATGATAGAAGCAGGGATCCCTCTCTCAGTTTTTATTCTTTGCGCGTCAGCAACAAACGGGGTAATCACCGAATTTACACTTTTATTAGGATATTTCGTAACAGGTGATTTGAATGGATTCCTCGCTTCTTCTTTTGCGTCTGCAACCATGGTTACTAGTTCTGAATCACTATAATCAGCTATTTCATTTTCTCTTTGCTTTTCTTCAGCAGCTAACCTTTCTTCTTTTTGAATCTTTTCATTAATTTGAACTGCTTCTTTCTCAAATTCTCTCAATGCCAGCTCTTTTTGCTTCTCTTCTGCTCGTAATGTTTTTTTCTTTTCTTCAAGAGATGCCACTGTGGATACCTGTTTATTTTTAGATGTCTCATAAGAAGTCTTTAACTCTTCTGCAGTCTGTTTCATAACTTCTATACGTTTTTTTAAAGTCGCAGTTTTTTCTTTGATGACACTAACTTTTTCTTGATCGTTAATGTATTCCTCAATGAAGTTACGGTCTGCATCAACGATACTTGTATAAGAAGATAAACGGCCAATTAATTCACTAAAAGTGGAATTATCGAAAAGAACATCTAGAAAAGAAATATTATTTCCGTTTTTATAATACGCGGCAGCTCTTTCCCTGAATTCATCTTCTCGCTCCGACAGTAAGCTTTCTATGTTCTCTTGTTGTTTTTCAAGCTCTTTAATATACTTTTCAATCTCCGCGAGTTCCTTACTCTTTTCTTGCAATGCCTCTTCTGTTTTTTTTATGTAACGATCTAATTTTTGAACCTCTTTTTCTTCCTTTTTTATTTGTTCAGTTACATGCAGACTCTGTTCTTTAACATTTTCGATACTTTCTTTAGCGACTGCTTGTGCTTTTTTATTTTCATTTAACGATTCTTCTAAACTACCAACTTCAGCGGAAACAGGAGACGTCATTACCAAAACAGCAAGTGCCGTAACCGGCGGCAATATTCTTTTTCTCATAGACATACATTCGGCCAAGCAAGAAGAAATATTGCTTAACTCGTTCACACCATCCTTTCTTTAATGAATGACAAATAAAAACATCAAAAAAAGCCTACTGAATACAGTAGACGTGAGCAGAATGACATTTTAGGAAATTATGAAGCTCTTTCTGAAAAAAACAAGGGCAAATTAAGTTATTTAATAAAATAATTGAAACAAGTGTACAGAGATAATAGAGTTGTTTAATTTACAATAAAGTCATTTAAAAAAATATAATATAGTTACCTAAAAATCCTTCTTCAACTAACCCAGCTAATAGTTTGTCAATATTTTTCTATAAATATTTTAAGAATTAGATGCTATACTAAAAATAGACAT
>NZ_JBIQDP010000045.1:0-17007 GCF_045370945.1 Pseudobacillus sp. 179-B 2D1 NHS
TGAACTCGGGCGTGAAGGTGCGGCGTTCTCGCTTTGTCATAGTTGGAGCTCCTCATCTGTTTTAGGTCAAGTGTACGCGACCTTAATTTTTCTGTCCAGATAAGTGTAGACGCTCCAGTACATCTTCTGCTGTGGAAAACTTTCTTTTAGGGGCAGCGTCAGGAAAATGCGCTTTGCTGACGCCACCCCTATCCAAAATATAAGCACTTCTGAGAAACGATTACGCAATCTTTCAGGCGCCACTTATTTCAAATTCTCTACAATTTATGAAAAGACACATGAACCAAAGTTACAATTACAGTTGGAGGTTATTCCGAGACTAGATTAAACACAAAAGAGAAAGGGGAGATGGCGCTGAAAAATGCTCTTTTTTATTGGTTTGATAAAAATATTCTGAAGCATTTTACTTATACAAACGGTTAGTTGAAGAACAAATGAAAATTTGTCAGAAGTATAAAGGTTTATTTTGATTAAAAACCATAAAAGTATTTCTTAGATAATTAAAATGATTGAAAGTATTAAAAATAAATGCATTTAACATGATAGAGTAAGTATGAGATTGTAATAAAGAAGATGATAATAAAAGAGTTAGAGTGAGATTTGGATATATACATAATAGGAGGATTTTTGACATTAGTGTTGGTAATAATTTAGTTAGTCTTAATTAATGAGAAGATAATAATAGTTAGAGAGTAATACGAAAGTGCTGTAGTTAACTCACGTAATTCTTGGTGTGATTTGACCTAAGTAAGATAATCCGTGTCTTGATGATGTGGAAAGCTTTATTGGTTGAGTACAAATAACTTAACTAGAATACATTGAAGATTAATTGCTAAATAGAATAAGAGGAAGTGACTTAATGATAAACAGAATTAAGGAAGCAATAGAATTTTTAAATGGTAGTGTATTTGAACCTGCAATTACACATCCTGACCTGCAAGAACCTATTGTAAAAAAGGTGAAAAACACTAGAGATAGAGTACGCAAATTCAAAAAAGTAGGTGATTTAAATATATATTTGGCTCGGTTTGAGAAATTACCGGAACCAGGTAAAGATGAGGTATACAAGGCAATAAAGAACTTAAATTTAAAAACCTATGAAGACATTGTACCTGAGTTTAGAGAGAAATTTAAGGATGATTTATATGATATTACCAACTTAGAGGACTTTGTTATTGGTCAAAAATATAGCTCATGGGATATCTCTATTTTTTCACGGACTTATAATAATTTATCGGGTATTTATCTGATTGGTGATGAACCTAATTATAAAGCTATTTTCTCTAAAGTCACGGTGAAGGATGGAAAATATCAGAATAAATGGATAGAGGAAAATAAAGTATTAAAACATTACATGAAGAGTATCGAAGATAATTTCGATCCGAATTTTAAGGTGAATAGAGCCATTATTAATTCAGGAGAAATACCTATTTATATTTTTTTAAAAGAAGGTACGGTCTTAACATTAAGTGGGATTTTTAAGTACGTTAACTATCATGTTGAAAATGATGGATCTAAATGGTTCGAATTAGTAAAGGTAGACTCATTTGAAATTCAAGTCCCGATTACGGCAGAAGAATATGAAGAAGAATTTAATAAACAAGTTAATCATGCTAAAACAACCAATAATAAAGAAAGAAAGCAACGACTTCAAAAGGCTAATAAAAAGCCAGAAGTTATTCAGGTCATCTCAACAAATTATCGAAGAAATCCAGATGTGGTTGCTGAAGTTTTAGAAAGAGCTAAAGGGATTTGTGAATATTGTCATCAACCAGCTCCTTTTATAAGGGCAAGTGATGGAACACCTTATCTTGAAGTACATCATGTTATTCCGTTAGCGGAAGGTGGAGAAGATACAGTGTCAAATGCCGTTGCAATATGTCCAAATTGTCACCGGAAAGCTCATTTTGGAATAGTGGAATAGAAAAGGGCTTATTAATACTCTGCATAGAAAAATTTCTAACAATTATTTCTTAAAGGAAAGAAGCAATATCTAGAAGTGTTATTCATGTATTGCTGGCTTCATGAGATAGTTGGTGATGAAACTAGTGGCAGGAATATTTAATGAAGACGTTGCCTTCAATTAAGTAAGTTTAATTACTTGTTCAAGTAGGTTAGGAGAGTAGAAAATGCTCAAAAAGAGAAAGACTTGTGTCTGTATTCACGATAAAACAAGGAGTGACTACTTTGGATAACTTCCAATTGGAACGCTATATTCTTCGTGACAACTATCTCGATATCCTTTTAAAGCGCTACCTTAAGTTCCGGACCAATCCAGAATATGATGAGAAGTACAAATGGGATATTCTAGATGAATTGAATCGTTATTTGCAGAAGACTGAGATCACAGAAGAAACTGTTCTTGACGTGATCAAATATATAAAAAGCAAAAATCCACAGACAGGTAGCTTTACACACTGGAGCTCACTGGATAATTTAACAAAGTTGGCTGAGGAAGCACCGGGATTAACGGCTAAATTGTTTAAAATCCTCTATGATGAGTCATTGCCTGTACGCGAACGGATTGAACAATTCCACTTTTCCGGGAAAGAACATGGTAAAAATCTCGGTGCCCCGCTATTTGGGTATTTGCTGGCAGCCTACGACTATAAGAAATATCCGCTCTATAAAGAAGAACTACTAAAAGAAATGAAAAAAGCATTCGGCATAGATAAGAAGCTTGGAACCATCAGTGAAAATTACCAATTATTTTTTGATATTTGCAGAGTAACTCACGATTATACACGGGATCAAGGACATGATTTCAATTTTCTCGATGTACAAGATATGTTCTTTTGTGCCACCTATTACTACACGATGATTGCTGAAACAGCTGTGGAATATCTTCATTCTCTAGCGGTTAAGCTTCAAAAATTCATGGAAAATGATGAACTGTTTTTATCCGAAATAAAAAAGATGGATTTACCTTTTCTAGAAGAACGCAGGAAGTTTTATCAAAAAAGCGACAAAATCAATAGAATAAGGTACTTGATGTTAGAACAATGGCTGAATAAGAAAACATTATCACTAGAGGATCTTGAGCGTATGAAGCAAGAGGTGAATGAAGAATATGAATCTAATATTCTTCATTCCTGGAATAATTTCCGTATTATGTTCCAAATCTATTACACCCCAATGAAAGATAGAGTTCTGTATCATTTAGGGAATCTTCATTATTGTATCCGCGAAATGGAGGAATTTAGTGATACGGCGTTTGTACAAGATAAAGCGCTTAACGGATTCAGCTGGAACCAGAACTTCGGCGGATCGGAATGCTGGATTGCTTTGTATCCGAATGATATAGAAAACCACAAAAAGGCGGCCCAGCTCTTTGTCAAAATTGATGGAGAAAAAGTCAGCTACGGTCTGGGTTACGGATCGGAACATCCAAAAAGAAATGCCGACTGGCTGTTGGAAACGGTGACTGATATGGAAGATTTCACCTACGAAAAACTTCATTCTCATTTGGTAGACGTATATCCTCAATTTTTAGAAGACAATCAATGGATGGAAGCAAAAGCTGATACTGAGTCGTCAGTAGATTCAACTATTCGAGTAAAAAGAGAGCCCAAATACTTTTGGCTCACGACGAACCCTTCCATCTGGACAGTTGACGAAATCAAAGAAGGAGGAGAGGTTTTCTATACTGCCTTTAATGAAAAAGGGAACAAGCGGAGGATTTATCATTCTTTTGAAACAGCAAAGCCGGGAGACCGGGTCCTTTTTTATGAATCTACTCCACGAAAAGAAATTGTGGCGGAGGGGGAAGTCACTAAGGATCTGCATACAGGCTCTAGCCCCGGCTTTCCTGATCCTGTGGAAGGTGTTAGTTTTCGTTATGTGAGAAATATGGCTCCGATCGCGTGGGAACAGCTTAATCAAGTGGACGACATCAAACAGAGTACACCTATTAAAAATGGAGCACAGGGAAGTTTATTTGAGTTAACAAAAGAGCAGTTTGAAACGATTCTTTCCATGGAACAGCCCGAACTAATGGAAAATCACCTTCCAATTCCTTCAATTGATTTTTCGCAGGACATAACAATGAAGGGATTGTTCTTTGAAGATAAAGAGCGAATTATCAAACAAGTGAAAACGACCTTATCGAAAGGCAAGCATATTATTTTGACCGGACCTCCCGGGACTGGCAAATCTAAAATGGCCAAAGAAATTTGCCAAAGCTTTGGGGCAGACTATCTGATGATGACAGCTACTTCTGATTGGTCGGCTTATGACACAATTGGAGGCATCCGCCCGAATGCGGATGGAACGCTGTCATTTAAACAGGGGTTCTTTTTAAATTGCTTTAAAGATGAAAAAACATTAAAACCGGAAAACAAATGGCTGATTATTGATGAGATGAACCGCGCCGATATAGACAAGGCCTTTGGTGCTCTATTTTCAGCACTGACGGGTGATTCCATTACTCTTAATTTTCAAGGAGAGAGCGGAAATCAAATTGTCGTCCGCCCGCAAAAGGATGTAAAAGAAGTTCTTCCCAATGATTATGATTTTATTATTCCCAATGACTGGCGCCTAATTGGAACTATCAATACCATTGATAAAGCTTCCCTGTATGAGATGAGTTATGCATTTATGCGTCGATTTGCCTTTATACCGGTTGGCGTTCCAAAAGAGATTGATGAAGAGCTTGTCAATGCTTATTTGCCTTTATGGAGAATAGAAGATTACGCTTATTCCACAACACTTGCAGATATTTGGCGGTTTATAAATGAATACCGCCAGATTGGACCGGCTATTATCGAAGACATTGCTCAGTTCACTGCAGAAGATGGTGACTTTACTTCTGCCATTGTTTTATATGTTCTTCCACAGTTTGAAGGACTTCAGGAATCTGACATTCTTACCTTTATTAAGAAACTTGGGGAATTAAAAAACCTTGATACCAACTATCTTATGGAATTTGCAATTGATTTTTTCAATATCAAGGAGTAATCCATGAAGAAAACTACAAATGAACTGATTGAAGAAATTAGCGATTTTCTTGTTGTGTACCTGAAGTCTGGAAAAGTTGGATTGAATTCTTTTATTCGCAAAGCCCATCTGAACATTCATCAACTTGAACAGTTGATCAATATACATTTTCTGATGAGGGATGAAGTGAAGCAGTACGTAAGACAATTACCTGCTTTAATTCGCCGATTTAAAACATCCACTACACTGATCAATGAAACATATCACGGTGAAATACGCGGGAGGATTAACTGGGAAAATACAATCAAAAACCGTCTTGAAGCGGGAAATAGCGACAGGACTATCTTTTCCTGTAATGAACCATCACGTCATTACAATATTAAAGAAAACTTGGTGCTGAAAGCGTTCATTCAACGGCTGTATGAGCTTTTAGACGCAGAGAAGACGGGATTTGATAGATATATAAAGTATGAATGGTTTGCAGAGTGGAAAGAGTTAAAGCCATTTGTCGATGAGATTTATCAGAAGAATATCTACCTTGCAAGAATATCCGTTGAAAAGGCAGTGATTAGTGATCGAATGCTTCAGGAAACAGCGAAGCATCGCAATCCGCTATACAGCAATGCCGCAAAACTATTTATCCTTTACCGGCAATTGCATTCAAAAAAACTAAACGAGTCTGAGATTCAAAAGCTTCTTCAAGAAACATTTGTTTATCCAGATAAAACGGAGGTATTATTTGAGCTTTATTGGGCCATCCAGCTTATCAAACAAAATAGCGGAGATGCTGTACTCGAACTCTTGGATGGCCGCCAAAACTTGTTTGCAAGCTGGAAAGATAAAGAGTTCTGTTACCAGCTTTACCACGACTCTAGTGGTTCTAACAATTTATCTTTTCATATTAGAGTTGAAGAGGCGAAAGAGAGTTATCATCCGCTATTAGAACGAAGGGTACAGTCTATGGAAAAATCCTTTGATATCGCCACTCAAGTGTTTGGTAGTTCTTTCAATAAGGATACATTATGGAGCGGTCGTCCCGATCTGATATTAGAGATCAGCAGAAGAGATGAAAATAAGCTTATGAAGGTAGTAATTGGGGAAGTGAAGCACACCACAAATGTCAGTTATGCCATAACTGGCTTGCGGGAACTGGTTGACTACATGAAATTTGTGAAGGAAAGTAATGGCCGTTTTGTATATGAGAATTCAATTACCGACATACAAGGCATTCTATTCCTTGATCAAATTTCTATCAAACAGCCCGTAAGAGGGGATGTCATGGTGATTAATCATGAATCTAAAGACTTGCTGAAATTAAAGTAAATAATACTTCTTATTATAAACGCCTATCCCTGTAATCTTAACAGAAACAACTGTATGACCAAAAAGAGAGAACAAGGAGAATAATTTTTGCTTAAAAAACACTACTCCTTTTTTGTGTCTTGTCCTTATACACTAAACACTAGAAGGAAATTGAACCTCTAACGTTCTTCTGCTATATTAACCGGAAGGAGCGGTAAATCATGAAAGAAGAGAAGGATCAAGTTAAACATGGAAATAGTACAAACAAAGAAGAGGAAGTTCAGTTTGTCAAAGAAATTGATCTAGAAGCACTCAATGTCATCAAGCAGCTGTATGACAAGACGCTCAGGGAATTGGTAAACCGGTGAACGATTTAACCTACGACATGGCTGCTAGGGTTAACCGTGACATGATCGAGGCATACAGCCCTAGGGAAATAATAGGAGTCAAAGAGCCTACACTATTCAGCAATGCTATTCATCGACCGGTTCTGACTACGTTTAGTGGGTCCCTATATAAAGATATTTTAAAAAAAGCTTCCAAGGTTGAATCATGAATCAATACACAATTCATATCCAAATAACTATTAGATCACTCAGGCATGGATTTCCTTATTCCATGCCTTTATTTCATTGACCATAAAGTTGTTGATTGTCTATTTTGATTTTTTCGCTAATGATCGTCGTGTACCTAATTGGTTTTATCAGAAGAAGTTATGTTCTTTAAGCCGACCGGAAAGAAGAGAAAGGTGTTCTTCTCTAATAAACTTTGCGCTAAAATAAAAATTTTGGCGTATTTTCAAATGATATAGAGAAGGCTTGGTTCATAAGGTTAACCTTTTTCTTTCCTCTAAAGATACATAGAAGACAGTACTGAAAAACGTGTTCAAGCGCCTCTTTCCGCTTTCTAGACAGGTATGTCACAAAGGATTCCCTTCATTACGATCAGGAAGGATACCTTTTTATCGAGACGGATATGGAAACACTCACGATTTCTCTCCCGAAAATTTGAAAGAAAAGATCAAAAAGAAGGGAAGAGGAAATTTTGATGAAGAGGAAAGCTTTGAGCGATTTGAGAGCTTGGCCTTGTCATTTTCCTTCCAACCAAATCATAGAGGGAGTGCCAATAAAGCACTCCCTTTTAAGATAGCAATAATAATTTTATGTAAAGTAAAGATAACACCTCATTATCTTTACTAATATTTTATCATGTAAATAAGAGCAAGACTAATAAAAAAACGCCCTTCCAAATGGAGGGACGCAGTGAAGAAGAGCATCGAGTCAACAAAGTTTAGTAGTTTCTTTACTCTTCAGGCGGGATGGGTGATACATACTCTTCACCATTTCGCTACTCAATTAATTCTATCTTCGCTTTTTCAAGAATGTCAGGGTTATGAAGGACTTCGATGGCTGTTGCTGCCATGACTTTACCAGATTGAACGGTTGGGACAATCCAGCTGACATCGCCAACATCGGATGTACCTGACAGTATCCCATTGGATGGAATAAGAGGAATATTAGAAGGTTATAAATTTGTAAAAAAACACATTATATATGTTTACATGTATATATGTTAAGGTGTATATTAATAATATGAATACAACAACCATGCAATTAACATTACAGATAATATCAGAGCCGAATCGATTTAACATTGTAGAACTTTTGAAAAAAAGTCCGCACTCTGTAAGTGAAATAGTTCAGGCTCTAAATATTGGCCAACCTCAGGTATCTCGCCATTTACGTATCTTAGGGGAGGCTGGATTGGTACGTTCTCGAACGAAGGGACAGTTGCGAATATATAGCCTTGAAGCACAACCATTTCAGGATTTAGATGCTTGGTTCGATTCATTTAGTATCTTATGGGAACAGCGTCTAGATAACTTTGAGGACTATATGCTCGACATTAAAAGAAAGGAGGATAAATCGCCTTAATAGCTGTTGCATATGAAAGCTAATTTATGAGCTTGAAATGAAAGAATTTGAATAACAAGGATGAATTTAAGATGAGAAGGAAAACAAAAATCTACAAAGATAAGGTCAGCAGAGAACTTACAGTTGAACGTACCGTAGCTATCCCTCTCGAGCTTGCGTGGGAAGGGTGGACTAAACCGGAACATATCTCTCGTTGGTGGGGACCTAAAAACTGGACCTCAACCGTATACGAGATGGATGTTAGACCTAATGGTGTCTGGCGCTATAGTCTAAGGCCTAATAATGGGAATGGAGAAGAGGTATATTGTAGAGCTGTATATCAAGAGGTGCTGGAACCAACTAGATTAGTCTACATCGACTCATTTACTGACGAAAATTGGAGTATGGTAGAAAAAAGTGATATGTATACGACTGTAACTTTTGATGAGATAAAGGAAGGCTGTAAACTTAAAATTATTACTCGTTTCAGAAGTATAGAAGACCTTTATAACGCTGAAGAAATGGGAATGATTAAAGGCTTTTCTGATGCCTTTGAACGTCTTGAAGAACATTTGAAATCCAAATACGGAGGGAAATTATGAACACAATAATTTCAAAAGATGGAACAAAAATCGCTTATGAAAAACAAGGAAATGGTCAGGCGATAATTCTGGTATCATCTGCCGCAGCTGATCACAAAGATGCTGACCAACTAGCAGAACAGCTTTCCAAACATTTTACTGTTTATAACTATGATCGTCGTGGTAGGGGGGAAAGTACCGATGCCTCTGAGTATGCGGTGGAACGAGAGATAGAAGACATTGAGGCTTTAATAGTTGAAGCGGGAGGTAAAAGCTTATTGTTTGGTAGTTCTTCTGATGGAGTATTAGCACTTGAAGCTGCAACAAAACTAGGAGATAAAATCACAAATCTATTTTTGTATGAGCCACCTTTTATTATTGATAACAGTCGTCCACGTGTACCTGCAGAGTATGTTCAAAATCTGAATGAATTGATTGAGGAAGGCAGACGCAGTGATGCGGTAGAATATTTCATGAGTAAAGCTCTCGGAATACCTGCGGAATATCTAGACCATATGAAAGCCGATCCCTCTTGGAAGGGAATGGAGAATCTGGCTCATACCCTAGCCTATGACGGTATGATTATGGAAGAAACTCAATCAGGAAAACCTCTACCAACCAACCGATGGGATGTAAATGTTCCAACAACAATCATAGTTGGAGAAAATAGTGAACCGTACTTCCATGAAGCTGCCAAGTCACTTGCAGAACTGTTACCTCTAGCTAAATATAAAGTGCTTTCAGGGCAAGACCACTCGGCAGTTATGATGGCTCCAGATGTACTGGCGAATGCAGTAGTGGAATATAACGATCAAAATACAAATGAAGTATCGACATAAATATGGTTTGCGTTCATTTTAACTAAAGGATGCTTTAGCTAAATAAGACTTAAACAACTTTAAAGAGCCTTTCTACAATAAAATGTAGAAAGGCTCTTATATTTTTATATCAAAATTAAATAACTTTATTATCATCTAACAATATAATTGCTGGATTAATACCGGAATATTCTGCATTAAGAAGGAACTATTGCAAATTAGCTAAATAAGACCTATACTCGTAAAGGTTTGTATAGATAAATAGTCACATAAGAAGAAAAAAGGTAAAAATTAAAATCTGTTTTATTGAGGAGGAGGAATCTTGAGTAGAGGGTGGACTGCCGAAGACGTTACAGAGTTAAAAGAACATATCGGCACTTATACATTAGCCACAATTGCTAAAAATATGGACCGTTCTGTTACAGCTCTTGAAGTAAAAATGAAAAGACTTGGTATATCTTCAACCAAATTACAGACAGGATTTATCACAACGGGAGAGTTGGCCAGAATCTTACATGTAAACCGGCGCACCGTGAAATGTTGGATAAAGAACCATCAGCTGTCGCATATCAAAAAAGTAACAAGATCAATTAGAACTTTTTATTTTATCGACCCTGTAGCGTTTTGGGAGTGGGCCGAACAAAATAAAGACAAAGTGCAGTTCAGTAATATAGCTCCTCATGCTTTACCTCCTGAACCAGAGTGGGTGGGGAAAGAGCGAATGAAAGAACATACATATAAACTTACTAAAAAACGCTCGTATCAAATATGGACGACTAAAGAAGATGAACAGCTCTTGGAAATGCGCAAAAAAGGAATGATCTATAAAGATATTGGCCAGATATTGAACCGAAGTTCAGTCAGTGTTGCACGCAGGTATGAGAGAATCCGCACAGATGACTGAGTAGATAAGATTTCGTCCAAAGAACACTAATGAACAGGATGATTACGATGAAACGAATTTTTTTATACTTTAACAACATGCAAAAAAAGTTAATGCTCTCATTTGCTTTGATATTAATTATTCCAGCCTTAATCATTGGAGCTCTCTCTTACTCCACAGCTAAAGAAGCCATTAAAGATGAAATGATGAACGGTTTCTCTCAAAGTGTGGAACTTTTAAACTCGTCTATTACCGAAGCCATTCAATCAAAAGTACACGACATACAGACATTTTCCGAGCTTACAAATGCCTCTTTATACAAAGGGGAAAGTAGCCCTGGGCTTCGCCGGCTGTTAACGCAGTATACTAAACTGCACCCTGAAACCTTAAGTATTTATGTTGGAACAGACACAGGCTTATATATTCAAGAACCGGTTATTAATGATACCTCTACCTATGATCCAAGACAACGAGAGTGGTATAAAGAAGCAAAAGAGCAACAGGGAAAGGCAGTCATATCTAAACCTTATCCAGATGCTGGAACAGGTGATATGATCGTTACCGTCTCCCAAACAACAAAAGATGGATCAGGTGTTGTAGCAGTCGATATTAATATAAAGTTCCTTCAGAATTTAGTCCAAAAGGTAAAATTAGGAAATAAAGGATATGCTTACCTTATGGATAAAGATCAGCTAGTTCTGTCTCACCCCGTACTCAATCCTGGGGAAGAGGCTACTGAGGATTTTTTAAAAACCGTTTATAGCAAAGAAAGCGGTCAGTTTAAGTACGAGTTTCAAGGCAAGGAAAAGTTAATGAACTTTACGACAAATGAATTAACCGGATGGAAGTTAGGGGGAAGTGTGGAGCAGTCTGTCATTGATGAGTCAGCCATGCCAGTCTTTTACAAAACACTGATTGTGATTGTTCTTGCCATGCTTATAGGAGCAGTGGTAGTGTTCTTGATTATACGCTCCCTGACAAAACCGTTGTCTAAGTTAAAAGAGCAAGCCCTCACTGTCAGCCGGGGAGACTTAACTACTCGCGTCGATATTCAATCCAATGATGAGATTGGCCAATTAGCTCAAGCATTCAATGCCATGCAAGAGAAGCTAAGGGAGCTGGTTCAAAAAATAGAGTATAATGCGGAGCAAGTTGCCGCTTCCTCTGAGCAGTTGACAGCCAGCTCTGAACAGACGAGCGCGGCTTCACAGCAGGTGGCTGCATCTGTTCAAGAAGTAGCAGGCAGCGCAGAGAGGCAAACGGCTCAAATTGATCAGAGTGTGGAAGCCATCGATAAGATTTCATTAGGAGTGGGAGAAATTGCGGATCGATCCGAGAAAGTATTAGGACTCGCCACTCATACTACCCAGCAAGCGGAAGATGGCGAAAGAGCCGTCACTGATACGGTCAAGCAGATGTATTCCATTCAGCAGTCTGTCATAGAATCCAATGAGACTATCCAGTCTTTGCATGAACGTTCTAAAGAAGTTAGCTCCATTTTAGATGTAATTACAGGTATTGCTGATCAAACAAATCTTCTAGCTTTAAATGCGGCCATTGAAGCTGCCCGAGCTGGCGAGCAAGGCAAAGGATTCGCTGTTGTAGCAGATGAGGTGCGGAAGCTGGCAGAGCAATCGCAACAGTCAGCGAGTGAAATTTTAGATATTCTTAAAGGTGTTCAAAAAGATACTGAGAAATCCGTTAAGGTAATGGAAGAGGTCGCAAATAATGTACAGACCGGTGTGGAAATATCAGACGAAGCCATTACGAAGTTTAAGCAGATTCTACAAAGCACAAGAGAGATTACACCAGAAATGAGAGAAATGTTTTCCGTTTCACAACAAATCAAAGCCGCTGTTCAGGATATAACAACTGTGGCTCAAGATCTGGCAACCATCGCCAGCGAGAACGCCGCCACATCCGAAGAGGTAGCCGCCTCAACAGAGGAAGAGTTAGCATCGATGGAAGAGATCTCTTCATCCGCCAAAGCACTCTCTTCCATGGCAGAAGAATTACAGAAAGTGATATCCCAATTTAAAGTTTAAGCTATTAATCGGAAAAGCCAGCTTTAAGATTCATGGGACTTACTCCGCAGAGTGAGACAAATAAAAACACCTTTGAGTTGAAAATGGGTATGGAATACCTGAAAACAACTTAAAGGTGTAAAGAGATAATAAAGTTATTTAATTTTGATATGAAAATACAAGAGCCTTGCTACATTTTATTGTGTAGTAAGACTCTTTAAAGTTGTTTAATTTCTGTTCATTTAAATATGCTTGTACTTAAAAATCAATAATAAAGTTGTTTAAATCTTATTCAGCTAAAGCACCCCGTTAGTTGAAAAAGAATAGTAGATTAATCTTTTAAAAAATATTTAGCATTTTACGCTTTGAATTTCGTTTTAACATAAAAGCTAAAAGTCCTAAAACTATAAAGATAATAATAAAACTATATGGAATAACGTAATAGGAATTAGGTGGAATTGCGTAAAGGGTTACTCCTTCTGCACCGATATATCCAACTTCAGCGTACCAATTTTTATTTTCATTTGAGAAAAACCAATTACCTGTCTGTCCGTATTTTATTACTTCTTTCATTTTACTATAAACCTTTGGGAAATCTCCTTGATCAATAATTTCTGGAGTTCCTTCTGGCTTTTTATATAAAGAAAAATTCACTAATTTATCATCAGTTATCTCCTGGAATTTTAAAATAATTTGATTTTTTTCAGCTTCTGATAATTCTTTATTCTCTGGCATATTAATTATAGAATTAAGTGTAGCTTGTACTTCTAATTGTTTATCCGCAACTAATTTGTCGCTTACTATCAAACTTATTAAAATTCCTAAGCCAATAATCAAAAAAATAAACGCGATGCGATATAGGATTTTAACTATTTTGTTTTGCGCTTTAAATAAATCAAGTAATCCTTTGGTAATTTGATTTTTATCACCAAAACGGTTGATAGCAATAGAAATTGCTTCTTGTTCACTTTTCCCCTCTTCTTTTAATTCTTCGACAGCTTCTATTAAATGCGTTTGCATTTCTTCTTTCATTTCTTTTGCTTCTTTTCCACTAATATTTACATATATTGAATTCACAAATTCATCAATTTGTTTCATTGTTTTTCTCTCCCTTCTAAAAACGAATCAATAATGTTTTTAACAAACTCCCATTCCTTACGTTTTTCCTCAAAACCTTTTTCTCCGAGTGGTGTAAGTTTATAATATTTCCGCCTTCCTCCAGGACCTTGTTCATCACCCCAGTAAGACGAAATCCATTTATTTTTTTCCAAACGCTTTAATGACAAATAGAGAGTACCTTCTTTAAGTTCAAACTGATTATTACTCTTTTCTCGAACTAATTTTGCTAGTTCATATCCGTACATATCCCTACTATGTAAAAGTGAAAGAATTAACGTATCAATATGTCCTTTTAAAACTTCCTTATTCACTTCCATTTTCCCACCTCCTGATACTAATATATTTTATATTACTCTATAATGCAAGGTATTGATTTTTAAAAATACACGTCCCTTGTTCACCTAAACTGCCCCATTAGTTAAAGAAGGATTTTTAAACAACTTTATTATTTTTTAAAGGACTTTATTGTAAATTAGACAATTTTATTGTTACTTAACAGAAGGTGTTTTTTCTACGAGTACGAGAGTCAGTTATGTAGTGGAGGCAAACTAAGAAAATGAAACAACCGACAACATTCTATAAAATATTAGATAGTGAGATATTCTTGATCAAACATTATTTTCAAGCAGCACGTAACTTGATTTAGGTTGCTCTTTTTTCTGATTGGATATTGTGGCCGCTTTTGCGGAATAGAGACCCAATTAGAATGCTTATTAAGGCTAATCATTGCAACAAGATTACCATTACAGCCCTAAATATGCTTTTTATTAAGACAGTCCGCTGGGGCTGTTTTTTCATTTACAACTATTAATCAAAGTGATATATTTATCTCATAAAGAGATAAATATATCACTAAAAAGAGGTGTAACTAATGAAGCGAACATTAACTAACAAGAGTTGGCTCATCGGGCTGTTAGGGTTTTTGGGATTTCTCGGGACCAGCGGACCCCCAGCCATGTATCTATTCTTTGCCTTTTTTGGAGGGTTACAATATTACTGGTGGTATAAATTAGGCACCGAGGAAGATGAACGTTTAATCGAAAATCGCAATATTGCGGGAACGAAGGCTTTTCGCATTGCTTTTTGTTTTGGATTTCTAAGCAGCTTGGTATTAAGTTTTCTCTCCCTTGATTATGCGCTTTTATATCGAGCTGAATTGATCATCTTAGCTTTGACTTTTGCTTTGGGAACGAACTTGTGGGCATATTTGACTTACAAATATGATGCAGGTGAGTAATTATGACAGCTTTTACAACACAGATAAAAAAATATCGTCTTTTAAAAGATTTAACCCAAGAAGAACTTGCGCAGCGTGTGGGTGTCCGTAGAGAAACAATTATGCGTTTGGAGAACGCAAAATATAATCCCTCCTTGGAGTTAGCCGTTCGAATCGCAAGAGAATTGGACGCTTCAATTGACGACTTGTTCCATTTTGACTTTGAAAAATAATGGAGATGAAAAGAGTGAGCAGGACAACACTCAGATTATTGATTGGTTTGATTTGGATCATCGGTGCAATCGTATGTTTAGTTAAAGCTAATTTTTCAATGGCTGCTTTGTACTTGTTGGTTGGTGTAGTATTTGTCATCGCAGCTAAAAAAGTAAATAAGAAATAAGGGGAAGACTATGACAGATGAACTGCTCTCCATCAAAGATTTAGAGGTTTGGTATGAAACCGGTAAACCCATCATCAGAAATTTGAATATGACAATAAATAAAAATCAAGTCGTTGGTTTGATTGGGCGAAATGGTGCTGGGAAAACAACTTTGATCAAAATGATTGCCTCCATTCTGGACACTTATCATTTGAAAAGTTTTCTGTGGCTCAGGGAAAAAGCAGATGTTCAATCAAAGAAATTCAAATTGAATCGTTCAATTGTTTTTGATGAGGACCACTCTTTTGAGTATTTTACCTTTCGAGAATATTTTGATTATGTATTTGACTCCTATCAAAAACCTGTACCTGATGTAACAGAATTAGTAAGAGGATTCGGTTTCACTAACCACCAAGATACTTTGATAAAAGATCTTTCTACCGGGAATCGTAAAAAAGCTTTTCTGATTACAGGATTCGCTTTGAGACTCCCATTACTAGTTTTAGATGAACCAGTGAATGGTCTGGACTTTGACAGTACAGAATTTTTGTATCAACTCATTAAGGATTATCAAAAATACGGTTCAATTTTATTTTCTTCGCACGTCATGGAGAGTATCACAATGACCGCCAATCAAGTTTTGGTCTTAGAAAACGGGAAAATCAGTCAAACGTTTGAAGGCGCTGAGGTGAATAGCGATTTGATACGAGAGGCATTGCAGATTGATGAAAACTATTAAACTTTTCAATCGACAATTGATGGGGAAATCTTATCATTCTATAATTAAAAGCCTTTTAGCCAGCCTTTTCGTTTTTTTATTAATGTCAGTTTCAGATGTTCATATCGTTGTTAAACCCTTTTTCTTCTATGCTTGCATTGGTTTGTTTACTATAGGTATCGCAAGACAAACAATGAAATCAATCATAAATGATGGGAAGTTAAACGGCTTACTCCAGCTTCCCTTTATAAAGAATCATTTTCTTTGTTCTTTGATATGTTCTACTTATCTTTATGTTTTAGGCACTAAAACATTGCTTTTGTTCTCTCTTTTTTTCAGTGTGATGGAACCAAAGCCCCGTGTACTCTTTTGTAGCTTTCTCATCAGTATCTTTTGTTGTATCTATGGGATATTTTTTGCACTTCCGTATAAATTACCGCAAATACTCGCGGTACTCAGCCTAATAGCTTGTGGTGCATTTGCTTGGTTGAGCAGGAATGATTTGGTCTTACTTACCTCATTCATTTCATTGTCTATAGCTGGAATCTTTTATTTTAGAAGTAATCCCTATGATTTCTTACAGTCACCAGTTTCCCATAAACATCAGGCTTTCTTCGCACGAGGAAATTTCATCAACTACCTTTTTAGATATTTCATTTTTCATAAGAATTATCTGATTAATAGTGTATTTATAATCGCCTTGGCTGTTTTCTTGCCGTTTATGTTTTTGAATATGGAAATGGGCACTTTCTATCTTCTAGGTTTAGGGATTTTGAGTATCAATACACCGCTGTCGATTTTATTTTCAAGCAACCGAACGTTACTTGATAAAGTAAGGTCATTTCCAAATCAAAAAAGGAAAATTATTGTGCCATACTTCCTTCTTTTACTGGTATGGAATGGCATTCCGAGTATGATTTACTTATTTATCTCAAAAATGTTGAATCAACCATTCGGAACAGAAGATTGTCTCTTAGCTTTGAGTCTGATTGTGATAAACAGCATTGGTGTTGTACTTTTAGAATGGTATTTTCCTTTAAAAGGCTTAGTGACAGGGTTGCTGCTCTAGTCCGCAGGATTTTTTCCATTAAAAGTAAACTGTTGCAATAAAAAGCAAGC
>NZ_JBIQDP010000046.1:0-15397 GCF_045370945.1 Pseudobacillus sp. 179-B 2D1 NHS
GTTTGACTTGCTCATGTTTTAAAAATAAGAATTAACTTACTGGCATGTATTTTGTTCAGTTTTCAAAGATCAATTTTAACCGCTGCTCAATAGCAATTTTATTATCTTACCACATTCACTTCTTCTTGTCAAAGTTTTTTAAAACTTTTTTCTGAGAAGTTATCATGCTGTGTCCCTGTGGATTTTCAGTTACTTCCATTGGCGACTCTTAATACTATACCAGCTCTATTAAACATCGTCAACATTTTTTAAAAATAAATTTACTCTCTCTTATACTTAACCATTCTCAGATACATGACATCACTCTTTTCCATAAGGTTAGAGTTGTTTCTTCCCCAAAAAACAAAAGCACTTCGGACATTTTGTCCGAAGTGCAGCTAAGGTATCAAATGACAAAGAAATATCCAAATATCTGTTGCCTTTGTAAGCAGGCGGCTTGTGACCACTAATATCTCCAAGCTCACACAAAGAAAACACACAAATTTACTTCCTTCTCATTTGTATAGTTTGCTTAAACTTATTCCCACTCAATTGTAGCAGGCGGCTTGCTCGTAACATCATACACCACGCGGTTAACATGTGGGACTTCGTTAACGATACGCGTTGAAATCTTTTCAAGCACATCCCAAGGAATTCTTGCCCAGTCAGAAGTCATGCCATCAATAGACGTAACTGCGCGAATACCAATTGTATAATCGTACGTGCGGGCATCGCCCATTACTCCTACACTGCGGATGTCCGGCAGCACAGTGAAGTATTGCCAAATCTCCCTTTCAAGACCGTTCAGGCGTACTTCTTCACGTAAGATCGCATCAGATTCACGTACAATCTCGAGCTTCTCTTCAGTAATTTCACCAAGAACACGAATACCTAGTCCAGGTCCTGGGAATGGCTGCCGCCAAACAATGTGATCTGGAATACCAAGCTCTGTTCCAAGAGCGCGAACCTCGTCTTTGAATAAGGTATTTAAAGGCTCAATCAATTTAAATTGCATGTCCTCAGGCAGTCCGCCAACATTATGGTGAGACTTGATTGTTTGCGCTGTTGCTGTACCACTCTCAATAATGTCTGTATAAAGGGTACCTTGAGCTAAAAACTCAATGCCTTCCAGCTTAGTAGCTTCATCATCGAATACATAAATAAATTCATTACCAATGATTTTACGCTTTTGTTCAGGGTCAGACACACCTTTTAATTTATTCAGGAAGCGGTCCTTAGCATCCACTTTAATAACGTTCATATGAAAACCTTGAGCGAATGTTTCCATAACGCTGTCGGCTTCGCCTTTTCGCAACAGTCCATGATCCACAAAAATACATGTTAACTGATCGCCAATGGCTTTATGAATCAGCACAGCTACGACAGAAGAGTCCACACCACCGCTTAGTGCGCAGAGTACTTTCTTATCGCCGACTACCTGACGAATTTTCTCCATTTCGACTTCAATAAAGTTCTCCATCGACCAGTCGCCACTGCAACCGCATGCTTCAAACACAAAATTTTTCAAAAGCTCAATGCCGTATACAGAGTGCTTCACTTCCGGATGGAATTGCACGGCGTAAAGCTTCTTCTCTTCATTGCTCATCGAAGCGATCGGGCAAGAAGGGTTCACGGCATCAACCGAAAAGCCTTCAGGTGCAGCTGTAACTAAATCACCATGGCTCATCCAGACAACTTGTTCTGCTGGCAGTCCTTTATAGAGTGCAGTTTCATTTTTCACTTGAATGGCTGCTTTTCCATACTCACGGTGTGAAGCAGGCTCTACTTTGCCGCCAAAATGTTTCGTCATTAACTGCATGCCATAACAAATACCAAAAATCGGGATATTTAATTCGAAGATTTTTTCATCACAATGAAATGCGTTTTCTGAGTAAACGCTATTTGGTCCGCCGGAAAAGATAATGCCTTTCGGGTTCATTTCCTTTACTTCTTCTGCAGTGATTGTATGCGGATGAAGCTCGCTATACACACCAAACTCCCGAATACGACGGGTGATTAATTGATTGTATTGACTGCCAAAATCTAAAACAAGGATCATTTCCTGGTTATGTAATTCCGGTTTTCCTGCCACTCTTTCCACTCCTCTATTGTGCAATAAGATACTGCTCGATGTACATAAAATAAAAACTAGAATCCTTTCAGCGCTGAAAGCAGAATTCTAGTTGTTTACAAAAAGAATCTGCCCTCATAGTCCAATCATTTACGGTGATTTAGTAGAAACTTTCGACCCATATTGTCGAAAATATATGAAGGAGAAATCGATTATTCGAGCTAATTTGACCTCATTTTATATCTATCAACCACAGCGGTCAAGCTGTTCTGTTGTTAATTAAATATTCAGTAAAAAACACACTTAGGATGTAACCGCTTTTGTGGCTCCCCGATTCCAACTGATTAAAAAGGTCCTTTAAACAGATGGGCACATTGATTCTTCTGCATTGATTGCAGTCAAAATAAGATCGAGAACCACGAGGTCCCTAACACTCCAGATTAGCAATTACCGAAGAACAATCTCCTCGCCAAATGCTTCTGTTCCATATTCTCTAACGGGCCAGAGCCAACGCCGTATCCCGCAAGACCACTAAAATAGTGGTCACCCTAAAGAGAAACACTGCCTTCTTTTGATAAAATAACTTTTTCACTTATTGTGGTCATTGCTTTATAGTTCATTAAAGCCAAGATCGATAAAAGAAGCAGCGGTTTGTTTATGATGGCAGCTGTAATAAATAGCTCGGCAAGTACAAAAGAATAAAAAAAACATTCTTCCATAGCAGCTGCATAACAGATTGGGTCGATACATCTATTAGGGTGCCCAAAATTAAATTTCCAAGCATAGAAGAAACAATCATTGCATAATAATCTACAAGCCATTCATCTGACTTGTTTTAATTATTATACTATAACGAAAAGCCAGGACTCCTCTATGGATGCCTACATCAAATCCAGAAGGAAGAGCCTGGCTTTTATTCATTCTTTAATTTACTTTTACAGGTACATGGTTCAGCAAACTGATTGTTGTTTCTCTAATGAGCTTAGGCAAAACACCAAACGAGTATGGCTTATAGACTCTTTCCGTCCACTTATGACCATCTTTTCCGTATACGCCCATATTAATAGAAGGGATGTTTAAGCGGCGGATCTCTTCGACCGGAAGCGTGTACAGCCCACCGAGACTCGGCAAGTTATTTAATAAGCTCTGTAACTCTTCATTCGTTTCATGAATGGATAGATAACTGCCGTCCGCTAAGTAAGGGAAGAATTTCTTCACTTCAAAATTCTCACCGCTCTCCTGCTTGGCCTCAGCTAAAACATTTTTTATCGTTTTCAAAATAGCTTGTTCCGCAGGATTATCTTCTCTCAAAAAGTTATGCGGTAAATATGGAGGAGCAAAGAACAAGACCACTCGCGGCTTCTTTTTAGGGTCCAGTTCATTCAGCACTTCCACAATCTTGAAGGAAATCATTCTTACATCAAGCATCTTATGCTCTTCCGTCACTTTTGCGCACACTTTCTCTACATCAATTCCCCTATTTTTTAAATCTCGGCTATACTCCTCAAGTGACACCACCTCGATATCCCAGTTTAAATTTTTCCGGGGCAGGCCTGAACGGTTCAAGTATTCTTCATATTGGTTCGACAAATATTGTGTAATTTCCTGACAGGCCTCAGCAGTAATTTGGCGAAGCTTTTTCATCACATCAGCCGCAGAATCACGATATAAGAAGTAATTGAAATATAAATAGCTGCTCGTTGCTGTTTGTACATTGTATGTGAACTTATTATCTCGCTGGAAGAGACATGTTGGCGGCAGCACCATTTCATCAGGAATGTTTTCACACAGCTCCACATTATTGTGAATTCTTCTCGTTAGTTCAGCCGCAATGAAATTCGGGTCTACCCCTTGCAACGTGTCTCCTACATGTGCTTCTCTTCCATAAATATAAAAGCTCGGCAGTATTTTCCCGGCTGCCCCTGTGTAAATGTATCTCGTTGTGTCGCCATCATACTGCGGAGTGATAAAATCATTGTTAATAGCGGCTACGTACTCTAAATCCCATTCGTTTTTCAGTCTCTCAAGTTCAAAAACCGCACTTTTCACGCCGGCATGCTGGCTTTCTTCATCAGGATTAAACATGACAAGCAGGTTTCCTGGAAGCTCCTCTCGATGTTCTGAAAAGTAAAGAAGATTGGCTAAATGAACCGCTGCTCCACTTTGCATATCAACCGATCCGCGCCCAAACATCCAGTCTCCGGAACAGGCATCTGCCTGAACATCCGGGTTTTGCTCAAATTCTTTGAAGAAATCTTGCAGATAATCCGGATCAAATGCATGGGCACGCAACGCACCAAAATCCTCAATCCCCACTGTATCAATATGAGCATGGTGAATAATGGTTTGTTTGGCATTCACTCCACCTTTGATAAAAGCGAAGACATTCTTCCTATTCAGTGCATCATCAACGGCTGTCTGTTCCCAAACAAGCGCTGGATTCTGCTGAAAATATGGATAAGAACGCAAAATACCTAAGATCGCATCTGCCACTGCTACTTCACCGTTCTCTGAACCATTCACACTAGGAATACCCACTAACGTTTTAGTTAATTTTTCTACCTGTTCTTCTATAGATAAATGTTTTAATTCACCATACATAACGATCAACCTCTCTCTGATGTTTTCAAAGCCCGTATTGCTTTCAATTACTTTCCTACAAGGACTTTATAGTTCTATGCTGAACGTCTCTTTTGCTTATTCTGACCTTTTTTAATATATCGCTGAATATAATCTTTTGTAACCTCTTTTACTTCTCCACTTAAGAATAACAGAGCCACTATATTTGGTAAAACAATCATGGCGAGCATTAAATCAAGGAACTGCCAAATAACCTTTAATCCCCCTACCGCTCCGGCAAGAATAGCAGCTAAATAAACAAAACGCATAATCTTGGAAAACTTTAGACCAAATAAATATTCTGCCTGTTTTTCTCCATAAAACACGATGACTACAACCGTTGAAAGCACAAAGAAGAATAAGCAGATGGAAATAAGTGTTCCAGCGATGCCTTCTCCCACCACATTAGACAGGGCTGTTACAACCATTGTAGATGCTTTATCTGCCGGAATTTCCTGCCAGGCACCAGATGTTAAAACAACTAAAGCTGTCATTGTACAAACGACAAGTGTATCAATAATGACTTCAAAGATGCCCCACAAACCTTGCTTAGCTGGATGTTCTGTTTTCGCTGCTGCATGGGCGATTGAAGCCGTCCCCATCCCTGCTTCATTTGAATAAATTCCACGGGCCAGCCCCCAGCGGATTGCAGCTGCCACTCCAGCACCCGCGAATCCTCCAGCAGCTGAGGTAGGCGTAAAAGCAGATTTAAATATTAATGTGAAGGCAGCAGGAATTTCAGTTACATTAGCACCTAACACAATAAAAGCGCTTACTAAATAAACACCAACCATTAAAGGGATAAACTTTTCTGTAACAGAACCGATACGTTTAATCCCACCGAGTGTAACTAATCCTACTAATAGGAGGACAATAACCCCCGTTACAATTGGCGGAAGGTTAAATGCAGATTCAACTGTTTGAGACAAGGAATTTGATTGAACCATCGTACTTGCCATAATTTCAAGCATTAAGAAGAAGGCAAAGAACATAGCTACAGGCTTCCAACCGAGACCTTTCTCAATATAATGCATGGGCCCGCCAGTCCATTCTCCCTCTTCGTTTTTTGTGCGATACTTTACTCCAAGCACTACTTCAGAATATTTAGAGGCCATTCCAATCATGGCTACAACCCACATCCAGAAAACAGCTCCTGGCCCTCCTAAAGCGATCGCTACTGGAACACCCACTATATTAGCTGCCCCTATTGTAGAAGCAAGAGCAGAGGTCGTTGCTTGAAAAGGAGTAACCGAGCCCGGCGCATCATTCTTTACAAACATTTTCCCAAATGTTTCTTTCAACACATGTGGAAGATAACGAAACTGAAAAAAACCTAAACGGACCGTTAAAAAAAGGCCTCCTCCCAAAAGCAATAACATCATCGGAAGACCCCAAATCCAATTTGTCACTAAAGCTACTAGTTCTTCAAAGTTCTTCATATCGTGCCCCCTAGCAATAATCTATGTTGTCAATTTTTATTCACCCTCTTCTCCTTCCCTCCTGAAAATAATAGGTAAAAAGAGATAAATGATGAATATATATCCAATTATAGAATATTTATTACAGAAAGAAAGCGCTTTTATTTTTTGCGCAAAATGCGCTTGCGGTATAGAATACAAAACCAACATTCTTCTCGCTCTCCTCCTAAATAAGGATAGCCCCTTACAGCGCTTGAAATGAAAAAGCATTGGAGAATTAATTCTCCAATGCTTTTTAGCTTTATTTCCAAAAGTCATCAAAAATGTTAATCGGCAAATGCCGCTTATGTTGTGAATTCAAATATAATTGTTCAATCCGCTCTCTGGCCGCTTCTGGCACCTCTTTTCCTTCCAGATAATCATCAATGTATTCATATGATACACCGAGAGCCGTTTCATCAGGAAGCAGCGGGCGCTCATCCTCCAAATCAGCTGTCGGCACTTTGGTATATAAGTGCTCTGGACAATTCAAAGCTTTGAGCATTTGTCGGCCCTGCCTCTTATTTAAACGATAGAGCGGAACAAGGTCAGCTCCGCCATCACCATATTTAGTGAAGAAACCAGTAATTGCCTCAGCCGCATGGTCAGTCCCAAGAACGACACTATGTCTCATAGCAGCAACGCTATACTGGGCTTTCATCCGCTCACGGGCTTTTTCATTTCCTTTTGCAAAATCAGACAGCTCGATCCCCGCTGCCTTTAACGCTTGTTCACTTGCGTCTACCGCCGGCTTAATATTGATAGCAAGAATTTCGTCAGGTTGGATAAAATCAAGGGCATCTTGACAATCATCCTCATCTTTTTGAACACCGCTTGGAAGCCGCACGGCATAAAACTTGTACTCGTCCGAGCCCGTCTCCTTTTTCAACTCATCAACCGCCATCTGTGCTAATTTTCCAGCCAGCGTAGAATCTTGTCCTCCTGAAATGCCAAGGACGAAGCCTTTTAGAAAAGAATACTTTCGTAAATATGCTTTCATAAAATCAATACTTTTTCTAATTTCTTCCTGCGGATCAATGACCGGCTTTACTTTCAATTCTTCGATAATCTTCTTTTGTAAATCTGTCACTCTTTTCTCTCCTCCTCAAGTTGACCCTGTTTCAGTCTTTTTTCTGTTTTTTCCTTCACTTCTTGAATAAGCTCCATTTTATTATTCCAGCATTTTTCACTCAAGTCGACTGGATAAGCTTCCGGATTTAAAATTCGTTTGTACTCATCCCACAGAAGATCCAGATTGCTCTGCAAATACTGGCGGATACTAGTTAGCTCTGGAAGTTCATAGACAAGTTCACCATTTAGAAAAATGTCTTCATGCAAATCCCGCGCTTCAAAATTAGTGACGAACTTAGAGATATACGTATGTACAGGATGGAACATTTTGATCTTCTCCTGTTCATACGGCTTTTCTTCTTCAAGGGCAATATAGTCCCCCTCCGACTTGCCACTCACCCGGCTGATAATCCGGTATACGCGTTTTTTCCCTGGAGTGGACACTTTCTCAGGATTGCCGGAGATTTTAATGGTATCTTCCATTTTCTTGTTCTCATTTTCAATGGATACTAGTTTGTAGACTGCTCCTAGAGCCGGCTGGTCAAAAGCTGTAATTACTTTTGTACCGATCCCCCACGTATCAATTTTAGCTTCCTGTGCCTTCAAGTTTAAAATGGTATGTTCATCCAAATCATTAGAAGCAACTATTTTTGTATGCTGGAAACCGGCATCATCTAGCTGCTTTCTTGCTTCTTTCGATAAATAAGCGAGATCCCCACTATCGAGACGGATGCCTGCAAAGTGAATTTGACTGCCCATCTCCTTTGCCACTCGAATAGCATTGGGTACGCCCGATTTTAGCGTATCGTAAGTATCAACTAGAAACACACAGTTTTTATGGGATTCTGCATATTTACGAAAAGCGGTATATTCATCACGATAAGCTTGAACCATTGAATGCGCATGGGTGCCTGCCAGCGGAATGCCAAACAGCTTGCCGGCACGCACATTGCTTGTAGCATCAAATCCGGCAATATATGTGGCACGCGTTCCCCAAACGGCAGCATCCATTTCCTGCGCCCGCCTTGTACCGAATTCCATCACTACATCATTACCACATACGGTTTTGATTCGGGCGGCCTTTGTTGCAATCAATGTTTGAAAGTTAATGATATTTAATAAGGCAGTTTCGATTAACTGTGCTTCAATAAGTGGGGCTTCCACTCGAATGAGTGGTTCATTGGCAAACACAATCTCTCCTTCCTTCATGGAGCGGAGGCTGCCTGTAAACTTTAATTTTTGTAAATACTGAAGAAATACCTCCTCATATTCCCCAATGCTGCGCAGATAATCAATATCACTGTCCGTAAATTGAAGGTCTCTCAGATAAGCAATCACACGCTCTAATCCTGCAAATACAGCATACCCATTTTCAAATGGCATTTTTCTAAAAAACAAATCAAATAATGCCTTTCTTTCATGAGTGCCATCTTTCCAATAAGTATAAGCCATATTAATTTGATACAGATCTGTATGCAACGATAAACTGTCATCTGTAAATGGACTAGTCAAATTCATCTCCCCTTTATCCGTTATGTTACCACGTTTCCCGCTTCTTCAATCTTTATACCGCCCTTTTCCGCCTTTCATTTGTCAGCCGTCCCAAACATTGATATTCTTGAAAGCAATACTTCATACTTTTTTTATTCAGCTTCACCTGAATAAGTCTCTCCCAAAGAAAAATGGGTATAAGACTAGTACAAAAACTAAAGGGAGAAGAGAATCAACATGAATGAAAAGCTACTAATATGCTGGAACGGGCTGGAAGAAGGCTCTGGAGGCGAAAAATTCATTGAGCAGCTAAAACAATCATTCCAAGATAAAAAAGTAAAGCAATTAATTAAACATGCCAAAAGCCTTTATAAAACAGACTTGCCTGAACTACAACCACCTGCCTATTCTTTTTCCGTTATACATGATAATCTGCCAATGGATGGAGATTCTGATTTTAACCCGGTCGAAACCGACGGATTTGTTATATACGAAGGAAAAGGAAAGGATTATAAAGAGTTCTTAATCGCTGTAAATACAATATTGTCCCTTATTCAACTGTCGACTGAGAAGTGTATTTTTATTATTAAAATCGCCGCAGAGCTTAAATATGTAAATAGAGAAGTAGGTACAAGATTCATTAATGATCTCGCTGAAGAGGTATTTCTATATTCAAAGAAGAAAAAATAAAACGATTCCGGTCACTAGGCCGGAATCGTTTATTTTCATGAGAAGGCTCTGGTTTTGCCTGGAAGCCAGGTGCTAAGACTTCTCGAAAGATAAATTATTCAGCTTCTGCTGCTTCCGCATTTTCATCCGTGCGATGTGTATAATCGTAATCGGAAGGATTTACGGGCTGGAAGCCATTTGGAGTGTAAAAGCGGAGTAAATCTTCATTCAGCACTTTATCTGAGAGCCGAAGCTTTTTCTCCACGATTTCTGCCTCTTTCTTTATTTCGTCTGTTGCTTCTATTTCTTCTCCAGTAGCTGTGTTGTAATATTTATCTTTAATAGACGTTACATCCTTGCTGATAAAGTCTCCATTACGGAATGGAACGACTCCATTATGATGCGGTGACAATAAGTCCGTCCCCATCTGCACATATTGTTTCGTATCAATTCCTAGCAAATGAAGGACCGTCGGCAGCAGGTCAACCTGTCCACCGTATTGATGCTGCACTCCGCCTTTAACGCCAGGTACATGAATAAACAATGGCACCCTTTGCAGCTGAGCATTTTCAAATTTATCTACTTCTTTATTCATTACAATAGACATGGCTTTATTATGGTTATCAGAAATACCATAGTGATCACCGTACATAATAATTACGGAATTATCATATAGCCCCGATTTTTTCAGGTAATCAATAAATCCTTTTACTGATTCATCCAAGTATCTGGCTGTTTGGAAGTAACCATCAACCGAACGATCTCCCGTGTGATGAGGTTCAATCGTTGCTTCCTCTTGATTCATCGGAAACGGGAAGTGGTTCGACAATGTGATAAACTTCGCGTAAAATGGCTGTTTCAACGTTTGGAGCAACGGGATAGATTCCTCGAAGAACGGCTTGTCCTTCAACCCGTAATTCAATACATCTTCCTCGTTCATATCATAATAACTGGAGTCAAAAAATTTGTTAAATCCTAATGATTTATAAATTTCATCACGGTTCCAGAAAGATTTTTTATTGCCATGGAATACCGCAGATGTATATCCCTGCTGTCCTAAGATCGCTGGTGCTGCCTGGTACGTGTTATGCCCTTTCATAGAAAAAGCTGATCCTTGCGGCAGTCCGAACAACGAATTTTCTAGCATAAACTCAGCATCTGACGTTTTTCCCTGCCCTGTTTGATGGAAGAAGTTATCAAAGTAAAATGTATTTTGATCATGGGCCAGTGAATTTAGAAACGGAGTTACCTCTTTTCCATTCAGCTTGTAATCAACGATAAAGTTTTGCAGAGACTCCAAGTGAATGTAAATGACATTCTTTCCTTTCGCCTTGCCAAAATATTGCGGATTCGGCTCTGCATAAAGCGACTTCGTAAAGTTAACCACTTCTGTAGTGTCACTGCTATCAGCTAATGCTCTCTGCGTGGACGCTTTAGAGCTTTGAACCGCATCATAAATTGTATAGTTGTACATTCCTAAATATTTCACAAGATAGTTACGGTCAAATGTTCTTGTTAGCAGCTGCGGCCGATCCGATTCAGCAAGTCCAAGGTTGACTACGAAAAGGATAACAGCCGTTAAAAAAACGGCCCCTACTTGGCGGCTCTTTAATCTCACCGGTTCAGGCTTCACATACTTAGAGAACATAAGCACAATTAAAATAATCGTATCAAGAAAATAAATAAAGTCATACGGATTTAGCAAAGCACCAATGCTTTTCCCCAAATCGCCGGCATTATCCGTCTGGGTAAGTGTCGGTAGCGTAATAAAATCAGTAAAGAAACGATAGTATACAATATTGGCATAAAGCAGAAAAGATAATAAGAAATCAATGACAATCATCCATATAAAGGATCTTCTCCCTTTTGCAAAAAGAGCAAAAGCTAGAAAGAGTACAGCAGAGCTTATCGGATTAATAAATAACAAGAATTTCTGCATGACATTATCAATGCCAAGATCAAACTCTATTTGATACGCTGCATATGTTTTCAACCAAAGGAGAATGACTGCCAATGAAAAGAAAACCATCGGCTTGCTAAGAGAAAACAAATTCTTATTTATTGCTTTCTTCACTTCATTTTCACCCCTGTTCTATCTAAATATCATTATATAATATGCACTATGTTAGTCGAAACTTTGGCTCACGAAATAAAAATGAACATAATAAATAATAGGGACAGTGGGTGAAAAAGTCAACTATGACATACATGGGAATGACCTGACCCCTTTTACTTTTTCTTCATTTTCTCACTTGTTTTAACAGCTGCCTACTAAAAAATAAACCTTTTTAATTTTGAGAGATTCCTACTCTCGCAAGGAAAAAAAGAGCCCACACCTCTTCCTTGCTTGGCCTCCCTTCTTCTGGAAATGACTCTTATGTTTGTCTTTACTTTTCTTTTGATCTTTTAAAGATCCCCCAAATAAGAACGAGAAATAAGTAGTAACCAAAGAAAGAATAACCGTGATTCCATCCATTGCTATGCTTAAATAATCCCCATAATTCTGATGCTTTCTCAACCACCGGCATGATTAAACTGACAAACAAGATAAAAAAAGCTCTTCCCCATTTTCTCATTTTATTCATCAGGAACAGGAACATCCCAGTAAAAAGCGGTAGAACGAAAAGAGTAAAGGCTACGTTTATAGGAAAAATATCAGGAAAAGGACGAAGTGGAAATTCATATAGATTTCTTCCAACAAAGTAAAGATCGAGATAAGTGCCCATCCATGATGCAGCAATCACAGCCGGAAAATACGGAGCCGCCTTAAGTAAAAATGGCCTTTTTCGCAATAGCTGCCAACTCAAGCCTTTCAAGTGTTTTACAGTATTCATTCATAATCTCTCCATCTATCATTTCATTTTCTTTTCCCAAGTAGGCAATTACATCTATACAATCAAACCAATCTCCTACCTCCGCCGGGGAATGTTCAGCATTTTTCCAGGCAAATTCAAGCTTTGGGCTATATAGTCGGGGCTCTCCTTTTCTCAATTGACAGCCCTTCAACCTTTTTGTCAGTCTTGCTCCTGGTATTCCTTCGTTAATATCATTAAAAATGTGCGGCCAATAATCCTTCCGCGTACCGGTATGACGGTTGCGAATCGCTCAATCAAACATCTTTTCGAGTAGAGTTTTATCTTGAAAAAGCAAACGATATAAGCGCTTTCCTACCCTAATCCGTTCATGTAAAGAGTCGAAGTGATGAAGCGTTACACCTACAAGTTCGGCTTTCTCTACTGACGATCCATCCATATAAAAAGGAAAGAGAAGATGATTAAAAGAAAAAAGATCTTGCACTGCAAACTCTAATGTTTGAAAGACCTGCTTTTGAAATAATGACTTCTGCATAACTCTTTTTTCTAGATAGTTTTGTTCATTTACGATGAGAGCAACAGCAAGAAGGACGCGATCCTCCTTTTTCCAATAATGATTCCAGACTACCTCCATAAATACAGATACGTTCAAGTACGGCAGCAGATAAAACATATTTTTATTTTCCCTTTTGCTTTCCATAAATAATAAAAGCTGCGGATAGGCATCCTGAAAAATAAGCCAGTTGCCCCTTTCCAAAAAACTAAAAAACATATGTCTTTTCTCTTTATTAAGAAGACGGGCATGCAGCTCTCCTTGTAAATCCGTCATGTTCCATCCCCCATTTCTGGATACCATATGTCCGAGGAATGCCCAATGGATTTCTGGATACAGACAGTAAAAGTCCAGATAAGCTTTCGTTCTTGTAATGTTATTGGCATTCAACTGGGACGTTTTCAAGCGGATTTTCTGTAAAAGCTGCTGATCCTTCCTCGGCAGGCTCACCTCACCAGGCATCGGAATCTCTTTAAGCTTTGTCTTTAAATCTTTCCTAAGATCAACAAGATTTGCCGGCAGCGACGGTTTCTCCTCCTGCTTCTTTGAGAAAAAAATGATCGGTCACCTCCGTAATTATTCAGTTCTAAAGAATTCTTTTTTTATAGACGAATATGTATAGAGAAAACTGCTCTTATGTGAGGGGGATGGCACTTTGATGAAGTCTCGGACAAAAGACTTAATCCGTCCAATTGTTGACCGGCTCAAACAATCCCAAACACCCGATGGTTCATGGGATTATCCCTTTGAAACTGGTATCTCAACCGATGCCTACATGATTATTTTATTAAGGACATTAGAAATAAATGATGAAGACTTAATTCGTGGATTAGCCAATCGGATCATGAGCAAACAAGAAGACAATGGAGCCTGGAAGCTTTTTCATGATGAGAAGGATGGGAATGTCACAATAACTGTTGAAGCCTACTATGCTCTGCTTTATTCCGGTTATTATCAAAAAGAAGATCAACGGCTGCAAGCAGCAAAACAATTCATCCTCGCAAAAGGCGGAATCGAAAAATCACACATGCTGACGAAGACCATGCTGGCTTTAACCGGTCAATATCGGTGGCCTTCTTGCTTTCCAATTCCAATTGAACTAGTTCTTCTACCGTTGTCTTTTCCGATCAACCTCTATGATTTCTCTGTATTTGGCCGAGCCAACCTCATACCTATCATGATTTTATCAAACAAAAAATACAGTAAAAGAACAAAGAAGAGTCCAGATCTTTCCGACTTATTTACTTCCAGATCCGATGGTTCTTTCCATTGGCCGGAAACACGTGGAACCAAAAAACTTTGTTCGATGGTTGAACAGGAAGTAAAGCGTCTAATCGGCTTTCCTCACTATATACGCTCCTTAGCTATGCAAAGGGCCAAACAATACATGATTGATCACATTGAACCGGACGGAACGCTTTACAGTTATTTCAGCTCTACCTTCCTCATGATATTTGCCTTGCTGTCTCTTGGGCATAAGAAAGGGGAGTCGGTTATTATAGAGGCGATCAATGGCTTACACGCAATGAAATGTACAATTAACGGTCACCCTCACATTCAGTACACGACAGCAACCGTGTGGAATACAGCTTTGATTAGCTATGCTCTGCAAGAAGCTGGTGTTCCCTCATCTGACTTGACCATTAAAAAGGCGAGTAAATACTTAATCAGGCGCCAGCAATATAAATACGGCGACTGGGCGTTTCATAACCCCCAAGCTTTTCCCGGCGGTTGGGGATTTTCAGACATCAACACAATGAACCCCGACGTAGATGATACAACCGCCGCCTTAAGAGCGCTCTCGCGACTCGTGAGACGTTCCTCTACTGTCCGTCAAGCATGGGAAAAAGGCGTTCAGTGGACCGCATCGATGCAAAATAAGGATGGCGGTTGGCCTGCTTTTGAAAAAAACACAGACAAAAAATTATTGAATCTGCTGCCAATTGAAGGTGGCCGCTTTCTGCTAACCGACCCGAGCAGCGCAGACCTGACCGGAAGGACCCTTGAGTTTCTTGGCAGCTATACAAATTTACGCAAAAACCACCATCTAATCAAACGAGGAGTGGACTGGCTTTTACATCATCAGGAAGAAGACGGCTCGTGGTATGGCCGGTGGGGAATCTGCTATATTTATGGCACGTGGGCAGCTGTTACCGGAATGACGGCTGTCGGGATAAGTCCCCATACCTCTTCTATTCAGAAGGCGGTCAACTGGCTATGCCGGATTCAAAACAAGGATGGCGGCTGGGGCGAGTCTTGCGTAAGTGACAGCGAAAACACATATATTCCTCTGCACGCAAGCACTTTAACCCATACATCCTGGGCTCTGGATGCCCTCATTTCAACCGCTGACCAGCCCACACCGGAAATCCAGGCTGGAGTCTCTTACCTGCTCGCTTCTTATGATAAAAGGGACTGGACAATGGATTACCCTGCCGGACAGGGAATGGCTGGCAGCTTCTACATTCACTACCATGGTTATCGCTATATCTTTCCTCTTTTGGCTTTGGCCCATTATAAAAGAAAATTTGAGTGATCGAGGTAAAGAGATCCATACACTTTTCAACCATTTAGGGCTGTCTCTTTGCAGAGACAGCCCTCAGACTGTAGACAAACTCAATGAAATTCTAGAGTTTGTCTACAGTCCTTTTTATTTTGCTTGTGAATGGGGGCT
>NZ_JBIQDP010000047.1:0-13787 GCF_045370945.1 Pseudobacillus sp. 179-B 2D1 NHS
CACTAGGCTATGTAAGCCCGATTGAATACAAACGATCGTCCCTTAAAAAGGCTGTCTGATTTAGTGTTGACAATCCACTATAGCTGATAAATGAAGTTTGATTATATTATGTATATTGGGTATAATTTAGGTATAAAATAAAACAAAAGAGAAGTGCTGGTAACACTCCTCTTTTGGCAACATTGCCGTTAGGGCGGATGTTGTCACATTAAAAAGTTACTTTTTATGCGATCCACCCTTTTTCTGCTTTCCACGGCAAGGGGTGGATTCTTCTTTATCTTTTAAAATCGTTTTTCGGAATATATAAGCTGAAAGTTCTCTTACAATCCCGGATAAAACTGATTTTGCAATATCGAAGAAATGTTCCATTGGTATCACCTCCTTTCCGTTAAAATAACGAAAAGAAGTGTGACAACCCCACCCCAACAGTATGTAGTTGCAACTCTATTATAACACACTTTTTCCTAAACTTTAACAAAAATATAACACAATTACACATATTCATATGTGTAATTGTGTTATATTTAGATAAAAAATTTTTAAAAAAAGAAGTGCGGCTGACACTTCTCTTTAAATATCAACTTCTTTTTCTTTTACGATCGTTTTTAAATACCATTCTTTTGTAAGATACATATTGCGAAAATGTTAGTCTTGGAGCATCCTTTAATGTCTTCATCCACGGGTACTCTTCTTTTTTAGAAATAGCAGTAGTATTTTCATTCCTCATTTTACAGTGAGGGCAAGTATCGGCCGATAATAAAGCTGTTTCAATTTGGTATCTCCTGAAATACTTCTTACATTCGGATTTTTGGCACTTATATAACTGATTAGCTCGTTTCAGTTGAATAAAAATGTGTCGAATCGTTAATAAGAAAATGTAAAGGATAATAAAGCCAATTATAAAAATAATAATACACTCCCTTCTTAGACTCTAACAATTACAGCTATCCTGTTATAAGGATAATTGCTTATACGAAACCAAACAACACAATTACACTAGAGTAAAAGTGTTATTGTGTTATCATTCTATAAACCCATCTTTTCAAATATCGTAAAAATGATACCTAAAAGAATTAATAAAAAGAAAATAAAGTAGGCTCTCTTGACTCTCTAAACATTTAATGCCTCCTCTTTTAATTACTTTGAGAGATCCCGATTGTTTTTATAACTTAAACTACAGCATCTTCAATACTTCAACAAAAAGAGCTATCAATAGTCCGATATATACTCCTATAAGCACAAACCCAATTAATTTCACTTGTCTAGCATAAATAACATAAACAAATGCAGGGATACTTATAATTAATACAACTAAAAGCATTGGCTTTGCTTGTTGCCATATTAGTAATAATGTATCTTGTAATGCATTGATCATTCCTCTACTCCTTATTTAGTTTGAAAGATCCAAAACACTAGCTTCTGTCTGCTCATAAATAGCTTCTTTTTTTCAATCAAATGTTTAGCATTTGCTATAACAAACCACGTAAAGAATAAAGCGAAAGTGAGAATCAGAAAACCACCTAGATACCAAAAAGCATATTCACTACCCTCCTTTATCATTGAAGCGAATAAAATTGCTCCTAACACTAAAAGCAAAAAACTGAGCAAAGGTAATATGAACAAATATTCTAGTATAAATTCATCCATTCTCTATCTCCTTCTTGTTTTGCTTCACAGTTAGCCACAAATGACTTGCAAGTTTGCTTTTTACATCTTCAAGGCTTGTCTCGTCCAATAGATAAATATAAGGTCCATTATCCATACGGCCATCTATACCTTTTAAAGATAATTGTTCGAACTCTACGTTCCCGGATCTCCCGTATTTTATTAATGACTGTATTTCATCAAACGTCATGCTAGTTTCCATGTTAGTTCCGACCGCTTTGAGAATTTCATCATAGTTAGAAATAGACTGAAAAGACAGGGCTTTGTTAACAATAGCTTTTAGAAGTTCTTGTTGACGCTTACCCCGTTCAATATCACTATCAGCATGTCTTGTTCGGGCTAAGGCCAATGCTTCCTCACCATTCAACTTCTGTAATCCTGGTTTAAGATGAATGGCATCATGGCGATCATTTGAATCTTTCTCCGATAGTTCATAAGGAACATTCGTCTCAATGCCGCCTACAGCATCAACAATATCCATAAACGCATAAAAGTTTACACGTACATAGTAATCAACCGGGATCTGCATTAACTCTTCGACGGTTTCAATAATTGCTTTTGCCCCACCGTAAGCATGGGCATGATTAATTTTTGTCATGTAACCCACTTCAGGAATATTCACATAAGAGTCACGAGGAATACTAACTAGTTTTATAGTTTTTTCTTTTACATTTAAGGTAGCGAGCATCAAAGAATCGGAACGGGACTTATTTTCCTTTATACGAACTTAGCTTTCATCAACACCGATAAACAAAATAGATATACTGTCTTTTAAAGGATGAACCTCTTCCTTTCGTAAAACTGATTTTTTCTTCCTTCGTCTTTATATGATTCTACAAGCACAGTTTCAGCTTTTTTGTATATGATGACTCCATATGCTGCTGTTCCTGCTAAAAGACATATAAGAGAAAAAGAAATAAAAAGTACAGTTCGTGTTTTTCGTTTAGTCCATTTTCTTTTTTTATTTGGATGTATTTTTAATACCACTCATTTTTTCTCCCATGTTTAATACTCTTTCTTAGGTTAAGCGTTCTATCTCATCAAAAGTCCTAGACGAAACACTAACATCTATAATTTTGCATTAATCGTATTCCTCTCTAGTCTTACTTATAGAATCTTGTTCTTCTGTCGATTTACACCAAAATAACCGCTGCTTTCAATCTTTGTCGTAAAGCGCAACTTCATAAGTTAATTCAAGATACTCGAAGATTTCTGTTTGAACCATAAAATCCCACCCACTTGATTGCCTTTTATGACTAATAGTCATTAAATAAATATTAAATGACTAGTAGTCATAAAGCCAATGGGTGTTTACTTATGAAACTAATAAAACGAAATATAAAGTTACACATCAACACATGCAAAACCGTGTTAATGTGTAATCATGTTGCTTAGTTAAAGGGAATTTGTTAATATTTTTAATTTTTGGATACAAAAGGTTATAATTTGATTATAAGGAAAGGAGGAATAAAATGGTCAATAGACAATTTTTACTCCCAGCAACCCTAATAATATTTTTTTTCCTGTTTCAGATCCCTTTTGTTTGGAGTTCACAAAGTACATTAAGTGAATGGAGTCAAATCTCACGGTTCAGAAGTTTTATCATTTACTTTGATATTCTTGTATTAGTTAGTGGGGTTTATAGCTTCTTTCGTTTTAAAAATACTGAAAAAGGAAACAAGACAATAAATATTGCTTTCTACTTGTTTGGAATTGTTTGGTCTGCACTCATTCTTTTTAAATTTAGCAACACATTTAGTTACCTTATCCTTTATATGTCCCTTATCATCTTACTGTTTTTTTACCTTCTCTTTAAACAGTTTTCGAGCCCTCAACAAAGTAAACAGACATAAACAGCCCTCTACTATCTATAGAGGGCTGTTTACCGTTAATTAGCATTTAGTTACTCGCTTATAGCTTGTAGATGTAACATATCCCGTGTGGTTTCCACTTCCAGATAATCATGCAGACAATTCAGTAGTAACCTGTAAAGCTCCACCCTTCTTAGAAGTTTCATTAAGGATTGTTGTTTGGAGTTTCTTTGTGTCAAAATCGCCTTCAATTAAAGAAATGAGTGAACCAACAGAGATACTAAGACCGCTTACATACAAGACATTCGCAAGGGCTGCTGAAATTGGGCCGGTAGCTGCAATAACAATAGCCGACAAACCAATCCTCGTAATAGCTTGAGTTAAATTTGTAAAATTAGTTCCTCTCTTCTTGTTTACATAGGTTGCAATATTAGTACCTGTAAAACATTTTGTTTTTTTGTTAATAACTCTTTTAGTAGCCATATCTGAATCTCTCCTTTTTTAATTTTGAACAATTACCGCGTTTATCTTGTTCCTCTATTAAAAAGGAATTTAACCCTTATTTGTAAACCACTATTTTTTATTTTTTTGTTTATTACTTATTAATTGTTGCTTTGAAATAAAGTTTGATCAAAAACGTCATTTGAACCTGCATATTGCAGCAAATAGAAAGAACCCGTTTTGAAAAAAGATTGATCGGAACGAGTTCTTTCTATGTGAACAATTATACAATTTTTATAAAAAGGTTTGATCATTTTATAGATATGAATTTCCGCAATCGCGCCCATTTGTTTAATATGAATTAGGGTAACCATGAAAGCTTTCAGAAACTCAAAAATTGAGAAATCTTTTTACAGCAGCCAAGAAGGCTGGTAAATTGTCATCATGTACAAAATGACTAGCCTTACCTATCGTCACCAATTGGCAATTCGGAATAAGCTCAGAAACTTCCTGCAATTTATTTTGAGGAATATGACTGGCTTCACCTCCTATAATAAGAGACGGCATGATTATGTCGTTAAGACGCAGCCACCATTCGGGATTGGGTTCATTAAGTTGACGTAAAATCGAAGGCACAACTAGCCAATCAAACGGTAGGAGATCAGAAGGTTTGGAAGGAACTTCGATCGGCTTATCCGGAAAAGGAGGTGGAGTGTCTTCAACAATCAACCTTTCTATCCTTGACGGAAATGTTTCCGAGAAAAGATAGGCTACTGTTCCCCCCATGGAATGGCCAAGTAGCGTAAATCGTTCCAAGTTCATAGCATTTGCAAAATGAAACAAGTCATCGCACATCAGTTCAAAAGTGTATGTGCCGGTTCTTGCACTCCCACCGTGACCCCGTTGATCTAAAGCTAAAACTCGGTATCTTTCTCCTAATGCAACAGCCACTTGATCCCATGATTCTGCACTTTTTCCCAGCGCGTGAAGTGCAATAAGCGGCGGTGCAGAAGGTTCCCCACTCTCGCGATATTGAAAAGTAAGGCCATTCAATTCAATTTGATTCACACGTGTTTCCATCTCCGATCATCTCCTAATGTGGTTTCGTCATTTGAAACCCGATTTACCTAAAGCCCATGCTACCAAAATTTATTCGAGATATGCCCCTTTTAAACCGTAGATCTCTGATTCTGGCCTCGACCATTTCAGCAAGCAGCTCTTCTTTTCCTTTGTAATAGTTATAGAGTAACCCTTTCGAAATGCCCGCTTGTTTGGCAATACCGCTTATAGAAGTAGCGTAATATCCTTGTTTCATAAATAACTCCATAGCTGCAGCTAGAATGTTTTCTTTGGATGCTTGGCGAATACAGTCATTCTCTTCGGGTGTACGTAGCATTTTAACTTCACCCCTCCATAAAAATAGTGATTTCTTGATATAAACCTTCAAAACCAGTGAGCAATCACTTTGCAATTCTTAGACAAAAGAGATACAAAATGTCCATCGCCTTAAATTAGCTCCACCACTATGAATAAGAACAACAGGATTTACATTTCCATTTATCTCGAAATGTAAATCCAATGCAATCCTCTATTTATTAACTGAATATTCTGTTTTATTTTATTATTGAATGAACGTTTAGTCAATATAAAACGTAATTTAATTTTGAATGATCTAAGATATTATTTCTATTGCGCAAAATGGACCGAGTGCTTAATAAGAAAAACCCTTAAATATCAAAAATCCATATATAGAACGGTTGAACTTTTTTCAAAACGGTGCAACTTTATTACAAATGGTTAAACTTTATTTTAAACCTATACTTAATAAACATTGATAAAAGAACAAATAGAAAGAGCGTGTTTTGAAAAAAGATTGATCAAAATACGCTTTTTCTATATTCAATTCAATCAACGTATTTTAAAAAAGTTTCATCATTTTATGGCTATGACCTTCAATAAACGCGCCTAATTGCAGAGGTTAAAAAGAATAGAGTTCTATTATTTTTTCTAAGGATAATTTATTCGGATTACACACGTCAACAAAATAGGGTAACTGCCATTTTTGGGTTTTCATCGCTTGATTACTACTCGGACTATCCCAGCTAGGATAAACTCTTATTGCCATCTTGCCCTTTGTTGAAGTAGACCTAAGAATATTCTGTTTTAAAAGAATTTCTTTTGGAAAAACAAATTGACCAAACTCATTTTGGTTTTTAAAGGTAGTTATAATTAATAAATCAGGGGCTTCCTCATATAAGTAGGGTTGATTTTTATTACTTTCGTCTTTTTCCCAAAATGCAACAAACTGCCCTACTTTGTTAGGGGTTATATTCGCAACTCTGAATCGAACTGTTTTAGAGGATAATTGAAATGTGCCAGCACCATACTTAGAATTTTGCTTCTCTTCTTGAATTGACTTCACGGTTAAGTGATTCGGCTCATAAAACATTTTATTTACATAAGTTAATGCTGTAAAAAAGTCATTCATTTCTTCACTCCTAAATATCAAACAAAATGGACCGATTGTGGAATTACCACAATCCTTTAGTCACCGTAATTGTATCAAACCTCTTTATAAATTATTTGAACTTTATTCGAATGATCAATCTTTATTATAAATTATCAAGCTTTTTTTCAAAGGCACAATAACGACATTATCTTTTTGATTTAATACTGTGTTGCCAATTCCCCTTTAATTGCTCTTCTATCGTCTTGGAAGGAATAGAGAGGTCTACACCCCTGAATTAGTCTTTTCTCCCTCAATATGAGAGCTTGGCGTATCCCTTGGCTGCTCTGCCATAACCGCTCCCCCTCCCTCGGACGGTGGTTTTGGAGTGAGCTTCAAAGTCAATAAGATAATATTTTAGAAATAGCATCTTCACCTATTAAACAAAAACACCAACACAATTACACTAGTATAAATATGTAATTGTGTCAGTGGATCTTTAATAAATTCTGTTGTTACTAGTTAGAAAATTGATATGACTTTCTTTTAATTGCTATTGACTCTTAATTCACTAAGTAACAATGAATAGCAATACCACTTTTAATGATTTAACGTTCTAATGCTTCTAGCACTTTAACTTTATTATCTCTTCTTAGCACACTAGAATTTTCTTTACTCTCTCTTTCAAATAAATAATCTATTATGTCCTTTTCCAACAACTTCAACTGTTCTTGATCAAGATTTTTTTCCTTTCGTATTTGATGATGTGGATTAACATAATCGCCATCTCCTATATCTAAACGATCCATGTTAATCACATTAATCTGCCCGGACTCTTCTGGCATAAGAACATGATAGCGTGTCTTGCCATACCAAATTTCCGAGTAATACTTTTCTTCCAACATTTCCATTCTCCAATTTGCTTCTCCAAATGGTATTAATTCATTAGAAGTTAATTCCTCTAATTCAGACCATTGAATTAAAACGTGCGGTCTTTCAATCAGTTGAGGATCAATGACTGCATACCGTCGTTTGAAATACTCATTGAACTCTTTTAAAAATGCTGAATCGCTCAATTCCTTCATCTTAGCAAGTTGATTAGGATCTTTCTCTTGTACCATTGCTTTTAGTTGCTCTAGGGTGATATAGCTCTCTTCTGTTAAAGATAAATGCTGATAATGGACAAGCAAAAACTTCTTGTCATTAGATTGCTCTTTACTTGCCTCAAATTCCCGTTCTTTCACTAACTCATTTTCAATAATTGAGATAAAATCATGAGCCGTTTCCCTTACTTCCCGTAGCAATCGCTCCTGGTCTTTCAATTCTTTACCATTCGTCCAATGATTGAGGTAAGGCAAAGAATATTCTGTAGTGTCCAATCCAAAATAACTAGACACCGTATAAGCAACCATTTCAGCCTGAAACTCTTTTTCTTGCGTTGTATATTGATTATGAGTTTCTTCTGTATGCAGCACAGCATGAGCCAATTCATGAACTAACGTTTTTATATTTTGAAGCTCACTGTTCCGGGGATTAAGAGCGACTTCTTTCAATTTTCTGTAACTAACTCCTTTAGCAGCTCCCAATTCGTTATACGGCTCTACAATTTTAATGCCATTTACTTCAGCTACTTTCTCCAATGCTTTATATACCGTCTTATAGTTATCTACCGTTCCCTCTAACCAACGATTCGGAAAAATAGAAGGCAAGTCTTTGGCTGTGGCATCGGTCTGTGAAACATCAAATACATGCCCAATATCAAAATAGGTACGAGTATAAGTTTCTATTTGCTGCTTTTTTATCTTTTCTTTCTCATCTTTATTCGCATATTTTAATTGGACTTCTTGATCTCCTCGTTTGAAATAGGTAGTCACTTTAGGAACAATAATTTTGATTCCCTTCTCTCCTTTTTTGACCGAGAACCCTTTTTCTTTCCAAAATTTAAAGGAGCCGACTGCTTTGGCTCCCATAAATTGACTATCTATTAACATACTATTGTTGGTAGAGTATTGATGAAACTTAGCCATAAAACTTAAATACTCTTTAATACTTTCTGGACTTTTAAAGTAAGAAGGAATCTTTTTCTCCATTTCACTAGTTAGATCTTGGATCTCTTGCTTTTTTTCTTCCCATGTTTTTTTCTTATATACTTTGGCCATAATTAAAATCCCTTTCCTTCAGTTTATTCAATCCCTCGTAATTCAATAAGTAATTGATCTTCAGGCACTTTAGCATCCAAAAGGATTTTTCTTTCTTCCATTTGAACCGGGATAAGCGCAGTAGGTTGATCCTTGATTATTTCCTTTACACGACTTAACGTTTGAAGAGATTCTTGTATAAGAATCTCTTCTTCACCGATAGCTAAAGTAATAGATGTATCCGTTAATTCTTTGACTAACCCCAATGAAACTTGTTCTGTTTTCCCATTGCACAAAACGGAAATATTCATCATTTCGCCTCCATTTTTAACGCTCATATTCATTTTGTTTATTACGTACTTCTCTGGACTTTACTATTTCTTTAACGTCTTCTTCCGATAAATAGTCAATGCATTCCCAATCTTCCTTACCAATATCTCGGCTCTCTAAAATGATGTGAGTACCTTCATCACATCCTCGCACTTTCATTTCCTCTGTTGAAGATTTAAAATACATGGCATGACTATCTTCCATATCAAACTTAAAATTCTCTCCCCATCTAGATTGAACAATAGTAAAAGCTAATTCCTTCTTCACTAATAATTCCCCCCACTATGATATTTAGAAAAAGATTACTAATGGAAACAGCCATTCAAATACATTTGTTGCTTCTACCAACAAGTTATTCACCTCCTTCAATGTATTTTTAAAATAAAAAAGACCTTGAAAACAAGGGTTCAAAGTCTCTAAGAAATTAAGTAATTATTTTTTATTTGGAAACTCAAACGATAATTTCCCATCCTGAATCCGCAAATAGGCATCAAAAGAGCGACCTTTGGTACTCTTAAACCCTTTGATTAAGCCAGTCTTTTGACCATTGATTAGCTTCTTAATGTTTGTTACACTCAATGTTTTATCACAGTATGTTTTTGGAAGAGAAAACTTGCACCCCTCTCGATACCTATGGCATCCATAAAACTTCCCTTTATCATGAATATTCCCTTTATCACAAACAGGGCATACCCCTATACTTGATTCTTGTTTTATTTGTTTAACAGATTTATCAAGTTGATCCATCTGTTTCGGTGCTTCACAAATAAGAGAATGAAGAAACTGTTGAATTTTTTGTAGGAAGGCTGCTTGTGTTCCTTCTCCCTTTCCAATTTTCCGCAAGTATTGTTCCCATTTGGCTGTCATTTCAGGACTGGCTAATAATGTACCTTCAACTGCCTCACAAAGAATTTTTCCTTTTGGTGTAACAGATACGATATTCCGTTTAACCTCAATATATTTTTGTCCTTTTAGTGTTTCGATAATGCCAGCCCTGGTTGCCTCTGTGCCGATTCCTTCAGTTTCTTTTAACGTCTCTTTAGCTGCTTCGTCCTCAATATCTTTACCAGCTCGCTTCATAACCTGAATAAGTTGCCCCTCAGTATAAGGCTTAGGAGCTTGGGTGATTCCCTCTTTTAATTTCACATGCACAAGACAAGCTTCACCTTCAGTGATAACCGGCAAAACAGAAGGTTTTTCTGTTTCTTCACTTGGTTTTTCGTATATTTCAAATAAAGTTTTCCACCCTTTTAATTTTTCAACTTTTCCTTTCCTTTCAAAAAGAAGCCCATTCACATTCACTTCTACCACTGTTTCTTCATACTCATAATCGGGCGCAAACATTGATAATGTGGTAAGAACAATTTCCTGATAAATGTTTCGCTCTTCTTCTGACAATTTATCCAGTTGAGCAATTTGCTTCGTTGGTACTATCGCATAGTGTTCTTGAACTTTTTGGCCATCGACAAACCGTTTCTGAGGTTCAGGAAAGGCGACAGCTATCTCTACACCTAGACAAGATAAATAACTAGTTAAGTTTTCTTTGAGGTAGACAAATTCATTTTCTGTAATGTACTGTGTATCTGTTCGTGGATACGTAATCAGTTTTTTTTCATAAAGGGCTTGGACGATTTTTAAAACGGTTGAAGGGCTATACTTCCATAATTTATTTGCTTTTCCTTGTAGTGTTGAAAGCGAATGAAGCTTGGGTGACTTTGTTGCCTTTAACGTTTGTTCTAATTTTTGGATGACTCCTTGATTTTCTCCTTCACTAACCCCATGCTTTTTTAAATTAGAATAAGCTTCCTCTTTAGACGAAAAGCGTTCTTTATGCTTTGCTTCAAATTGTCCTTCTTTTACATGAACATCGCCCAAATATTCATAAAATGGTTGAGGCTTGAAATGTTCAATTTCCCGTTGTCTTTGGTAAATTAAATAAAGTGTCGGTGATTGTACACGACCCACACTAAATACATCTTGTAACCCTTTTTGCCGCAACATTAAAGTATAGAAGCGTGACGCATTTATACCCACTAACCAATCGCTAAATTGTCTGGCCTGTGCTTCTAAATATAGAGACAAATACAAATCACCTTCTTTTAATTGATGAAACCCTTTTTGTACTTCCTCTACTTCTAATGAATTAATCCATAGTCTTTTTGTTGGCTTATTACTTACCCCGGCCATTTCAATAATGCTTCTAGCAATGTTCTCTCCCTCACGATCACAATCTGTAGCCACAACAATTTCATTAGCTTGTTTCAATAAATTCTTCACAACTTGAAACTGTTTTTTCTTATCCTTAGCCACTTGAAATTTAAATGTGTTTGGGAGTATCGGCAAAAATTTCATATCCCAAACTTTCCACTCATCCTTATACGCTTCAGGTTGTACTAACTCTACTAAATGGCCAAATCCCCAAGTAATAAATGCTTGGCCATCAAAAAAACGGTTATCTTCAACTTGAAAATACCCGTCTGCTCGTTTTACTTTTTGAAATGCTTCAGCATAGGCAGCCCCTTGACTTGGCTTCTCTGCTAAAATAACAGTAGTATTCATTTCAGTTTCTCCCTTCTTTTTTTAGAGAAAGTTTGACAAATGGTATGGCTATTCACTCCCCAAATATGTCCTTTACCATTTGTATAAAATATAAGTCCATATCCTTCTCCTAAATATAAATAACCATTGTTTTCAACATAGTTACGCACCAACTTCTTTGACATAAAACCCCTCCAAAATAAAAAAATGAACGATTAAATCATCGTTCATAACCATCAAGTGTACGATCAAACTCTTCAAGATTTCGATCCTTTTGATACTCATGATAGGTTTTTCTTAATCTAAATTGCAGATTCCGTATGGCAGAATCTAAGGAAGATCTTTGTTTCCAAGCTCGGCTTTTTGTGTAGGAGTGAACAGGATTTTTTAATTCCTTTTCTCTAAGCCATTTCTCTCTCTTGTCATATACTTTCATCTCTAAAAGTACCGCATTACCCATGCGTTTTTTTAAATCGTTAATTTTTGTTTCTTTGTACCTTTCATAATTACTTCCTTCACCATATAGCTCTTTCATTACACGCACTTCATCATCTAATAATTGGTGCAGTTCTTTCATTTCTTTTCGGTGATGAGTGTTTAAGTAGGTGTCCACGATCTCATCAATGTAAGGACGAGCTTCATTAATAGCATGATAACCATACTGCCATTTCCCTCTATCTTCTGGAAGTTTTTTTATAGTTTTTTGGAACAAATTTTTTGTTTTTCTATACGTTGATAAGTCTATATTTTTCTTGGTTGAAACTGATCCTCGAATTAACTCATTGATCCGATTTCTTTCTTTTGTTCGGTCTAAAATTGTATTAGCAACTTTAGATTTCATCTTATCCAATGTGCCCTGTTTTCTTTTAGCCCTGTACTGTTCCGTCCATTCTTTTTTTTCTTTATCAAAGATTCTTTTCTTTTTTCTTGTTGGGATTGGTTCAACGGTTGCAACATGGACATGAATGTTATCAGTATTATAATGAATGGCTGCCGACCAAATAGCCGAGTCCTCCATATCTTCTGCCTTTAACATTTCCTTAACAGCTTCACGTACTACATTCTTTATTTTGATTTCATCAAGTGCTCTCGTTTTTGGATCATATAACTTTTGTTTCTTCAGCCATTCGTTATCAAAACTTATAACATCTTGCCAAAGAGGAGATCCATTTTTTTGAGCAACATGGAATATTTCTTTCAATTCTTTTTTTTGTTTTAAATTCAATTCATCAATAGTATTGGTAAATAGAGATCCTTCTTTCTCTTCATCACTCATGTAATTTATATAAGAATGATAAACCTGAAAGTCGTTCATGTTGTTTGAATCTCTATCAATATTAATTCCTTTTTTAACATCGTCACGATCCATATATTCTACGTAATTATTATATTCACTGGAACTAGGCATAACGAATTTGCTCTTTAAAACAACTCCCGGCGACTTACTCATTCAGCTTTTTTCCTTTTAGTTTCAGAGTCAAGTTTACGTTGACGGTTGTGAGCAATACGTTTCATAATTAACTCTTCTGCTTCCTGAAGCTCATTTGTTTTGAGTTTTTCCGTTGTTCCTAACGCTTTAAATTCATGAATAACAAAGTAATGATTCCAAAACTCCAAGATCATTTGCACATGCTTATCAATGATGTTGGCAGCGATCCGTACTCGATTTAAGTCATTCTTTAACGGTGTTAATTTCTCTTCAAGATGTCGCTCAACCAAACTATCTATTGATTCAATTAATGATATTCTTTCTTCATGACGATCTTCAAAATATCTATCCATTGCTAACTCAATAGCACTTGTTTGTGATATATTTTTTTCGTTGGCCAATGTTAAAATTTTATCAACTGTTCTTTTATTAAACCTAAAGGTTTTTTTTATCTGGCTCACTTGAACCCCCTCCAAAAATATTCATAAATTGATCTACCTCGCTCTCTTCTGTATCCATCATCATTAAGAAAAGGGTCTTTAACTTTTTTACTTCTTCATTATTTTCTTTTACCATATCGGTCACTCTTCCCAATACAGCAATAAAATGATGAATGGACTCTTCTATTTGATTTCTTTCTTGGATAAACGGATCAATATAAGCCAACTTTTCAAGATGAATTTTTAAAAATTCATTACGTGACAAATTCTTTTTCTTTGCCATTTGATCAATTTTTTTAACCGCTGCTACGTCGATCTTGCGAATTTTAATGTCCAAAAAATCACCCCATTTATATGTTCCATTACTCTAAAAACGACAAAATGTTTTTAGAAAGAGAAAGAGACATGCAGGTGTTTAGCATGTCTCTTTTGCCAGCAATTCCGTGACTACGGAACTGCTGGAAGTACAGCAAAGAGCATAAGGGAAAAATGCCCCCACTTAACGTGTGGGGTTAGGCAGAGCCTAACTTTTCAATGGGGTCACAAAAA
>NZ_JBIQDP010000048.1:0-13612 GCF_045370945.1 Pseudobacillus sp. 179-B 2D1 NHS
AAATAAGAATTAACTTACTGGCATGTATTTTGTTCAGTTTTCAATGTTCAATTATTGCGTCGCAATCAAGCGACTTTATTATCTTACCAAGTTCTTGATGAAAAGTCAACAACTTTTTTTATTTTCATTAACTGTTTATTTTCTTCAGCAACGTTTTCTAATATACCAAGTCAGCTAGCAGCCGTCAATACTTTTTTAAAAATAATTAAGTAAGAGGATAATAAAAAAGCAGCACGGCCTAAATCCGTACTGCTTATCCGATAATCCACAATTGGATGATCGCTAAGGATGCGACACCTGCGACACCTAAAATGCCGGCAACCGCAGAAGTAACAAAATTGATTGGTACGTGCAGGCCATAATCTCCGCTGAATGAATTCAACAAAAAGAGAAAACATGCACCAACTGCCAACTTCACACAAAGAATACCAATTACCTTTAACGGCGACACAGGTGATGACATGCCTGCTATTAGGCTGATCAACAAAATAAAAAGAATCACACCTCCAGCAATGTACAATTGGCCTCTCTCCTATTCTCTCAATGAAGTTTGTCCACATTTCAAGAATATGAAAGAGATTATTGCTTTATGCGGATGTTTCTTTTTCTTGCTTCTCTAAATAAAAAGAAGTACCTGGCTTCATACATTTTTGTTTGGGCAGCGAGCTCTTCATTCGGTTCAAAGCTCAAGCGTAACAATTCACGATGTTTAAACCATTCTTGTTTCGATCTTTCCAGAAGTTGAATCAATTCGGCATTATAAGCAGCGTGCAGCTTGGCTTTTTTTCGGAAAAACATCTTTTCTATACTTCCCTTCTGCCTTCAAGTGCTTTTGACAAGGTTACCTCATCGGCATACTCCAAATCACCGCCGACTGGCAAACCATGAGCAATACGAGTGACACGAATGCCGGATGGCTTTAACAGGCGGGAAATATACATAGCTGTTGCTTCTCCTTCAATATTGGGATTCGTCGCCAAGATAACTTCTTTAATCGTTTCATCCTGTAATCTTTTTAACAGATCCGGGACGTTGATATCTTCAGGACCGATTCCTTCCATTGGAGAGATAGCTCCATGTAATACATGATAAAGACCGTTATATTCTTTCATTTTCTCCATGGCAATAACGTCTTTGGGATCCTGCACTACGCAAACGACACTGCGATCACGCCGTTCATCTTCGCAGATGGCACAAGGATCTTTGTCGGTAATATGCCCGCAAACAGAACAGTAGGTTAAATCCCTCTTGGCATTTACGAGGGCCTTTCCAAAATCAAGAACATCCTCTTCTTTCATATCTAGGACAAAAAACGCCAGACGGGCCGCTGTTTTCGGCCCGATGCCTGGCAGTTTCATAAAGCTATCAATCAGCTTAGTTATCGGTTCAGGATAGTACATAGTTTATAAAACCTCCTAGAAAGGAAGGTTCATCCCTTTTGTAAATTGGCCCATTGTCTTGTTTGTTTCTTCCTCCACTTTTCTAAGCGCATCATTTGTGGCTGCAAGTACCAAGTCTTGGAGCATTTCTACATCATCGGGATCGACAGCTTCCTCTTTAATTAAAACGTCTACAATCTCTTTTTGACCAGAAATTTTAACAGTGACCATTCCGCCCCCTGCTGTGCCTTCAAATTCTTTTGCAGCGAGCTCTTCTTGTGCTTCTGCCATCTTCTTTTGCATTTTTTGCATTTGCTTCATCATATTTTGCATATTTCCCATTCCACGCATCGTAATCATCCTCCAGTTATTTATTAGTCTTTGATTTCTAGCAAATCTTCCCCTACAAGCTTTAATGCTTCAGCAATCAATGGATCTTCGGTTTGCTCAACTTCTTGTTCATCACTATCATTCTTTTGTGTCTTGATAAAATTCTGCCTGATGGTAAGCCATGCTTCTTCCGGTACACACACAACCTGATAGATATTTCCTGTCAACTCTTGAAGCACAGAAGAGATGGAATCGATAAAACGTTTATTTTCGAATGCCATCTGGCAATGAATTTCATATTTAAACTTTAACACGAAAGCTTCCTGAGAAGCAGCCACAGGCTCGGCATCATTTAACAGAGCTGCTTGTGAACGCATTTGCCGCTGCCCTAAAATATCCAGCATTTCTCCCCAGCGACTCTTAATAAGTTGGACGTCCTTCTTGGTCGCTTCAGACAGCACTTTTTCAATTTTAGCGACAGGTGCCTTAAACCCGTTTGAAGACCGGCTCGGGCGCCTAGCCGCACTTTGTGTATCCGCTTGTTCCACCTGTTGAACAGGCTGGCTTCTTAACTGCTGCACTTCTTTTTCAAGTGACTGAATGCGCCCAATTAGTTCTTGGACTGCCGGAATTTCTGCTACTGCTCCTGAAGAACGCCGTTGACATATTTTCACAAGCGCTACTTCCATATATATTCTGGCATGGTTGCTGAACTTCATCTCCTGTTGAGTTTCATTCAGTATATGAATGTTCTCATAGATACTTTCCAAGTCCATTTTTTCTGCTACAGAAGTGAAGGCTTCATCAACCATTACCCGGGCAAGTGACTCCTCCAGGTTGGGCGCTGTTTTGTAGAGCAACATATCACGAAAATAAAGCACGAAATCCTCAGCAAAACGGGCAGGATCTTTTCCTTGCATCAATAACTTTTCCAGAATAGCAAGCGCAGCCGCCGTATCGTTCTCTAATACAGCTTCCGCAAGTTCATTTAACATTCCTTGTCCAACCGCTCCAGTAACCGTCAAGGCATCCTCTTCGGTTAATTGAGCATCACTGTAAGACAATGCCTGATCAAGCAGACTCAGTGCATCCCTCATGCCACCTTCTGCCGCCCTTGCAATAATAGGCAGCGCCTTTTCATCGTAAACTAATCCGCTCTCCGCCATAATGAGCTCCATCCGCCCAACAATGGCTTGTGACGTAATTCTTTTAAAATCAAAACGCTGACACCGAGAAATAATCGTTAGAGGAATTTTATGTGGCTCTGTGGTGGCCAATATAAAAATCACATGTCTTGGTGGTTCCTCCAGTGTTTTCAGAAGCGCGTTAAAAGCTCCGGTAGAAAGCATATGGACTTCGTCAATAATATACACTTTATACTTTACTGCACTTGGTGCATATTTCACTTTGTCACGAATATCGCGAATCTCATCCACACCATTGTTAGATGCGGCATCTATCTCAATAACATCCTGAATAGAACCGTCTGTAATCCCTCGGCAGGAGGCACATTCATTACATGGTTCCGCTGTTGGTGCCTGTTCACAGTTCACCGCTTTTGACAAAATCTTTGCGGCGCTCGTTTTCCCAGTTCCTCTTGGACCAGAAAATAAATAGGCATGCGATATTTTTTCTTGCAGGAGGGCATTTTGCAATGTTTTAGTGATATGTTCCTGTCCAACAACATCGATAAAACTTTGCGGCCGCCATACACGATATAACGCCTGGTAGCTCATTTTTTCCCTCCTTTTCCGCCATTTCTATAAATAGTATTATACCTTATTCGAATTTGCTTTTTCAAAGTTCTCATAAAAAAACTCATCCAAAATGGATGAGTTGTTTCATTATCATAATTTAACTGCCGTGCACCTTCCGTCGACTTCTAACCATAAGCGTTACTTAAGCAGTTAGCTCGATCCAGGCTACCCTGCGGCACATGAGAGAGTCCACTTAATGCTGCTTCCTTCCGGACCTGACATGGTTCATGGGTTCCCATTGCGCAGGACCCGGATGTCAACACCACTTACTTAAGGCAGACCCTACAGTATAGCAAGCCTCGGGAAGGGATTCAGTCCCGCTAGAGCGGATTGCGAGTACAGGGCACCGCTACCTCCCCACCTAGCACGGCAAGATTGATACCATATAGTTAAGGTGCCGAAAATGATTTTATCATTTACCTGACACAAAAATTATTATACTCCTTTACAGAAAAAAAAGCAATATATACTCTAGATCAGATGCTCATCCTATTTTTAACAATAAAATACGAGGCATACTGGACAGCAGTTGCATTTATTCTTCACTTTCTTCTTTCTGCTGTTCCTTCATTCTTTTTTTCTCTTTCTTCTTCCTCTTGCGAAGCTCTTGAAAGAAACTAGATAGCAGACTACCGCACTCCTCTTCAAGCACCCCTGAAACAACTTCGCTTTGGTGGTTAAACCGGTTATCCTCCAATAAATTCATCAATGTGCCTGCGCATCCTGCTTTCGGATCTTTTGCGCCGTAAACCACTCGCTCCACCCTCGATAAAATAATTGCTCCGCTGCACATTGGGCAAGGCTCCAGCGTAACATAGAGCTCAGCTCCCTCCAGACGCCAGGAGCCTGTTTTTTGGCATGCTTTTTCGATCGCCAGCAGCTCGGCATGCGTAACAGCATTCTGGGTAGTCTCCCGTAGATTATAGGCCGAAGCAATGACTTCGCCGTTTAGGACAATGACCGCTCCAATAGGTACTTCGCCAAGCGCTGCAGCTTTTTTTGCTTCTTCGATGGCAAGTTTCATATAAAATCCATCATTTTTTTTCATAAATCTGTCTCCTTTTAAGTGAAATGGGGTAAAAATGACGGTAGAGAAAAAGGAGGAAGTACACATGGCAGAATTAAGCAAAAAATATGCTTTATTAATAGTCGACTTAATTAATGATTTTGATTTCCCCCGGGGAGATTTACTTGCCGCTAATACAACGGATATCTGTTCCTCTGTAGTAAAGTTAAAAAAGTTTTGTAAGCAACAACAAATTCCCGTCATTTATGTAAATGATCATTACGGCCTTTGGAAGGCTGACTTAAATACAGTAATGGGCCACGCTGTTAATGATCGCAGCGAACCTATTATACAACAGATCAAGCCTGAACCTGATGATTATTTCCTAATCAAGCCGAAACACTCGGGCTTCTATGGCACGGCATTAAACACACTGTTACGGCAGCTCGATGTAGATTCTGTTATCATTACCGGAGTCGCTGGCAACATTTGCGTATTCTTCACAGCCAATGACGCTTATATGAGAGAATATTCCATCTTTGTTCCTCGAGATGCTATCGCCTCAGAAACAGAAAAAGATAATCATTATGCCCTTGAAATGATGCAAACCGTATTGAGCGCTGACACGAGAAAAGTAGACGAATTTATCGATGAATATGGACAAAATACTTTCAGATAAAGATAAAAAAATCCGCTGCCTACAGGCAGCGGATTTCATTATCTCCAATTTATGCGCTTGTTATCAATAATGGCGGAGGAAGAGGGATTCGAACCCCCGCGCGGTTTAACCCGCCTGTCGGTTTTCAAGACCGATCCCTTCAGCCAGACTTGGGTATTCCTCCGTATCGACAAGAATTAATTTATCATATATTTATTTATAATGTCAACATTCTTTTTAAAATGAAAGCAATGTCTATTTTTGTTACATTTAGGTCGCTTGAAAGCGCCTATTCTTCGAAGCATATATGTGCTGAGAGACGGCCTGATCAGCAAGCCCATACAACTAAAAAACAAACATATGTCAACAAGATTAAAACCAGAAGAGAACCTTTCCCTTCTGGTCAGAATAATTAATGAGAAATTCTTTCCTGTCCTCTCATATAAGGACGAAGCACTTCAGGGATGATGACACTGCCATCTTCCTGCTGGTAATTTTCTAAAATGGCAGCAACTGTACGGCCGATTGCTAATCCAGAGCCATTTAGTATGTGAACATGCTCCGGCTTGCTGTTTTTCTCGCGGCGGAAACGAATGTTCGCACGGCGTGCCTGGAATGCTTCAAAATTACTACAAGATGAAATTTCACGGTAGGTGTCCTGTGTCGGAATCCAAACTTCAATGTCGTACTTTTTAGCTGCTGTGAACCCAAGATCACCAGTACACATGCTCATTACCCGGTAAGGAAGCTTTAACAATTGCAATACTTTCTCTGCGTGGCCTGTTAGTTTTTCAAGCTCATTATAAGACTCTTCCGGTTTTACAAAACGGACGAGCTCCACTTTGTTGAATTGATGCTGGCGGATCAATCCGCGTGTGTCCCGTCCGGCAGAGCCGGCTTCAGAGCGGAAGTTGGTGCTATAAGCCGTATAAGCAATCGGCAGTTCTTCAGCGCTCAAAATTTCATCACGATGATAATTCGTTACCGGTACTTCAGATGTTGGTATAAGGAAATAATCTTCTTTCTCGATTAAAAAGGCATCTTCTTCAAACTTCGGCAGTTGTCCGGTTCCTGTCATACTCGTTCTGTTCACTAAGTATGGCGGTAGCATTTCTGTGTATCCATGTTCTTCGGTATGCAGATCAAGCATAAAGCTAATCAATGCTCTCTCAAGCTTTGCTCCCATGCCTTTATAGAAGACAAAGCGGCTTCCTGTTACCTTTCCAGCCCGTTCAAAATCAAGAATGTTCAATTCATCAGCAATTTCCCAGTGAGGCTTCGCTTCGAAATCAAATTGAGGCACTTCTCCCCATGTACGGACTTCGATGTTATCATCTTCACTTTCACCGACCGGCACACTCTCATGTGGAATATTCGGGATCGTTAATAGCAGATGATTCAATTTTTCTTCTACTTGATGGAGCTCTTCATCGAATTGTTTAATACGGTCGCCAACTTCACGCATTTCTTTGATTAAATGGTCAGCATCCTGTTTTTCCCGTTTTAATTGAGCTACTTGCTGAGACACACTATTTCTTTTGCTCTTCAGCTCTTCTGTCTCTACAAGCAATTCACGACGACGTTGGTCTAGCTCTTCAAAGTTATTGAGAGCAGATAAATCCTCGCCTCGATGCTGCAGGCGACTTTTCACTTCTGCAAAATTGTTGCGTAAAAATTTGATATCTAACATAACTAATGTCCTCCTTTTAGTTTTTTGCATACAAAAAACCCGTCCCTAAAAAAGGGACGAGTTGTACCCGCGTTGCCACCCTAGTTGAAAGCGATCTGCTTTCCACTCGAAAAAATAACGGTTTTACCGTAAACGCCTACTACAACACTTCATTCAGCGCTTCTCTCAAGGACGGATTCACAAGCGTCTTCCTCCGGTTCACACCACCCACCGGCTCTCTGATCGAACGACCACCTGTTACTACTTCCTGTCATCGATTTCTGTATAAAATTGATATAAATTAATGTACTACATTCTTATCGCCGGTGCAAGCCCAGCAAAAATCACCTATATAAAAACGCGGAAAAGAAAAGCTTTTCCGCGTTCCTGGCTATGAACAAACACTCTCTTTCTCTGTTGGTTGTCTCATCAACTCAGAGAACTGAAAATAGTCTTTATCTATATTCTTAAACGTGTGCTAATTTTGCTTGTTCAGTCATTTGAACAAAATATTTTGTTATGCTATGATCGTCCGTTAATTCCGGATGGAAAGAACAGGCTAAGAAATTCCGATCTCTTGCAGCAACAATCCGGCCTTCATATTCAGCGAGGATTTCTGTTTCCTCTCCAACTGAGACGATATGTGGAGCCCTGATGAAAACAGCTGTGTAGGAGTCAGCAATCCCTTTAACCGCTAAATTTGCCTCAAAACTTTCTCTTTGTCGTCCAAAGGAATTACGTTCAACCGTAATGTCCATTAAACCGATATGCGGTTCGTCATAGCCAACAATGCTATTTGCGAGCATAATTAATCCAGCACATGTGCCAAACATCGGTTTGCCTTGACGTCCAAACTCTCTGAGCGGCTCCATAAATCCGTATCGATCAACGAGCCGGCGCATCGTTGTACTTTCACCGCCCGGAAGAATTAATCCGTCCAGCTCCGCTAACTGTTCTGCTTTTTTTACAACAACACCTTCAGCTCCTGATGCCTCGATTGAGCGGATATGTTCACGAACAGCTCCCTGAAGTCCTAATACACCGATTTTCAACATACGATCCGCTCCTTTTATTACCAGCCGCGATCTTGCATGCGAGCTGCTGGCTCTAATGTAGAAATTTCAATTCCCTTCATCGCTGTTCCAAGATCTTTTGAAAGCTCGGCAATCAATTTGTAATCCTGATAGTGTGTTGTTGCTTCTACGATTGCTTTAGCAAATTTTGCTGGATTATCTGATTTGAAGATACCAGAACCAACGAAAACACCGTCTGCTCCAAGCTGCATCATAAGAGCAGCATCTGCTGGAGTAGCTACACCGCCTGCTGCAAAGTTAACGACCGGAAGGCGGCCTTCACGTTTAATCTCTAATAACACTTCGTATGGAGCCCCTAATAATTTTGCCTCTGTCATCAATTCATCTTCGTTCATGTGGACCACTTTGCGTACTTGCGCATTTACTTTACGGATGTGACGGACAGCTTCTACAATGTTTCCTGTACCTGGCTCTCCTTTTGTACGAAGCATCGCTGCTCCTTCACCGATTCGACGAGCTGCTTCGCCTAAATCACGGCACCCACAAACGAAAGGAACGGTGAAATCACTTTTCAATAAATGATACTCTTCATCAGCCGGTGTTAACACTTCACTTTCGTCAATATAGTCGACACCCATCGCTTCTAACACACGCGCTTCTACAATGTGGCCGATACGTGCTTTTGCCATTACCGGAATTGTAACAGCCTGCATAACTTCTTCCATGATACGCGGATCTGCCATACGAGCGACCCCGCCTGCTGCACGAATATCAGAAGGGACACGCTCTAAAGCCATAACTGCTACTGCCCCGGCTTCTTCTGCAATCTTTGCCTGCTCTGCATTGACGACATCCATAATAACGCCGCCTTTTTGCATTTCTGCCATTCCACGTTTTACACGATCTGTACCTGTATTCATTTTCTTCTCCCCCTATGGTCATTGTTTATTTTTCAGCATATAATTTTTTCACTAGTTCAAAAATTTTATGTATTGCTTAAATATTAATAAACACGAAAAATCACCTCCTGTCAAGAACAGAAGGTGATTTTTATTAAAACCAACCAGTTACCGTATCCACTGCCGCTGTCCAAATCCCTGCAAAGAAGCCGCCGATCGCTCTCATTGATAGAATAAACCAATTTGCTTTTTCGACTGTTTTAGCCGCTACCATCGGCACTTCTGCATGATTCTTCTCTTTATGTTCAATATATTTTAATTCAGATCCGTTTTGAGGAGATAGCGTTATAAAACCAACCACTTTTCCTTTTTTTATCGGTGCTTGGACTTTTTTAGAATCGACATTTTCCGAACTTTCCATGCGGAAAGTTTTATTATAGTTCGTTTTTTGCCCTTTTCCTACATATACAACTAATGGCTTTCCTGCCTTCATTGCTACTTCTTTTTCTTTTCCTTTGTTTACAGGTGCTGACTCGTATCCTTTTACCGTAGCACCCTTCTTAATAACCTCTTTACGATCGAATTGATTGAAGCCATAGTCGAGCAGCTTTTTCGTTTCTGTGAAACGAGCTTTATGGTCTCCTTTTCCTTTGTCATCAGTAGCATCCATCACCACACTGATCAATTTCTTACCGTCTCTTTCAGCCGTTCCTGTAAAGCAATAACCCGCAAAATCTGTGGAACCAGTCTTTAATCCTGTCATCCCTTCGTATGCAAATACTAAAGAAGGAAGCATCCAGTTCCAGTTCTCCATGTTCGTTTCATCATCGGTGCCTTCGCGGAATTTCTTTTTTGTTATACTAGCTGTTTCAAGTACTTCTGGATATTCTTTCACTAAATGAAAAGCTAATGTAGCAGTTGTTTTAGCTGACATCATGTTTTCATCCTTAGGAGTTCCCGGGCTTGGATGCATGCCTTTTAAATCTTTATTGCTTAGTCCTGAGGCATTGACAAATTTATATTTTTCTAAGCCAAGTTCTTTCGCTTTTTTATTCATTAATTTTACAAAATTCGCTTCGGATCCAGCAATGGTTTCCGCCAGTGCAATGGTGGCTGCATTAGCAGAATAAATAGTCATCGCTTCGTACAATTCCCGAACATTATACTTTTCTCCTAGACGAAGAGGCACGTTGGATAAGCCACGATCTTGTGAAATTTTATAGACGTATTCACTAACCGTATATTCTTGATCCCATGTTACTTTTTTCTCCTTAATCGCTTCCAATAACAAATATTCCGTCATCATTTTCGTCATACTGGCGACACCGAGCATTTTATCTGCATTCTTTTCATACAGTATCTGTCCAGTCTCTGAATCAATTAATATGGCAGCAGCAGCATTGACCTTTAGGGGTTCTTCTGCTTGTACACTCGGACGAGGCTGCCAAAGACCAGCCACTAATAATAAACTGAGCATAAAAGCGATCCCTTTTTTGAACATTTGATTCCTCACTAATAAACCCTCCATCTTTTATTCACACATTCGTTATTGTATCACAAACATCTTTTAGAAATATAGAAGAGAAATGGCTCAGTTTTTTCCTCTAAAACAAAAAAACTGTATGAAAGGAAAGCATGCCTCTCATACAGTTAATAAATTTAAGATAAAGAATAGTTAGGTGCTTCTTTTGTAATTTGCACATCATGTGGATGGCTTTCTCTCAATCCTGCACCCGTCATTCGAATAAATTGAGCATCTTCGCGTAGATTTGTAAGGCTTTCAGTTCCACAGTATCCCATCCCTGCACGCAAACCGCCGATTAATTGATAAATCGTTTCTGAAACAGGACCTTTGTAAGGGATACGGCCTTCAATTCCCTCCGGAACGAATTTCTTTGCATCCTCTTGGAAATAACGGTCTTTTGACCCTTTTTCCATGGCACCGACAGAACCCATGCCGCGATAAACTTTAAATTGGCGTCCCTGGTAAATTTCTGTTTGGCCTGGGCTTTCTTTTGTTCCTGCTAACAAACTGCCGAGCATAACAGCATGTCCGCCTGCAGCGAGCGCTTTAACAATATCTCCGGAATACTTAATGCCGCCGTCTGCAATAATGGCTTTTCCTTGCCTGCGTGCTTCCGTAGCACAATCATAAATAGCGGTAATTTGAGGGACACCTACCCCTGCGACTACTCGCGTTGTACAAATAGATCCAGGACCGATACCTACTTTTACAACATCTGCCCCTGCTTCAAACAATTCTCTTGTTGCTTCTGCAGTTGCTACGTTTCCGGCAATAATGTTTAAATCCGGATAAGCAGCGCGTATGTCTCTTACAGTGTCAATAACTCCTCTTGAATGTCCATGAGCAGTATCGACCACAATGGCGTCTACATTCGCTTTTACAAGCATTTCGATACGTTTCATTGTATCCTTCGTTACGCCTACTGCTGCTCCTACTAAGAGACGTCCTTGGTGATCCTTTGCAGAATTAGGAAACTCAATTACTTTTTCAATATCTTTGATTGTAATTAATCCCTTTAATTTACCTTCTTCATTCACTAGTGGGAGCTTTTCAATTTTATACTTTTGAAGAATTTTTTCTGCTTCTTCTAAAGTTGTGCCAGTTGGAGCTGTCACAAGATCTTCTTTCGTCATAACATCTTTAATGAGGATGGAATAATCTTGGATAAAGCGCAAATCACGGTTCGTTAAAATGCCAACAAGTTTTTGTTCCTCTTCATTGTTTACGATTGGTACACCAGAAATACGATATTTGCCCATTAAATGTTCAGCATCAAAAACTTGGTGCTCTGGTGTTAAGAAGAAAGGATCAGTAATAACGCCACTTTCTGAACGTTTTACCTTATCCACTTGTTCAGCTTGCTGTTCAATGCTCATATTTTTATGAATGATTCCTAGTCCGCCTTGACGGGCCATTCCAATAGCCATTTCTGCTTCTGTTACTGTATCCATTCCGGCACTGATAAGAGGAATGTTTAATTTCAACGTGTCTGTCAACGCAGTTTGCAAACTAACATCTTTTGGTAAGACGTCAGATTTAGCTGGCACTAACAAAACATCATCGAACGTCAACCCTTCCTTTGAAAACTTATTTTCCCACATTTTATGAGCCTCCTGGTCAAAAATATTATTAGTAGGTTATCAATTGGACAAAATACTGTCAAGGTATGTTCGATATGTTAGACTTTTTAGAATATTCGGAGGTCAATATGGATAATCAACTACTACACCATTTGGATGTTTTGCTGCCTTACCAAAATACAGAAGATGCTAAGAAGTTCTTGCAATCATCTTATCATCTTCTTGCTTTACCCAACGCGGAGGAAGCAGCTTATAACAATTGCCTTCGTTTTATATATAGCCTGGAGCATGGCAATGTTTTTTTAAGACAGTCAGCGCAGTCACCGCTATCCATTCAGCCAGTTCTTATTTTTTATGGATTAAGCCATTATATAAAAGCTTGTTTATTGGCAGTAGACCCATCCTATCCTGCAACTGTTCATGTTTTGGCCCATGGCCTTTCTACAAGAAAAAGAAAGAAGCAAAATTACTCTTTCTTAAAGGATGAAATTCGTACTCAACGCCATGGACTTTTTGGTCACTTTAGTGAAAAAATGTTTCACGTGGAACATCTTGAAGGATTTAAATTGAATATGCGCGATTTGCTTATGCAAATCCCTGAGCTAGCACGTGTATTTTCTTTCCAGACAGGGGAACAACCTTTTCATTTGCTCCAAAAGCATAATATGGATCTTTATCGTTTGCCGTCACAAATCTTAGATGACTACCAAATGACGGAAAAAAGATTATCTGATTTTCTTGAGCAAAAAACCAACGGCTGTATTACAGTGGACAAGGCTCACAAAAATGATGTATGGATAAAAATCTCCAGTGAGATTCCTCCGGCACCATGCCGGTTCGATATGACAGCAAACCATTGGGTATTTTCCCGTCATAAAACACTTGAAGCCTTTTATCCAGAGCTATTAGTGTATTATGCCTTGCTTTATAATCTTAGTATGATTGCCAGGTATGAAACAGAGTGGTGGTATGAATTATTAAAACATGCTCCAGGAAAAGAGTACTCTTTAATCAAACAGTTTTTACACATCTCTCAGTGTAAAATCCCTCTCTTAGTTGAACAATACTTAGATAAGGGCATACAATAAAGTCACTTTAAAACGTTAGGTTACAATAAGCCTTGCAAATCATTTTCTATTTTCAGAGGGGAGGTTTTTGGCGCGTATCGGCGAACCACAGTACCTTCACGGCTCACTAAAAACTTAGTAAAATTCCACTTGATTGTGCCTGTAAGCAGTCCCGATTGCTGAGCAGTTAAGTAATTAAATAAAGGGTGAATATTTTTCCCTTTTACATGGGTTTTCTGAAACATAGGAAAAGTAACACCGTAATTAAGCTGGCAAAATTCAATAATTTTTTGCTGCTCATCAAATTCCTGATTCATAAATTCATCACTAGGAAAACCTAGCACGGTAAACCCTTGGTCTTTATATTTCTCATAAAGTGATTGTAATTCCTTAAACTGCGGGGTAAAACCACATTTGCTAGCTGTATTTACAATTAACAGTACTTGTCCCTGAAAGTCTGCCATTGAAACCGACTCACCTTTACTATCCGTTACATCGATATGATAAATGGTATCCATTCATTTCCTCCTTCATTAGTTTATGAGTACATTGTATCCTGCTCGTCATACAAATAGCAAAAAGAGAAGCTTCGGGATAGGCAATCTTGAAGAGTTTATATATAGACAAAAATAAAAAGAACAGCGTCTGCTGTTCTTTTGGATTGCCTGGCAGCGTCCTACTCTCACAGGGGGAATCCCCCAACTACCA
>NZ_JBIQDP010000049.1:0-12902 GCF_045370945.1 Pseudobacillus sp. 179-B 2D1 NHS
TGTTTGACTTGCTCATAATTTAAAAATAAGAATTAACTTACTGGCATGTATTTTGTTCAGTTTTCAAAGATCAATTCGTTTTGTTGCCGTTATCAACGACAACTATATTATAATAACATATTACAATATTGGTGTCAACATTTTTTTATAAAATGTTTTTTAAAAACGCCTTCTTTTAACGGCGGAAAACCAATATACCATGCGATTAATAAATAAGTCAATAAGTTTTTTAGAAAAAATAGAAAGTAATTAAGTTCTACAGCAATGACAGATAGTTGCACATAGATAAAAAACAAAAAATCCTCCATTCAAAGAGGATTCATCGTTCAAATTTCACTCGTTCCATAAATTTAACGCCCGCTGTTTGCGAAGCTTTATAGCGTAATAAATGGGTAAGATAAGCATCCAAGTTAAACTGCTCTCTATTAATAAAGTTGATCAACGTTAATTCCTTTGTTTCTATTACCCCTTTATATTATATGCTTTTATTTTATTGTATAGAGTGACCCGGGAGATTCCTAGTTTTTTAGCTGTCGCACTTTTGTTTCCATAAGTTTCAGCAAGAACTGCCTCTATTCTTTCCTTTTCTAAAAGGGCTTTCTCTTGAAAGAGGCTGTCACTCTCTGCTTCATTCGGTAGTTCTCTTTTTATATCCACTGGAAAAATAGGAGCAATGTCTTCTGGAGTTATGGTCGCTTCATCAGTGAAGATAATCATTCTTTCCACCACATTTTTTAGTTCTCTGATGTTGCCGGGCCATTGATAGTTCATGAACATTTGCAGAGCGCTCTTCGAAAGATTTGGTTCTTCTTTCTGATACTTTATAGCGTACTCTTGTATAAAACTTTTGACTAAGGTCGGAATGTCTTCAATGCGCTCCCGAAGTGAAGGGATTTTCAAGGTCACTACATTTAGCCGATAATATAAATCCTCGCGAAATGTTCCTTGCTTAACCATTTCCTTTAAATCACTGTTAGTGGCCGCCACAATTCGGATATCAACCTTTATCGATTTATTTCCACCGACTCGACAAACCTCTCTTTCTTGTAATACCCTCAACAGTTTTACTTGCATGTCAAGAGGTAGCATGCCGATTTCATCTAGAAATAAAGTCCCTCCGTCTGCCATTTCCACTTTCCCTGCTTTACCATCCTTATACGCACCTGTAAAGGATCCTTTTTCATAGCCGAAAAACTCACTTTCAAATAATGCTTCAGGAATAGCCCCACAGTTAATCGGGATGAACGGTTGATCTTTTCTTAAGCTAGCTTCATGAATGCCTTGTGAAAATAATTCTTTACCAACACCACTTTCTCCTTGAATCAAAACCGTTGCGTCAGTTTTCGCCACCTTGAGAGCCAATTCCTTCGTTTGCCTTATAGCCATACTATTTCCTTTAATCTCAGCTAAAGGACCGATTTGTCCTTGTAAATTGTACTGCTGCTTTAATTTTTGCAATTGTGTAGTCGTTAATGCTAACTTCTCATTCAACTTTACGACATTTGTAATATCTTGATCTATAGAGATAGCGCCGATTAACTTCCCTTCTCCATTAAAAATAGGAGCTGAACTAATCATTACATGTTTATCTGGACGGGGCTGATGATAGGCATTGAAAACGGGCTTTTTGGTTTCTAGTATCTCTAACACTTTTAAATCTTCTTTTTTAAAGAACTCACTAATTCTCTTATTTTTAATTTTTTTCAGCGGGATACTATAGATTAATTCGGCCTGCTTATTCCAATATTCCACTTCTCCCGATGAGTTTACTATCGTCACTGCGTCTGGGCTCATCTCAATTAGCGATCTTAAATAATGGGTTGAATGTTCAAGTGGAATTTTGCTCACTATATAGCCCCCTTAGTGTAAATTTGCAAAGTAGTTATCCAATCTAATTTTACACTTTTGTAAACTTATTAAACAATTTTATTTTACTTAATAACAAAATTAATAGCAATGCGCCTACTGTACGCAATAATCAAGTTGGCACGCTAATTGCTTATATAACTATATAAACGTTTATATACATTTTTCGGGAGGTTACGAACAGATGGTAGAATTAAAAGACTTCAACTTCATTGAAACAATTGATGCCCATGCCATGGGAGAGGCCGCTAGAATCGTGGTTAGAGGTATGCCGGAAATCCAAGGCCAGACGATGATGGAAAAGAAACAGCACGTGCAAGCGGAGATGGATAACATCCGCAAGCTTCTTATGCATGAACCAAGAGGACACTTAAATATGTTTGGGGCTATTTTAACTCAACCTTGTCACCCCGAATGCGATCTTGGTGTGTTGTTTATGGACAGCGGCGGTTACCTGAATATGTGTGGTCACGGAACCATTGCTTCTATTACAGTGGCTATTAATACCGGTCTTATCGAAAAAAAGGAGAAGATTTTTCTAGACACGCCTTCTGGAGTAGTTGAATGTTATGTCACATATGAAAATTCCAAAGTGAAAGAGGTCTCTTTTATAAATGTACCTGCCTTCTTATTGGAGAAGGATATCAAAATTTTAATAAAGAATGCGGGTTGGATAACGGTAGACATCGCTTTTGGAGGAAGCTTTTTTGCGATAGTGGATGCCGAGCAGTTCAATTTAAAATTGAATATTGAGGAGCAGGACAAAATAGCTGCCCTTGGTACAACGATTAGAGAAGCCGCCAATCAGCAACTAACGATCAAACATCCTGAGATACCGGAAATCAATACAGTTGATCTAGTCGAATTTAGTTTACAATTAGGTAAAAATCATTATAAAAATACTGTTGTTTTTGGAGATGGACAAATCGACCGGTCTCCCTGCGGAACTGGAACATGCGCGAAACTCTCTACACTAAACTTAAAGCCGGGTGAACAAATCATTCAAGAAAGTATTATTGATTCTCAATTTAAAGGAACAGTAGTGGATTATACAAAAGTCGGAAATTATAAAGCTATCATTCCTAAAATTACTGGGTCTGCATGGATAACCGGGTTCCATAAATTTTCACTGGAAGCCACTGATCCTTACACGGAAGGATTTTTATTGAAATAACGTGACGCCATAAGAAACAAATGTGCATTTTTTGAAAACGCACAATACGATTATTTAGACAAAGAAAAGGAGAATGGCTAATGCGCCATCCTACCTTAAGAATCAAACAAAGGCACAACAACACCCAATTGAAAGCGCTATCTTTATTGAAAAATGAATGATCAACTCTAGCCCAACAAGGAAAGGAGAAAAATAATGGAAAACAAATTACCATTCTCACAAATACTTGCCATTGGTTTAATGCTTTTCGCTATGTTTTTAGGTGCAGGAAACGTTATCTTTGCTCCCATGGTTGGCCAACAGGCCGGTTCAAATACATGGATTGCAATGGGGGGATTTTTAATAACAGGAGTTGGATTAGTTCTATTGGCTATCATCGCTTTAACTCGCGGCGGCGGAACAATTGAGAAATTGGCGGAGAGAGTTCATCCAACCTTTTCCATCGTGTTTTCAGTCTTATTATTCTTAACTCTTGGATCCATCTATGTTATTCCACGAACCACATCCGTCGTATATGAAATTGCTATTAACCCGTTAACAGGTGCTGCATCGAACACAAATCTATATCTGCTTATTTTTTCAGTTCTATTCATCGCTCTAACAATCTTGCTTTCCTGGAATACAACGAAATTTGTTGATCGCCTGGGGAAAGTTATTACCCCCATTTTCGTCGTATTATTAATTATGTTAATTGGAAAATCAATAATTACGCCAATGGGAAGCATTAAACAACCTCAAACAGAATACTTAAATGACGCTTTCTTAAAAGGATTCACTCAAGGCTATTACACAATGGATGTGCTTGCAGCTTTCGTATTTGGTGGTATTTTCATTAAATCCATTAGTTCGTTAGGAATCAAATCCGAAAAAGCTGTCTCAAGCTTATTTATTAAAGCTGGTATCATCACAATTATTGGATTAATCGCTCTTCAAGTTTCCATGGCTTGGATTGGCGCCTCAAGCGTAGAATCTATTGGATTGAAAACCAATGGAGGAGAAGTCTTAGCACAAAGCGCCATTACTTTATTTGGTGAATACGGCATCTACATGATCGGAACCATCATCCTCTTAACAGGGATTACAACCAATGTAGCTTGTTTAGCAGCCGTCTCCGAATATTTCGAAAAAATCATTCCTTCCGTCTCTTATAAGAAATGGGTCATAGTCTTTTCTATATTGGGACTAGTGATTACAAACTTTGGCTTGAACACGATTTTAACTTTAGCCTCTCCAGTTTTATTATTGCTTTATCCTTTGGCTATTGCTCTGATTGGTTTAATCTTTACGAATAACCTATTCAATGGTCATCGATCTGTTTATATTGGGACAACTATTGGAACCGGAATGGTTGCAATCTTAGATGCAATCAAAGAAGCAGGACTCGCACCAGAAACAATAAATGCCTCCTTTGGCTTCATTCCTTTATTTGAAAACGGTGCCGGCTGGATTATTACCGGTTTAATAGGGTTCTTTGTAGGATTAATCATAGCAAAATCAAGAAACGAACCTTCCACCTTGATTACTATGACTGGCCAGGAAATACACAAGGCTCAATAAAGACTTAAATTCTTCTTCAAGAGTAGCGACATAAAAATCCGGATTTACGATGCTAAGGAATTTACAATAGTAAAAAGTCCAATTTCTTAATTTTAATAATGAGAATTGGACTTTTTATCATGAAGAATCTCTATAGAGTCAACAGGAAAGAGAACACTTTAAACTTACCAAATTATAAGCTTATATACTCGTTTTCGTTTTTTCTAAAAACCATGGTTTTTGAGAGATACCAAATTGATAATTAAATATCCTCAAAATTTAAGGATATTCATATCAAAATCTATATTTCTAAAAGGGATGTTTTTGATAGAAAAAAAGAAAATGACTTAAAGGGGAACGTTCTATGATAATTGGGTACGCAAGGGTTAGTACAATTGATCAGTCACTGGATTTACAATTAGACGCCTTGAATGAATTTAGTTGTGATGAAATTTTCAAAGAGAAAGTATCGGGCGCAAAAGACGAGCGAGAAGAATTAAAACAGGCACTGAGAATGCTACGTACCGGAGACAAGTTTGTAGTTTATAAATTAGATCGTCTGGTCAGATCCACAAAACGCCTAATGATAACTAGATTAATTAATCATCAACAAGTTTTAAAATAGCAAAGGCTCTTCATACGTTTTTAGTCTTTCTTTAACCCAAATCAGAACATCTTCCGTCATTCTTAAGCATAGTTGAGCGTCCTTTAATTCCGTCTTTTCAGGATACAGTTTCCCATCAATCTTAGGAGCCTCTGTACTATGTGCACCTAAGTCACAAGTAAAAGAATATAATTGATATACGAGGTTGTATCTTGGGAAATTAAACCTTTTGTCATTCTCAAACTCAAACTTATCATTTGCACTACCTTGGGGAATCTTATTTGGGGCTTTAACATTTTCAACATAGGCGTCTGTACTATCTCCCCTGCTTTCCATCGATGATGCACTTTTTTAAATTCTTCTGTTTTCTGAGTCTTCGGACGGCTAAAATGTAAAAAGACGATAAAGTAATTTAAAAAGCCAAACAAGCATACCCCCGTCCTGAATTTAGGATGGGGTAAAAATATAGTTGTTTAATTTTGATATAAGATACTTCACTATACTAAAAAATATGGTAATAGATTCGTTTAAAAAAATATAAGGTTTATTCAAAAAATAGCGCCCGTTTGTTGAAGGTCGTTATTCAACTAAAGCCCGAGTAAGCTAAAGTACAAATCTTCACACACTCTTTTCTAAATTTTTAATTCTTTTTTCTAATTTCTTCTTTTGACACAATACACCAACCGTTTACTTTAAGTCTCTCTATATAAGTCTCTATCTCGATTTCTTCCCTTTCTAACTCAAGGGGGGATAGTGAAACCCAGCATTCATTTAAAGCATAATTCATTGTAACCTTAACAACTTCATATCCATTATGAAATCCTGGATGGAATCCTGGATCATCTAAAATATCCCCTTTTACAGGACGAGTGTTAGATTCAAATGTTTTTATAACTATTTCTCCGATATTGTTTTCTTTTTGTTCTTTTATGGATGATATAAAAATCATTAAATTTATTTTCATCATAATCTCCTTCTTTACCTTAAATTGATTAATTCAGTTCTCTCTCTCCACAATACTACAAAATAGTGATATTATCCCTAATCCGCTTCGTTAGTTCAATAAGAATTATACTACTTTATTATCTCTGAACGTCAAAGCGATGCTTACTAATTGAAGTAAAAAGCAGCCAAAACTGTGTAGTAATCTTAGCTGCTTTATAGAATGTCCCCAAAGTATGATGTGAGAACGTTTTTTAGTTCTACTCCAAAATATGGCCTGATTGCGGAACAAGAAAAAACCCTGCATTTCAATACAGGATTTTTGATCACACTTTTTTAAAAATAATTAAACTTCATTATAAACGATCAGACTTTTTTATAAATGATCGAACTTTATTTCAAAGCCACATTACAAAAGATCTGAGCCTTTTCCCCTCAGTTGCTTACGCATACTAAAAATGATTTTTGTGTAAAAGTGTACTTTTACGCACGGGTAGAATCAAAAAATCCCCCTTACAGCAATCAAGTTCGATCATTTTCGTGATCTTATTTCGTTGTCTGTCTGTTTTTCCAATTGCGCTTCTAACTCTTCCTGGCTATTCCCTGTCAACCAGCGGATGATTTTCTACCCCGTTAACAAGGTCATTTATATATTAAAACATTAGAATAACCAATGTATTTCAGCCCTTAACTTTGCTCGAATCGTTATCGCAGGCATTATGATATGTATTGTTTACTAAAATAGTATAACCCTCAAGGTGACACCCCTGTATTTCTTTACATTAAAATTTTTTTCTCGAGATCATTAAACAATCTAAATATCATTACTCGCTCACCTGTACGTGAGCTTATATCAGTATGAAAGCTTTTTACTTTTTCTCCGGTAATAGTTAGTATAATATCCTTGAGATCTTCTATACCTGATTCAACTAATTCCGAACGGGTTTTCTTTATAGTTAACAGTCCTTCTTTTGTTTCACAAACGGTATATTCAGCTGGTGTTAAAATGCCTTGTAAATTCACAATTATCATATCCCGTAATATATCTGTTTTAACAGATACAGATCCACGCCCAAGAAAGTCCTTTTCCCATTGAGTAATTGCCTTACTTATCTCAGATTCATAAGAACCTTTGGATGTTTTCATAAATTTCACATCTCCTACAGAACAAAAAATTATTTTTTATTTCACTAGCTATTCCTAGAGGGAGACCAAGATCCTCCCTCCTCCACCCCAAGATACTAAATGATGATTAGGTAAGCGTTGACGCTGTTTTATTAATAGGAACCTCAGCAATTGAGAACTTTTCATCTTTAGTATTAACTATTAAACCTCGAACTTTAACATATGACGGCACTAATGGATGATGATGAATCGTATTCACACAGTTTTCGATATTGTCACTACCATTTTCTTTTCCATTTAGCCACTCATTAACTGTACCACCCGGATATTCAGGTCTGCTATTTTGAAAAAGATAATCCAATGTTTGTATTTTGTCTTTCATTGAATCAAGTTGAGTAAGTGCATTAACCGAGGCAGTCTCCCTATCTTTTGTCCCTACAACAAAAATCTCCTCAACATTTTCCTGATAAATAGCAATAATAACCGACCTCATTATATCTCCATAAGGATTGGAAATGACAGGACCATAGCATTGTATAGTCAGCATGTTTTCTGGCCGAATATTAGTCACTTCTTGTAAAATAGGCTCCAACTCGTTTTCCATGTCCGTTAAAAATAATGCTTTTTGGTTTTTATCTAAATTCATATAATACACCCCTTCTCTATGCTTATAATTTGCTGATTAAGCAGCAAACAGTTAATAGCAGTTACCAGTTTTCCCAACGTCCGTTGGAATCAATACTAGCAAGTCGAACCCATCCATTTTGAACTTTTTCTCGAAACCCGGAGTCATTATTTAATAATCTTTCTATATATTTGCTAGGTGCTTGGATGACAATCAGCAAACGAAGAGGAGAATGATAAACCTCGTGATCTGATTGCATAACGGATTGCCAAGGCAGTCCGGCTAACAAGTCACTTGCATTTCCCTGCATAACACCGAGACCCGCTGTAACGGTTTGAGTTGCTTTATTTCCGCTGCCATAATAATGAGGTGCTACTGTTGAAGCGTAATATTGAAGATTAATCCATTGGGCCACCGTTCCTGGTCCTGCAATGATGTTAGCTAGGATATCACCCTGTTCATCCTGATTCCAATCATAATTATGAAGGAAGGCTCTACCTTCCAAGTCACAACCTTTAGTTAATTCACGTTGACCGATAATAAAAGCGGCATTGCGAGCTAGTCCCCATTCCGGACGTACCTCACTCCAATCTTTCGCAAATCGGTGTGCCTCCGCCTTCGGATTTTTAAATTTTTTATGGATGTTCGGTAATTGGGCTAGACGTTCTGCATTTGCATTATGGCTCACTTTCGGCATAATAGCTTCGATACGATCAAAGGCTTCTTTAGCAGCCTCGGAAAGCTCAGGAACATAAATCCAGTGTAATTCATCCACCGTTGTTTTATGCTCAGCGGCTGCGAAAACGGTGTCCTCAGGGATTTTAATTCCTTCAGAAGAAAGTGTTTCTCTTACTTCAGGAAGATTGCATAAAGTAGCTAGAACTCTAGCGTTGAATCCACCTGCCGCCCCTCCGCAGGCACCGCAGTCGAGAGCCGCAGCATAGGGATTGTTGGTACTTTTACTGCCATGTCCACATATTACGACTAATGGCGCGAAATTCTTTGTTAACCCCATCATTTTCAGAGCTTGGCGTGCATAAGCCACTTTTTCTTCTTCTGAAAAACCAACAGGCATCTCCGCTTCTGTATTAGGAACATGATTAAGTGAGAGCGTTGTATTAGGTTTACGTAACCAAGTCTCATGAAGCTTATGAATAAAACGATCTGCTCCCTTAGGCATAAAACTACGTGCTACCATTTGTAGACTAAGCCAAGGTCCACTTAGCTCAGGTAAAAGTAAGTTCGAAAGTACATTCTGTTTCATCATTTTAAATGTAGAGCTTAAGGAATTAACTGTCTGTTTACGCTGTTGATATGATTTGAATTCATTTTCATCTGCAGACTCTTTTATTTGATGTTGAGGCTTTAGGATAACCGGCAAGGAAGCATGACTGTGATTACACCCGAGTTCACTAGTTGCAATCGGTAAGCCAAAGAAACCGGCAATTCCAATCGTCTCAAACGGACCTTCTTTTTCAAGTTGACGACGAAAAGGCTCCGATCGTACATCAATGCAAAATGCCAATTGGGCTAATACAGATTTTTTATTGTCGGTCTCACATTGTTTAGAGATAATCTTCTGACTTAATTGATCTGTGTAGGTTTGTTCCCAAGCTGCTAACCAAAGTTTCCTGCGAAACTTCTCATCAAAACGATAAGCAAATGATAAATATTCGCTTTGTTCAGCCGCTGACATCTGTGACCATTCATCGATTGTAAGGTTCCCCCAATGAATCCAAGATGCTAAAAGGGGAGCAACTGAGATTTTTTTCTCCGATCGTTGATTGGCCAAAGGGAAGTAAGGCTTGATAAGTGCCCACTCCATAGAAATTCGAACCGCTAAATAGTCTGTTAGGAGTGCCTGCTCATGGCTCGATTGTCGAGAACGCCAAAGCATCATGCCTGCCCATCCAGGTAAGGAAAGTAAATGACTTTCAAGATAAGCCTGTATGTCTGATTCGGGAATTTCTAGTGCGAACAATGCTTCTTGCAAAGCCAAATGTGCCTCTTGCGGCCAATCTTTTAAACTTTCACGCTGCTTTTTGCCAAGAGCTGGATCATATTGAATGAGACGCTTCCAAGCACGATAGAAACCTTCCTCACGATTTGGCATTGTCCAACCTGCCTGAGAGTCATCAAGAAATAATTTGCACCACTTGATGACATGATGATCAAGAATATCGACTAATCTTTCCCCATCTTGATTTTCTATCTGCGAACTTATTGGTTGCATTGAAGAATTTTCGATGTTGTCCCTCTTCCATCCACTAAACTCATCTGCTAACTGCTCCAGTTTAGGTGATGACAAAAGGGTAGAAGGTAGTGGATCTAATTTTAGTGCGGCACGGCAAAATTGCTCTGCCACATCTTGTGGGATGTTAAATGGATGTGAATCAAGCCAATGCTGCAGCCCCATTTCCACATAAGCTTCATCAATCTCTCCCTTATTCTTCGCCGAAAGAATCATAGAGGCACTAGGGTATATATCAATATCACGAGTAGTTTTTAACCAACCTGCAACCTGGTCAAAAGATTGCTTTTCAAGTCCCAGCCACGGACTACGCGCTGCAAAGGTAGAAATAGGCCCAAGCGGTGCAATCACTTGGCTAGCTGCTTCAATTAAAACGTTAATATCACTTTCTTGAAAATCACTATTTGTATCTTTTATTTTAAAATGTTCCTTCGTTAATACAGATACACCCATCACTGATCGCCTCCTTATGATAAATATTGTTTAAGGTAGTTTGGATGACTTTCTACTGACTTTGGTTTCGCTTCACTTAACCGTACTAACCAAAGATAGAGTACTGCGAAGGAAACAGAAGAACGATTACGAGCAACCCACTTACCTATTGCACTACCAAATAGTAAGAGACATACAACAATGACAACAACTGATATCGGAGGTTGAGCACTCTGAAAAACGGTTGTATGCAACCACTTATAGAAGAGGTTATGAATGATAAAATAAACGAGGGCCACTCCTCCTAAAAGTGATAAGCCAGTAATTCGACCAATTCTCCCCTCTCCAAAAGCCACGAGCTGTGTCCAAGAAACGGACAATGACCACCCTAAGATTAAGGCACTAATCAATTGATACCCCTCTCCAGGAGTCGTGAGCCAAAAAGCAACCCCTACAACTAAGCCTAAAGACCGGCCAGCAATGATCCATAAATAGGATGAGTGTTCATTAACAACGCGAGGGGACACTTCGTAACGGCGCACCGCCGAACCAGACTGTAAAAACAGCGTAGCCTTGAACAAACCATGTAAAATAAGATGCATAATAGCTGCAATATACGCACCTAATGCACACTGAATAAGCATGAATCCCATTTGTCCGATCGTCGAGCCTACTAACTGACGTTTATAATCGACCTGAACTAAACTAATTCCCGATCCAATCAATACAGAAATACTGGCAAGAATAAGTAACACAACCGAAGCTATGTCCCTATCAAAGAGAGGGGAAAATCGAGTTAGCATAATCCCGCCTGCATTTACTAAACCTGCGTGCATTATCGCTGAAACAGGAGTCGAGGCAACAGCAGACTCAATTAACCACCGTTGGAAAGGCCACTGAGCTGCAGGAATTACCACTGCTAATATAATCAATAAATTAATCCCTGTTCTTTCCCATGGTGCAAGTTGAGCCAAACTGTCATTTGTTAGAGCTAATGGTAACTGCCATTGACCTGTGACTTGAAAAAGCCAAATCATCGCAAACAACAAAGAAAACCAACTTAATATAAATAATCGGCCAGCAACCTTGGCTGCTTCATTCGTTACTTTCCAAGCACTATTTAACCTTATCAGCAAGGTTAACCAGAGGAGAGTTGCTCCCCAACATATGACCATCAAGCGGAGATCCGCACTTAACCATGCAGTTGAAGTAACACCTGTAGTGAATGTAAAAAGGGTAAAATACTTACGATAATGGCGATCTCCCATTAAGTAACGTACAGAAAAACGCTGAATGATTAAACCAATTGTAAGAACAAAGAAAGCCATTAACCAAGCTAAGGAATCCAAGTACCAAGGACCCACATTTCCATTTACACTACTATTAGCAAGAGCCACCAAGGAAATCAAAGCCGGTAAAGCCACGATACCAATATGAATGCGAACAAAACTCAAGGGTATCCGTGGATGTAAAAACAATAGTCCACTTAGCCCAGAAGCAATAAGCGCAACAAAAAATAATGTTAACAATGATGACAAATTCAGCGAAACTAACATCTCATATTCTCCCTTTTTTAAGCAGCGTTAACGTACAAGAAGTCCTTTTAATTCAGGCGATATTTTTTCGATAATTTCATGCAGTTTTTTTTGCTAGTTACATGTTATTTTTCCAATAAAAAAACCGACAGCTTTGATAGTTCAATGATAATTTTCAATCATTGAACTATTAAAGTTGTCGGCTTCACTTCAACTAACTTCAGCAAAGTTTTTTGAAGTGCTACCTTTTATAGGTCATTTTAACTTATGTTTTAATTTCCTTCTAAAGAAGACATCGGTATCACTTTAATTTAATCTATTGAGGATGAAATAAATTAATTTATGTGACTGTTCCTTGTTTATATTAGGATGCTTTTTCATCCAGTCAATATTAAATATTAAAAGAATGCTAAAGGCCTAATTATTTAAAAGGGACAGAAATAACATTTGTCGATTATTAAGTTAAGTATAATTTATGCCATATTTTAAAAACTGTCAATAGGAAAGTCTTCCTACACTAGTTTAATAGGACCCAGCTTAGGATGTTGGGATACGTAGAATAAAGTATCCATTCCTTTTTTAATAAATAATATGTTTTGCAAACTATCGTTTTAGCTTAGCGTATTCCTTTACAGACTTATCAAAAAGTGGTTTACTGCAGAGTGGATTTGAGTCAATAATTTGGACACAAAAAAGTTAAGTCTTAAGCTGTCTTTCTAATTTGATCCTCAATAGATTGAGGTGTCTGATAACCAATGCTGCTATGAATTCTGTTTCGGTTATACCAGCCTTCTATAAACTGAAACATAGCC
>NZ_JBIQDP010000004.1:0-251338 GCF_045370945.1 Pseudobacillus sp. 179-B 2D1 NHS
TGGCTTTAAAACTACCGAAAAATCAAAAGGGGTTCGGAATAAGACTATTCCGAACCCCTTTTGTCGACAAACTGAAACTGCCTCTTTGAGGCAGTTTTTTACTTGCTTTTCACTTTTCCAGTCCAGCTTTTAAAGCCGCCTTGCAGGTGATAAAGGTCACGGTAGCCTTTTTTGTATAACGTTTGAGCCGCTCTGCCGCTGCGCAGGCCGCTTTGGCAATACAGATACACTGGCTTGTCTGGGCGGATTTCTTTCATGCGCGTTTTCATTTGTGTAAGCGGAATGTTGCGTGCGCCTAAAATATGGCCGGCTTCAAATTCGTTCGGTTCACGGACGTCAATGAGCTGAGCTTTACGGTAACCTTTAATGAACTCTTCCTGCGAGAGCGATTGGACCGCTTTTTTCCGGGAAAAATACATATATAAAGTATACAGAATAATGGCGCCTAAAATGGCAGCTATTGTATAAAGCAATGGATACACCCCTTCCTTGTAAACATGCACTGTTATCTATTATAAACGTGGGGAAAGGAAGAATCAAAAGAAATAAACGAGTGATAACTCTTTGTTTTTGTCTCTGCTTTTGATACACTAAGTGGGTGAATTTATCATAAAAAGGGCGGCAATCATCATGGAAAAAGAGATTTGGAAATTTGTTGATTCCGGACGCCAAACAGCAGAGTTCAATATGGCAATGGATGAGGCGCTGCTGGAATGGCATAGCGAGGGAAAAATCCCGCCAGTTATTCGTTTTTATGGCTGGGAACCGGCTGCGTTGTCAATCGGCTATTTTCAAAAAGCGACAAAAGAAATAGATCTGGATGCGGTAAAACAGCATGGCCTCGGTTTTGTCCGTCGTCCAACCGGCGGAAGAGGCGTGCTTCATGAGCATGAACTGACGTACAGTGTGATCGTGACGGAAGAGCATCCGAACATGCCTGCAGGTGTAACAGAGGCATACCGAGTCATATCTGAGGGGATTTTAAAAGGATTCCATCATCTTGGACTGGAGGCTTACTTTGCTGTTCCCCGGACAGACGAAGAGAAGAACAGTTTAAAGAACCCGCGCTCTTCGGTCTGCTTTGATGCACCTAGCTGGTATGAACTTGTAGTTGAAGGCCGGAAGGTAGCAGGAAGTGCACAAACAAGGCAAAAAGGTGTTATCTTGCAGCACGGGTCTATTTTGTTGGATCTTGATGAAGACAAATTGTTTAGCTTATTTACCTATCCAAATGAGCGCGTGAAAGAGCGGATGCAACGGGCGTTTAAAAGCAAAGCGGTTGCCATCAATGCGATCAGTCCCCATAAGGTGACTTATGATATGGCTGGGACAGCCTTCAAAAAAGGATTTGAGGAAGGGCTTGGAGTAGAACTTCAGCCATATGAGTTTACTGCAGAGGAAATTGCTTATATTGAACAGCTCGCGAAGGAAAAATACGCTTCAGATGAATGGAATTTTAAAAGATGAATCATCAGGCGGAAGAGAAACTAGCCTTTAGGCTTGTTCTCTTTTTTTGCGAAAAAAAGAAAATAAGTGGAACAAAGAGCAAGCTTGAAAATTTTTCTTATGCCGGTAATATTGCTGTTTTCCTTAGTGAAACCTCGTTTTTATTGCTGAAGGCAGCCGTTTTTCGGCTTGACAAAAAAATGTTTTTAACTCAATATATAGTAATGTATCAAGAAAAACAAACACAATATATTGTGTTTGTTTAGTTTTTAGTCACAAAGCATGGGTATATAATGTTTGAATGACCGTGAAATATGTAGAAGAAAAGGAGCTGTGATTATGTCTGTTGCGTCACAAAAGAATATGTCCCTCAACATCGACAGATTGAACAAAGACATCAGCGTCTTCCCTCAAGTTCATCCTGTCACCTCTGATATGAAAATCACTCATAAAGGGGTTTCACGTCTTGTAATGATCGACCGCTATTCGTTTAAAGACACAGAGAAAGTCACGTTAACGGAAGGCGATTTTGTTGTGTTAACGATTAAAGAGGATCCAAAGTTCCCGGCACGGGGAATTGGCTTCATTACTAGCATTGACTGGCAGAAGAAAAAAGCAGAGGTGCTTGTCGATGAAGAATTCCGTGGGGCCCTAGATGACCCCGAAGAACAGGAAACAGGCCTCATTCGCCGTCCTCTTGATGTGATTGAAAAGCCTCTGGAAATTTACTACGAGCAAATTGCTAAGCGAAACGCAACAGGTCTTGCCTCTGTAGAAAAAACTGAAGAGAAGCGAAAAGAGTGGTTCGAGAAATTTTATCAAGAGCTTGTGAACTTAAACTTTATTCCAGCGGGGCGTGTTCTTTATGGAGCGGGAGCACAGACGGATGTAACTTACTTTAACTGTTACGTTATGCCGTTTGTTCCTGATTCACGCGAAGGCATTTCTGAACATCGTAAGCAAGTAATGGAAATTATGAGCCGCGGCGGCGGTGTCGGCACGAACGGTTCTACCCTTCGTCCGCGCAACACGCTTGCCAAAGGCGTTAACGGAAAATCATCCGGATCTGTTTCTTGGTTGGATGACATTGCGAAACTGACACACCTTGTTGAGCAGGGCGGATCGAGACGCGGTGCTCAAATGATTATGTTAGCCGACTGGCATCCAGATATTGTAGAATTTATCATTTCCAAAATGCAAAATCCGCGTATTTTACGCTATTTGCTTGAAAATACAGAAGACGAACAGATCAAAAAAGCGGCGAAGGACAAGTTGAACTTCAAACCGCTCACTGAACGCGAAGAAGCGATGTATCAGGGCGTTGTAAATTATAAAAACATCCCTGGCTATGGTGGCTTCAGTGCTGAAATTATTAAAGAAGCAGAAGAGAAGTTACGAACAGGCGGAACATATACTGTCCATAATCCTGAATTTTTAACAGGAGCTAACATCTCCATTTGCTTAACGAAAGAATTCATGGAGGCAGTCGAGAAAGATACGGAATATGAATTGCGCTTCCCGTCCGTAGAAACGTACAGCAAAGAAGAAATGGCCTATTACAATGAAAATTGGCATAAAGTCGGCGATGTACGCGAATGGGAGAAACAAGGACATGCCGTGCGTACATACCGTAAGATCAAGGCTCGCGAACTATGGAACTTGATCAATGTTTGTGCAACATACTCCGCGGAACCAGGCATTTTCTTTATTGATAATGCTAACGACATGACGAATGCTAAGGCATATGGCCAACAAGTAGTAGCGACAAATCCATGTGGAGAGCAACCGCTCGCACCGTTTTCCGTCTGTAACTTAGCGGCAGTGAACCTGGCAGAAATGGCAGACAAAGAAACAAAAACAGTTAATTTTGAAAAGCTGAAAGAAACCGTCCGCACAGGAGTAAGAATGCAAGATAATGTGATCGATGCGACTCCTTACTTCTTGGAGGAAAACAAAAAACAAGCACTTGGCGAGCGCCGTGTCGGCTTGGGCGTTATGGGGCTTGCTGACTTATTAATTTACTGTGAGAAAGAATACGGCTCACCAGAAGGAAACGAGCTCGTAGATAAAGTATTCGAAACGATCGCTACAACAGCCTATAGAACTTCTGTTGAATTGGCTAAAGAAAAAGGCAGCTTTCCTTTCCTTGAAGGAGAGACAAAGGAAGAGACAAACCGTTTACGTCAGGCATTTATCGACACAGGTTATATGAAAAAAATGCCGGAAGACGTCCGTGAGTCTATTCTTGAAAATGGTATTCGAAACTCACACCTTCTAACGGTTGCCCCAACAGGTTCCACTGGAACGATGGTGGGAGTGTCTACTGGTTTAGAGCCTTACTTTTCCTTTACGTACTATCGCAGCGGACGTTTAGGCAAGTTTATTGAAGTGAAGGCAGATATTGTAAAAGAATACTTAAATCGTCATCCGGAGGCGGATCCAGACAAATTGCCAGAATGGTTTGTAACGGCTATGAGCCTTGCTCCGGAAGCACATGCGGATGTTCAGTGTGTCATTCAGCGTTGGATTGACAGCTCGATTTCGAAAACAGTAAACGCTCCGCGCGGTTATACAGTCGAGCAGGTGGAAAAAGTGTACGAGCGTCTTTATAAAGGTGGGGCAAAAGGCGGTACCGTATACGTAGACGGCAGCCGTGATTCACAAGTACTGACATTGAAAGCGGAAGAAAACAGCTTTGATGAACAAGAGGAAACAAAAACAAAAGAACATGAGAATCATGTCGTGCTTGTTGATACCATTCAAGAAATTCGCTCTACTAATGTGACTATCGGTAGCGAGGTCGGCAATACATGTCCAGTCTGCCGTAAGGGAACAGTAGAAGAAATGGGCGGTTGCAACACATGTACGAACTGTGGCGCTCAATTGAAATGCGGCCTGTAAAAAGTTAATTTATTTGAAACAACCCCTCCACTCTGTGGAGGGGTTGTTTTTTTATTGGTGATTTGTTTCCTTTGGAAGGAAGAAGAGGCTTTCTTTATAGGAAATCATACATAGTGAATTTTGAATGGGCAAGAAAGCTATCGATTCTGAACGGAACTTTAAGATTTTCGTCTAGTCCAAGCTTTCGCCGCTTACACATATAAAAAGAAAATAAAAGAGGAGAGAAGGGAGTATGAGAATTGACGGCGTTTTTTCTGGCGGCGGAATTAAAGGATTCGCACTCGTCGGCGCTTACGAGGCAATCGAAAGCAAAGGCTTACGGTTCGTAAGAGTGGCAGGGACGAGTGCCGGAGCAATTATGGCTGCTTTGATTGCAGCGGGTTACACGAGTGCAGAGTTAAAGAGGGCAATAAAAGAAGTAGAGGGAGAGGATCTGCTTGACGATACATTATTTGATCTACCGTTTGTTCGCTGGCTGAAGATTTATTTTACACTTGGCTTGCACAAAGGGAAAAAGCTGGAACAATGGCTGGATGGCTTGCTTAGGCAAAAAGGAATTCGTTCCTTCGGCGACCTGGCACCAGGAGCCTTACGAGTTGTAACCGCTGATATTACAAACGGGCGGATACTTACTTTACCTGATGACTTGCCTGCCTACAGAATTAACCCTCATTCTTTTCCGATTGCCCGGGCGGTGCGAATGAGCTGTACGCTTCCTTATTTCTTTCAGCCTGTCAAACTGTCTGTGCCAAATGGCAAAGCACTCATCTTGGACGGCGGAATGCTGAGCAACTTTCCGCTTTGGCTGTTCGATGAAGAAAAAAAGCAAAAGCGCCCTGTACTTGGGATTAAGTTAAGTACACGAACGATGCAAATGCCGAGACAAGTAACCAATGGAGCGGATTTATTTGGTGCCATTTTTCATACGATGAAGGACGCCCACGATGCGCGGTATATTTCTAAAAGGCATGCAAGAAATATTGTGTTTATTCCGGTAGAGGGTACCGCCGTAACGGATTTTAGCTTATCAGACGAAAAAAAAGACGCCCTCATTCAAATAGGGCGCGGATATACAGAGGCATTTTTAAAAAGATGGTGTTACTGACAACCGGGAGTTAAGAAGATGCCCGGTTATTTTTTTTGCCTTTCTTTCCTTCAATCACCGTTAAATGCTTCGTTCTTTTTCGGCGAAACGGTTTTTTCTTTTTCGAGGAAACCGTTGAGGGAGAAGAAGGTTTTGGGCGCTTTTGCTTTTGCAGCCTCTTCTTTGACTCTTTTGCTGCTTTAGCAAAGGCCTTGTCTTCCGTACCACCGCCAAGTCTTTTGCGAATGACTAGACGGTAAATGAAATAAATAACTACAGCAGTAACCGCGAGAATAATAAGCTGCCGTGCCAAAGCTCCAGGTGAATAAAGCAGCATGGAAATTAAGCCAATGGCAGCGAGTCCCATGAGTGTATAGGCAATGACTGACCGGATTGTCAAAAAAGCCACCTCCTAACGAGCTGTTAAATAAGCTGTTATTTACATATTAGACAATTTCCTCTGTACTTAATCCCCTTTTCGTTCTTTCTTCTATTGCTAGTAATTTTTCAAATGAAGCGATTGCTACTTCCACTTGATCATCTTCCGGCTCTTTTGTTGTTAACAGCTGAAGCCATAAGCCGGGATAGCCAAGATAGCGAAGAATAGGAATATCCCGAAGTTTATTTGTCAGCTGCAATACTTCAAATGAGATGCCGAGAACGACCGGAATAAGAGCGATTCTGTTTAATACCCTGACGTAAAGTGGATCAGTCGGAACGAGCATATAAACGAAGATACCAACAATCACAGTGAACAAAATGAAGCTTGATCCACAGCGATAATGGAGACGCGAGGCAGCCTGCACGTTTTTCACTGTTAGTGGTTGCCCGCTTTCAAACGCATTAATTACCTTATGCTCAGCTCCATGATATTGAAACACTCGTTTGATGAGTGGAGTTAAAGAGATTAAGTAAATATAAACAAGCAGGAGAACTAGCTTGAAAAAGCCTTCAACTAGGATTTGTGCAAAATTGCCCGAGAAAATAGGGCGGGTAAGTTCCGCAAGAAAGACTGGAACAAGTGTAAAGATAAATTTTCCAAACAAAAACGACAGAATGCCGATAGCAGCTACGCCAAGAACCATCGTCCATTTTGAAGGTTCTGCCGCCTCATTTATTTGACCATCTTCATCCGGATCCAAATCATAGCGTTCCTGTGCAAAATTTAAATGCTTAGAGCCGGTCGCTGCTGAATCCAGGATCGCAAAAATGCCGCGTAAAAATGGGATTTTTTTCAACTTCTGCAAAGCAGGTTTAGGTGCTCTTGGCAAATGAAAGAATTCAATTGAACGGTCTTTGCGGCGAATGGCTGTTACCGTATGGTGTTTTCCTCCAAACATAACGCCTTCTACCAGTGCCTGCCCGCCATAAACTGGCTTTTGCTCACTCATCTTATACCCTCTTTCATTATTAACAGATGTAAAAATGTAAAAAGCTTCTATATACATATTCTATCCCTTATTAAGCAAAAATAAAAGCTGAATCACTTAGTAATCTTTTTTTATAATGCTTTAACTCATTTTTGGAGGTGTAGGATGGTGAACAAGCGGGAAAAAGAGCACAAAGCAGAGTTTCCTTTAAGTTACGCATTAGTGATCGGCCTGTTCGGCGGGATAATATGGGGTGGCCTTGCGCAATTTGCTGCTTACTTTCATTTTATGACGATCGACATCAATGCGGTCGTTACATATGTCAATATTCCAAAAATTCACAGCGGTTTCTGGAAAGTACTATCTGGCCTGATATTCCATACAGGAATATCACTACTCCTAGCCATAGTGTATTATTTCTTGCTGAGGAAAAGTAAAACGATCTGGTCGGGCGTGCTTTTTGGCGCGGCGATTTGGGTTTTCTTATTTGTGATTATCCATCCACTTCTCGCTAGTATTCCTTCTTGGCAAAAATTAAACGTCAATACATTGTCCACTACTATTTGTCTGTTAATCCTTTACGGGCTATTTATCGGCTATTCGATTTCCTATGGGTATGAACAACATCTTTTGAAAGAAAAAAGATTAAATGAGCGGAAAAAGGCAAACGGCTAAGTAGTTTTTGTAATTTTAAATATGTTAAAATATTCATGTAACTAAATTGGTGGAGCGGAGAGATTACATGAAGAGCATCCTCTTATTGAACGGACCAAATTTGAACCGGCTGGGGAAAAGAGAGCCGGAGATTTACGGCAGTGAAACCCTGCAAGACCTAGAAAGCCGTATTATAGCTAGAGGAAAAGAGTTAGGAGCATTTATCAGCGCGTTTCAGTCTAATCATGAAGGAGAATTAATTGACAGAATTCATCTAGCTGCTGATGAAAAAATGGATGGCATCATCTTTAACCCGGGGGCCTTTACTCATTACAGTTATGCAATTAGAGATGCGGTTGCGTCTATTTCTGTACCGGTCATCGAAGTGCATATCAGCAATATTCATAGCCGTGAGCCCTTCCGGGAGCATTCAGTCATAGCGCCTGTAGCCGCTGGGCAAATTGCCGGTCTAGGGTTTATCGGTTATGAACTAGCTTTACAGGCACTTATACATATCTAAGGGAAGGGAGAAACTAATGATTAAAATAGAGAAGCTGCGCATGCAGATGAAAAAAGAGGGAATTGATGGTTTGCTCGTGATGAGTCCTTATAATCGCCGTTACCTGACGAACTTCACAGGATCTGCAGGAGCAGCGCTTATTTCCGAAGAGAAAGCTATTTTTATTACCGATTTTCGATACATGGAGCAAGCCGGGAAACAAGCAGAGGGATTTGAGATAGTTCAGCATAAGGGAACGTTGTACGAAGAGGCAGCCGCGCAAGCTGAAAAGCAAGGAATCAAACGCCTTGGATTTGAAAAAGCATACACAACTTTCCAAACTTATGAAACGCTCAAAGGTCTCTTTAAAGATGAATTAGTCCCTACAAGCGAAATGATTGAAAAATTGCGCTTGATTAAGGATAATTCAGAGATTAAGATATTAAAGGAAGCGGCCGATATCGCTGATGCAGCCTTTAAACATATCATTGAATTTATCCAGCCGGGCATGACAGAGCTGGAGGTTTCAAATGAGCTGGAATTCTTCATGAGAAAATGGGGGGCAACCTCTTCATCTTTTGATACGATTGTAGCTTCCGGCAAACGCTCAGCTTTGCCTCACGGTGTAGCAAGCGATAAGGTGATTGAAAAAGGCGATATGGTGACATTGGATTACGGGGCTTATTATGAAGGGTATGTTTCCGACATTACCCGGACCATTGCAGTCGGAGAACCGTCCGAACAAATGAAGGAAATTTACCAGATTGTGCTGGATGCCCAGTTAAAAGGGATGGAGCAGATCAAGGGAGGCCTGACGGGCAAAGAAGCGGATGCTATTACCCGCGATTATATTACCCAAAAGGGGTACGGAGAGCATTTTGGCCATTCAACCGGCCATGGCATTGGGCTTGAAGTTCACGAAGGGCCGGCGCTTTCTTTCCGTTCTGATATGGTTCTTGAGCCGGGAATGGTCGTTACGGTTGAGCCGGGCATCTATTTGCCAGGCATTGGCGGCGTACGCATTGAAGATGATACGTTGATTACAGAAACAGGCAATGAAACGCTCACGCATTCCACAAAAGATTTACTCATTCTTTAAGGAAACAGGAGGAAACACAACATGATTTCAGTAAACGATTTTCGTACAGGTTTAACAATTGAGGTAGACGGCGGCCTTTGGCGCGTAGTCGATTTCCAGCACGTTAAACCTGGAAAAGGAGCGGCATTTGTTCGTTCTAAATTGCGTAACCTGCGTAACGGCAACATTCAGGAAAAAACATTCCGTGCGGGTGAAAAAGTAGAAAAAGCACAAATCGATCACCGCAGAATGCAGTACTTATATGCAAATGGCGACCAGCATGTATTCATGGACAATGAGTCTTATGAGCAGATTGAATTGCCTGCTTCTCAAATTGAACATGAGCTGAAGTTTTTAAAAGAAAACATGGAAGTTTCCATTATGATGTATCAAACAGAAACATTGGGAGTAGATCTTCCAAACACGGTTGAACTAAAAGTCATCGAAACCGAGCCGGGCATTAAAGGCGACACCGCTTCAGGCGGAACAAAACCTGCAACTGTTGAAACAGGATTAACAGTACAAGTTCCATTCTTCGTTAACGAAGGGGATGTCCTTGTTGTTAACACAGATGACGGAAGCTATATTTCTCGTGCCTAATAGTATGAAAGCCGCTCCTTTAGGGAGCGGCTTTTTTATATAAGCATTCATGATAAAAGAGATAAAAAATAAAGAAATGTTGAAATGGCGGAGGGATTCTGGCCATTTTTTCTTTTGATAGAACGGAGTCGGCATATCTTGAAATTAGGCACATACATTGAATAAAAAGGAGGAGAAAAAGGAGGAAGCGTTCATGGAAACTGTATATGCTTATTTGCCGCAAACATTAAAAGAGACAATCAATGCCATGCCATCCGAATTAAAAGGAAAAATTGAAGAAATTAGGGTGCGCATCGGCAAGCCGCTCGAGATTATTGCTGGCCGCCCTTTTCATTTGTCTCACATCGTTACCCTTGAAGAAGGACAAGCGCTCGTCAATAAATTAAGTCAGCATTCGTTTTATGCGTTTGATGAAGAATTAAGATGCGGCTATTTAACCATTGAGGGGGGACACCGTGTTGGCCTGGCGGGAAAGGTCATTCTTGAAGAGGGAAAAGTAAAAGCTTTACGCTATCTTTCTTCCTTTAATTTAAGAATTGCCAGGGAAAAACCGGGTGTTTGTCATCCGCTGATCCCCTGGCTTTTTGATGGGAAATGGAAAAACACACTCATTATTGGAGCGCCACAAACGGGAAAAACTACTCTGCTCAGAGATTTGGCAAAAACCGCAGCCACAGGAATGGAGCAGAGAAACATTGCACCAGTAAAGGTAGGGATTGTGGATGAGCGTTCGGAAATTGCCGGCTGTGTAAAAGGGATTCCACAGCTTGATATTGGCTTGCGGACAGATATTCTCGATGCTTGTCCAAAAGCGGAAGGAATGATGATGATGATTCGCTCCATGAGCCCAGATGTGCTGGTGGCGGATGAAATCGGGAGAGCAGAAGATGGACAGGCTGTAGCGGAAGCGATCAATGCAGGAATTAGATTAATAGCTACTGTTCACGGTTCAAGCTATGCCGAAGTGATTCGCCGGCCGATTGTGAAAGCTATGATAGAAAGCGGAACATTTGAGCGGTTTATCGAGCTTTCTTCCGAGAAAGGAGTCCGGTCATTTAAAGTGCTTGATCATTTGGGCCAGGAGCTGACTTCCCCGGCAAGGACCGTTCAATGAAGTGGGCAGGTGCATTGATCATATTGTTTGCTTCTATTTGGATTGGCGCGGAGCAATCAAAGAAATTAAGCGACAGGCCGAAACAAATTCGTTTAATCCGGTCTGCTTTACAATCGTTGGAAGCTGAAATTGTATATGGGTTTACCCCTTTGCATGAATCGGCCAGAAAATTGTCCGAGCGGCTGCCAGCGCCTATAAATGAACTGTTTGCTTTATTCAGTGAACTGCTCACATCAACCGAATTAGACGCCAAGGAAGCCTGGCGGAAAAGCTTGGCAAAAATTTGGCCCCATACAGCATTGCTGGAAAGTGAGAGATCTATCTTACTAGAATTTGGAGAAACGGTAGGCAAGCATGACCGTATAACAGAGCAAAAACAGATTCTTGTGACACTGAAACACTTAGAACGCCAAGAAGAAGAAGCGCGTGAGAAGCAAAAAAGGTATGGGAAAATGATGAGAAGCTTAAGTCTTATGGGCGGTCTGTTAATCGTGCTTCTGCTGTTTTAGCAGAAAGGGGGAAGAAAATGGGCATTGAGGTGGAAGTGATTTTTAAAATTGCCGGTGTCGGTTTAGTCGTGGCATTCCTCCATACGATTCTAGAACAGGTAGGGAAGAAAGAATATGCCCAATGGGTGACACTGCTGGGCTTCGTCTATATTTTATTTCTGATTGTTTCCATCGTAGAGGAATTGTTTGACAAGATTAGAGAAGTTTTTTTATTTCAGTGATGGGAGAGGAGAACCATTGAAATTATCCAAGTAGCTGCTGTTGTTCTTGTGACAGTTTTTTTGGCTCTTCTCTTGCAAGAACAGCAGCCGATTTTTGCTTTTTTACTCGTAATGTTTGTTGGATGCGGTCTGTTTTTATTTTTAGCTGATCGAATTGCGGAAATTATCCTCATGATTAAAAAGCTGGCAGCCCGGGCGGATGTCGAGTTTGTCTATGTGGAAACGATTTTAAAAATTATTGGTATCTCTTATATTGCTGAGTTTGCGTCTCAAATTACAAAAGATGCCGGCCAGGAAGCATTGGCCGCCAAGATGGAGCTGGCAGGCAAGGTCATTATTTTATCGATGGCTGTGCCAATTTTAACAATTTTAATTGAAACAATTTTAACCATGCTTCCAGGAAAATAAGTGACAGTTCTCAACCGGAGCATGTTAGCTGACTAATTGGTTACCTGATTTTCAAGTAAGCGATGAGGCGGATAGAGGATTGAGTTCGTATTTGCCGACCAATCTACATGGCTATTTACAAACAGCGGCAGGCAGGAAAGAGATAGCCGAGGGAAGGCGGTGAGAAAGGTGAGGATCTGGCAAAGAATCGCTTTACTCTTTCTGGCGCTCTTATTCTCCGCTGCTGCCTCTACACAAGCAGAATCGGAGGAAGAGAGGAGCAAAGATATAGGAGCAGTCGCTGAGGAACAGCTTGGGGAGCTTGGAATGGATGAGCTGTCTGTCTATTGGGATCAGCTCTTGAAAACATATGGACAATATCTGCCAGAAACAGAACAGCAACCACTGAGCGCTCTTTTTAAAGAAGGACAAGCCTTTTCTATTGGTGCTTGGGCAAAAGGTCTGCTAGGCTTCGTTTTTCATGAGTTATATGCCAATGGAAAGTTGCTCGGAACCCTTATTCTATTAACGGTTTTCTCTGTTTTTCTGCAAATTCTTCAGAATGCTTTTGAACAGGGGACAGTAGGTAAAACAGCCTACAGTGTTGTGCTGATTGTGCTTCTTATTTTAGCATTGAACAGCTTTCGACTTGCCATGGAATACGCCACGGATGCCGTGGATCAAATGATCCAGTTTTTGCTGGCACTCATGCCGGTTTTGCTGGCGCTTCTTGCCTCGACGGGAGGAGCTATTTCAGCTACTGTATTTCATCCATTTTTGTTATTTCTGATGAATATTAGCGGATTGGTCATTCAAAAAGTCGTACTTCCACTATTGTTTTTCTCTACTTTGCTAAGCGTCGTCAGTTTATTTTCTACTCATTATAAAGCAACCAAATTAGCTGACTTGCTCCGTCATTGGAGTGTTGGGCTTTTGAGTGCCTTCATGGCGATATATTTGGCCATTGTCTCCATTCAAGGCTCGGCCGCAGCGGTAGCAGATGGGCTGGCCATTCGAACGGCAAAGTTTTTTGCCGGCAATTTTATCCCGGTTGTTGGAAAGATGTTTACGGAAGCGGCGGATACGGTTATGAGTGCTTCCCTGCTGTTAAAGAACACTGTCGGGATTGCAGGAGCGGGAATTTTGCTGGTGATTGTCGCTTTCCCTGCTTTGAAGATCTTTGCTCTTGTCATTGTATATAAGGTTGCTGGTGCTGTTTTGCAACCGCTTGGTGACGAAACGATTACAGAGTGTCTTGAGATCATCGGGAAAAATATGACTTACGTATTTGCTGCATTAGTCATTGTTTCTTTCATGTTTTTGCTATCCATCGTCATTCTCGTCGCAGCTAGTAACGTGACGATGATGATTCGCTGAAGAAAGGGACGAAGCCCATGGCTTTTTTTACTGACTGGCTGGAAAGTGTCATTGCTTTTCTGTTACTGGCTGCTGTGATGGATTTGCTCATGCCGTCCAATCGCTTTCAGCAATATGCAAAGGTGGTCATTGGATTGCTTTTACTGTTTGTAATGCTGCAGCCATTGTGGAAGATTCTTTCAGTGAATATTGAAGAAGAGCTGTCAAAGTGGGCAGAGAGCACGATAACTAATCAACAGGCAACTACAGCTGTTGCCAACAAACAAAGCAGCTTGGAGTCTTCTAAAGAGCTATTCATTTTAAAAGAGAGTGAACAGCAACTGCAGGCGCTTGTAGAAAATGAACTAAAGCATACATTCCATAAGCAGATTGTTGATATCAATATTCAGGTGAGCAAATGGGAGAATTCTTTGCCAAAAAATATTGAACGCATTGATGTATACATGGCTTCACTCTCAGCTGAGACAGAAGGTCAATATGTAAAAGAGGTTCGCATTGACTCTTCCGAACAAACAGAGCCCATTCAAAAAGAAGAGAGAAACCTAGCTTCTTTTCTCTCAAAAAAGTGGAATATTCCGATGGAGCAATTGAATATTCATATGGTAGAGGAGGGGGACAGCCTTGAGTGATCGTAAAAGCCGCTTTAAGTGGCTGCAATCCTTAATCCCATCTAAAAAAAGCGGAGAGGAGAAAACAGCGAACAAAGCAAAATGGATGGCAATTGCCGCCATTATCGGTATTAGTTTTATGCTTCTAAGTGATTTGAAGGATAGGGGAGAAATAAATGCTGTCCTCCCGCAAGACTCTTCTGAGGAGGAGGGAAATGAACAAACAGCGCCTGCAAAGGAAGATTTTGAAAAAATCTATGAGCGGGAGCTTACCGCTGCTTTGGAGCAAATCGCTGGTGTCAGCAATGTTACAGTTGTAGTTACTATTGAAGCATCCGAGAGAAAGGTATTTGAGAAAAATACAGCTGTAAAAACACAGGAAACAAAGGAACAGGATAAGAAAGGTGGGGAACGTACCATTACTGACCAAACAAGGGACGAAAATTTAGTTATGGTGAAAAAAGACGGAGGGGAAGCACCCGTCATTCAGGAAATGAAAAAACCTGATATCCGTGGCGTCCTAGTTGTAGCGGAAGGGGCCGAAAATATTCAAGTGAAAAAATGGATCATTGAATCAGTAACCAGGGTGTTAAATGTGCCAAGCCATCGTGTGGCAGTCATGCCGAAAAAACCAAAGGAGGATGCTTAAATGTTATTAAAAAAACAAACTGTCTGGCTGCTGACAATGCTAAGTTTAGTTGTTGTTCTATCGGTCTACTATATTACTTCGCCCGAACAGCTATCTCCGGAAACAGCTTCACCCGTAGAGGAAGGACAAATAACAACTGAAGTGGCGGAAGAAAAAGTAGATGGCAGTAAAGTGACGGACCAAGAAGCAAAGAGCACAGCGGGTGATAAGCAGGCAGCTATCGTTACCGAATCAGCAGGCGATGAAGCGTTTGATATGCTTCGTCTGGAGATGCAAGATGACCGCAATAAGATGAAAGAAGAGCTAACATCAAAAGTAGCGTCGAAGGACTTATCTGCTGAAGACAAAAATGCAGCTTATGAAGAAATGGAGAAGCTGACAGAATTAGCTACAAAGGAAAATGTGCTGGAAACATTGATTAAATCTAAAGGATATTCTGATGCGCTCGTTCGGGCAGATGGAGAGAACATTCGTATCACTGTAAAGTCCAATGAGCATTCAGCAGCGGCTGCAAATGAAATTATCCGCATGGCGAAGGACGAGCTTGGCAAGCAGCAGCCGATCGCTGTTGAGTTCCAGCCAGTTAAATAGATGAGGGTCGAATACTTTTTATCGACTAAGGGAAATTCCTGTCAGGACAGGTAGTCATCTGTCCTGACAGGGTTTTTTTATGAAAGTCCGGATTTATTATTTCATCTTAATAAAAAAAGGGATAAAATGAACCATACAAGCTTCAGCTAATTTTTCAGTTGAAGTTCCACTAGATATTATCGTAAGATGTTAGTATCTAGTCATAATCTTTCAAGGGGTGTCCATTAATGAAAGTACAGGAAATTAGAGAATTGATTAAGCTTGTCGATCAATCGTCAATTGAAGAGTTTGTATTTGAATCTGAAGGCAGTAAAATAGAAATGAAGAAAAATTCAGGTGTTACATATTCAGTTGCACCGCAGGCAGCACCTGTACAAGAGCCTGTGCAAGCTGCGCCTGTACAAGCGGCACCGGTTGCGCCTGCTGTAGTGGAACCAGCTGCTGTTCAGGAAACACCAACACCTGAAGCGCCAAAACCAGCCGCTTCAAACGAGAATTTACATAAGATTACTTCTCCTATGGTAGGAACATTCTATGAATCACCTTCTCCAGATGCAGACCCATACGTAAAAGCAGGCTCGAAAGTTTCGGCAGACACAGTCGTATGCATCGTAGAAGCAATGAAACTCTTTAATGAAATTGAAGCGGAAGTAGATGGAGAAATTGTAGAGGTTCTTGTAAAAGACGGCCAGCTGGTCGAGTATGGCCAGCCGTTATTTTTAGTGAAACCTTAATAAGGGAGAGAACGGAATGATTAACAAACTATTGATTGCCAACCGCGGCGAGATCGCAGTGCGGATCATCCGTGCCTGCAAAGAACTCGACGTGGAAACAGTCGCTGTTTATTCCGAGGCCGATAGAGAAGCTCTCCATGTCCAGCTCGCTGATGAAGCGTACTGTATTGGACCGACGGCTTCTAAGGACAGTTACTTAAATTTTACAAACATTGTTAGTGTGGCCAAGCTGACGAATTGCGATGCCATTCACCCAGGTTACGGCTTTTTGGCAGAAAATGCTGACTTTGCCGAGCTATGCCGCGAATGTAACATTGTTTTCGTTGGCCCGTCACCGGAAGCTATTACACAGATGGGAACGAAAGACGTAGCCCGTGAGACGATGAAGAAAGCCGGAGTGCCAATTGTGCCGGGTTCTAATGGGATTATTCAATCGATTGAAGACGGTCTTTCGACTGCTGCTGAGATCGGCTACCCTGTCATCATCAAAGCAACGGCAGGCGGCGGCGGAAAAGGCATTCGTGTAGCGCGGGATGAAGAAGAATTGAAAAAAGGCATTAATATGACGCAGCAGGAAGCGGCTACGGCCTTTGGAAATCCAGGAGTATATTTAGAGAAGTTCATTGAGGATTTTCGTCATGTTGAAATTCAAGTGCTTGCTGATACACATGGGCATGTTCTCCATTTGGGAGAGCGTGACTGTACGATTCAGCGCCGCATGCAAAAGTTGCTGGAAGAAACTCCTTCGCCAGCACTGGATGAAAAGACCCGAGAAGAAATGGGGACTGCTGCTGTTAAAGCTGCGCAAGCTGTCGAGTACACAGGAGCAGGAACAGTCGAGTTTATTTATGATTACCATGAAAGAAAGTTTTATTTCATGGAGATGAACACCAGGATTCAAGTAGAGCATCCGGTGACAGAAATGGTAACTGGTGTGGACTTGATTAAAGAACAAATCCGGATTGCCTCTGGAGAAGAGCTGTCCTTCACTCAGGAAGATGTAGAATTTACGGGCTGGTCTATTGAATGCCGTATAAATGCGGAAAACCCAGAGAAAAACTTTATGCCTTCTCCAGGAAGAATTACAGACTATATGCCGCCAGGAGGCTTTGGTGTCCGCGTGGATTCAGCCGCTTATCCAGGCTATATGATTCCACCGTATTATGATTCTATGATTGCTAAATTAATCACATATGGAGCAACACGTGAAGAAGCTATCGCCCGCATGAAAAGAGCATTAAGTGAATTTGTGATTGAAGGCATTCATACAACTATCCCATTCCACTTAAGATTGCTTGAGCATGAGCAATTCGTTGGTGGAGAATTCAACACAAAGTTCCTCGAGAAATATGATGTAATGAAGACGGAGGTGTAAAAAATGGCAGAAAGCAATCAAACAGCTAATCAAGTATTAGAAATGAGCAACGGAGACAACGGTCTTGGTAGAATTGAGATTGCACCGGAAGTGATTGAGGTCATTGCTGGTATTGCTGCATCGGAAGTGGAAGGCGTGGAAAAAATGCGCGGCAGCTTTGCATCTGGCGTAGTAGAGCGCCTCGGCAAGAAAAACCACGGGAAAGGTGTCCGTGTTGACTTAACGGAAGAGGGAATTAAAATCGATGTATATTGTGTCATCGCATTTGGCGTTTCTATTCCAAGGGTTGCTCAAAAGATCCAAGACGGTATTCGACAGGCATTATTGAATATGACTGCGTTAGAAGCGGAAGAAGTAAACATTCACGTAGTTGGTGTCCAATTTGATACAAAGGACACAAAAAACACTGAAAGCGATTTCGCTTCAGAGGTGTAAACAAAAAACCAAAGGGCTTTTCCCCTTTGGTTTTTTCTATAGGCAGGTTTTTTCAGAAGAAGATGTGACTTCGTTTGAATATGTGCTATTATCTTTTTATAATGCAGAAAAAGGCCAAATAAAGGAGCTTGAAATACATGAAAAGACGTACAGCACGTGAGAAGAGCCTGCAGGCACTTTACCAAATGGATGTAAGCGGCGCAGAACCGGAAGAAGCGATCAAGAATGTTTTAGAAGAAGAGCCGGCTGATGAATATTTGAGCAAAAGTGTAAAAGGGACTTTTGAGCACCTGGAAGAAATTGATGCAATCATCAAAGCCCATTTAGAAAAATGGTCCTTTGATCGCTTAGCGAGAGTGGACCGGAACATTCTACGGCTTGCCGTATTCGAAATGAAGTATGAAAATGATGTACCAGAGAAAGTAACTATTAATGAAGCCATCGAATTGGCCAAACAATTTAGTGATGAGCAATCAGGCAAATTTATTAATGGTGTGCTATCAAGAGTAAAAGAAACTTTATGATTTAGTGGAGAGCGAAGGGAGAAGAACAATGACAGCAGCTATTATCGACGGCAAAGCAATTGCAGGCGATATTCGTACTGAGTTAAAGAAAGAGATTGCAGAACTGAAGGAAAAGAGAATAACACCGGGATTGGCCGTTATATTGGTTGGGGAAGATCAAGCCTCCCATACATATGTGCGCAACAAAGAAAAGGCTTGCGCTGAAGTAGGCATTCATTCTGAGATTTACCGCTATCCGGCAGATTTGTCAGAAGAAGCGCTTTTGCAAAAGGTAGCAGAGCTTAATGAAGATCCGGCTATCCACGGAATTCTCGTCCAGCTGCCTTTGCCGGCACATCTATCCGAGGACAAAGTGATTGATGCAATCTCTCCGGAAAAAGATGTAGATGGTTTTCACCCAGTAAACGTAGGGAAAATGGCGATTGGCAAAGAAGCATTTTATTCATGTACTCCGTATGGCATTATTAAAATGCTTGAAAGGGAGAATATTTCTTTAGAAGGCAAGCATGTCGTTGTCGTTGGCCGGAGCAATATTGTCGGCAAACCGGCAGCTCTTCTGTCGTTAAAAGAAAGCGCAACGGTCACTGTTTGTCATTCAAGAACAAAGGATCTGTCCGTTTTTACCAAGCAGGCGGATGTAGTGATTGCTGCAGTTGGAAAAGCAAAATTCTTGAAAAAAGATGACTTCAAGCCGGGAGCAATCATTATTGATGTCGGCATGAACCGGGATGAAAACGGCAAGCTATGCGGCGATGTGGACTTTGAAAGTGCGAAAGAAATAGCTGGTGCTATTACGCCTGTACCAGGCGGGGTAGGGCCGATGACAATTACCATGCTGCTTTACAACACAGTACAGTCAGCGAAGCAAAAAGCAAAGCAGGCTGTTAAATAATCTTTCTATGAAAAGCTGTCTCCTAATCATGTTATAATGAGGAGGCAGCTTTTTAGCTGTTGTGAAAATCATCAAGTGATGACCGTGATACCTTTTTAAGGAGCCTGTCTTTGATGCCTGGCTTCTTATGCATCCAAATCACTTGTCCTCCATGAAGCCAGAAAACGACTTTTTGTAGGAAAGAACATTTTGTTTGTCTAGATCCATCAAGGCGCTTGCGCATTTGTTTTTCGAAAAGGTGGAATGAGAAATGGAAGTAGAACGTTATTTAACTGTTAAAGCCTTAACAAAATACATAAAGAGAAAGTTTGATGCCGATCCTCATTTAACAAACGTCTATGTTAAAGGGGAGATTTCCAACTTTAAAAGCCATTCAAGCGGGCACATGTACTTTACATTGAAAGATGATAAAGCACGGATTCTAGCTGTTATGTTTTCGTCTGCCAATCGCTCGCTGAAATTTCAGCCAGAAAACGGCATGCAGGTGCTGGTCACAGGAGATATTACTGTCTACGAAGCGGGCGGGCAATATCAAATTTATGTAACCTCTATGCAGCCGGACGGTATCGGCAGTTTATATCTAGCTTTTGAACAACTAAAAACGAAGCTTGCGAAAGAGGGGCTTTTTGATGAAAATAGAAAAAGGCCGCTGCCCGCATATCCGAAAACGATCGGTATTGTAACTTCCCCGACAGGAGCAGCTGTTCGGGATATTATTACAACGATTAAGCGTCGTTATCCAGTAGCAGAAATGTTGATTTATCCTGCTCTCGTTCAAGGAGCGAATGCCGCTCCATCCATTGTAGCAGCCATTCAGCGAGCAAACGATGATGAACGGGCCGATGTACTGATTGTCGGGCGTGGCGGGGGATCCATTGAAGAGTTGTGGGCTTTTAATGAAGAAGACGTAGCCAGAGCAATTAATTTTTCGGCCATCCCTGTGATTTCAGCCGTCGGGCATGAAACCGATGTAACGATTGCTGATTTTGCGGCTGACAAGAGAGCGCCAACACCGACGGCTGGGGCCGAAATGGCTGTTCCGCATCTCGAAGAAGTATTGGAGAAGGTGTTCGTTCGGAAAACAAGATTGATTCGGGCGATATCAGAAAAAGTGAGACGTGAGAGAAAAAGATTTGAAAGTGCCAGAAGTGCTTATATTATTCGTAATCCACAAGCGTTATATAGGCAGCAGCAGGAACGGCTCGACCGATTAACAGATAGGCTTGAAAGAGGACAATCTGTGTATATAAAAAATACAGCAGCACAAATCAGCAATTTAACAGAAAGGTTGCAGCGGAGTCATCCAAAACGAAAGATTGATGAAGCAAAGCAGCAAGTCCAACGTCTGGATGCTTCTCTTTCTCGAGAGATTGGAACGCTTTTGCGAAGTAAAAAGGAAGAGTTGCGCCAGCACCTTTCCATGCTGGATGCATTGAGTCCTTTGAAAATCATGGAGCGCGGCTACAGTCTCGCTTATGATGAAGAAAACAAGCTTGTAAAATCAAGCGGTGAGGTGCAGGTCGGCGAGCAGGTGAAAGTGCAGCTTGTTGACGGAAGTTTGATTTGTCAAGTTGAATCAATTGAGGTGAAAGAGAATGGAAAATAAAGAGATCACATTTGAGGAAGCGATGGAAAAGCTGGAGTCTATCATTATGAAGTTAGAAGAGGGAGACGTGCCGCTGGAAAAAGCATTAAGCCTCTATCAAAAAGGGATGGAATTATCCGGGTTTTGTCATGCGCTTTTAAGCCAGGCGGAGGAACAATTAGCAAAACTAATAACAGATGATGGCGAAAAAGATTTTTCTGTTGATGAGGGGGAATAAACATGGCGGCTACACTGTCTGTTTTTATGAAGGAATACAAAGAAGTTTTAGAGAGAGAATTAAAAGAGTTAATTGCTGAATTGCAAGCACCCTCCGTGTTGAAAGAAGCGATGGACTATTCGCTGCAGGCTGGGGGCAAGCGCATCCGTCCCATGTTAATTTTTGCTACGCTCGCTTCCTTTGGGGAACATCCTCGGACCGGCCTTGCAGCTGCTGCAGCACTTGAAATGATTCATACATATTCGCTGATCCATGACGATTTGCCGAGCATGGATGATGATGACTTGCGAAGAGGACAGCCTACAAACCATAAGGTATTCGGAGAGGCGGCTGCTATTCTAGCAGGAGATGCCTTATTAACGTACGCCTTTCAAATAATAGCTAAGTCTGAGAGTTACTCAAACGAGCAAAAAGTAACGTTAATTGAATGGCTCGCTGAGGCAGCAGGTCCCGAAGGAATGGTAGGCGGCCAAATGGCTGATATTGAAGGGGAAACAAAAGAGCTAACACTTGCTGAGCTGGAGTACATTCATAAGAATAAAACAGGCCGTTTACTCGCTTACAGTGTAATGGCTGGTGCTTTACTCGGGGGAGCAAATGAAGAACAACTGGCGCATTTTCAGCAATATGCTTTCCATATTGGTCTTGCGTTTCAAATCCAAGATGATATTTTAGATGTGGAAGGATCGGAAGAAAAGCTTGGCAAACGAGTTGGCAGTGACTCTGCCAATCATAAAAGTACCTATCCAGCCTTGTTGACGATGGATGGGGCAAAAGACCAATTGGCCAAGCATGCAGAATTAGCACGTGCGGCGCTTTTGCAAACGAATACAGACTCGGCCTTGTTGCTCGAGCTTGTTGATTTAATTGCTACACGTGATCAGTAAGAAAATTGGCTAAAATTGTTGTGATTTGTTCTGTGTGGTATAATGATAGTATTACTTTCATCAAATTGCCGTTATCACACTTTGTGTTAGCGGCTATTTTTTCAAAGTATTTCAAGAAAAAGCAAATCAGTCAATTTTTCAGGGAAAAGTTGTGTAAAATAATGATCACGTTATAATAAAGAAAGTGAAATGACACAGTTATGAAAGTGAGTGATCCGATTGGATCTGTTATCTATTAAAAGTCCTGCCTTTTTAAAGGGCTTGACGATTGATGAATTAAATGACTTAAGCATGGATATTCGACAATTTTTGATTGAGAATTTGTCTAGAACAGGTGGCCATATCGGCCCTAACCTTGGGGTTGTTGAGCTGACCGTTGCTTTGCATCGCTGCTTCAATAGTCCTCAGGACAAAATTTTATGGGATGTCGGCCACCAATCGTATGTTCATAAAATATTAACTGGACGTGCTGGGCAATTTGAATCACTCCGCCAATATAAAGGGCTATGCGGCTTTCCTAAAATGGCAGAAAGCGAGCATGACGTATGGGAGACCGGGCACAGTTCTACGTCTTTGTCGGCGGCAATGGGCATGGCGATTGCCAGAGATTTAAAGAAAGAACAATCCTATATTGTGCCTGTGATTGGCGACGGAGCATTAACGGGCGGCATGGCTCTCGAAGCACTGAATCATATTGGCCATGAAAAAAAGAATATGATCGTCATCTTAAATGATAATGAAATGTCCATCGCTCCGAATGTAGGGGCTCTTCACAGCATACTTGGACGACTGCGGACCGCCGGCAAGTATAATTGGGTGAAAGACGAGCTTGAAGGTTTATTGAAAAAAATTCCGGCAGTTGGCGGAAAAATGGCCCAAACAGCCGAACGCTTAAAAGACAGCTTGAAATATTTACTCGTTTCTGGGATGTTTTTTGAAGAGCTTGGGTTTACTTATCTGGGGCCGATCGACGGACACAATTATGAAGAGTTATTAGAAAACCTGCAATATGCTAAGAAAACGGAAGGGCCAGTTTTGTTACATGTTTTAACTAAAAAAGGAAAAGGGTATGGCCCAGCAGAATTGGATACAAAGGGAACATGGCACGGAACCGGCCCGTATAAAATTGATACTGGCGATTTAATCAAGCCGGTTGGACAGCCGCCTGCCTGGAGTGCGCTTGTCAGCGAAACTGTCAGAAAAATCGCCCGCAAGGATGAACGCATTGTGGCGATTACACCAGCCATGCCTGTTGGCTCCAAGCTGCTTGGCTTTGCGGAAGAATTTCCTGACCGGATGTTTGATGTCGGAATTGCAGAACAGCACGCTGCCACTGTTGCTGCCGGATTGGCTACCCAAGGGATGAAGCCTTTTCTGGCGATTTATTCTACTTTTTTGCAGCGGGCATATGACCAAGTTGTTCATGACATTTGCCGTCCGAACTTAAATGTATTTATTGGCATTGATCGAGCAGGGCTTGTCGGTGCAGATGGAGAAACCCACCAAGGTGTATTCGATATCGCCTTCCTGCGTCACATACCAAACATGGTCTTGATGATGCCAAAAGATGAAAATGAAGGCCAGCATATGGTTCATACAGCCATTCAATATGACAATGGGCCAATCGCTATGCGTTTCCCACGCGGCAATGGGCTGGGAGTAGCAATGGATGAAGAGCTGAAGCAAATTCCGATCGGCTCATGGGAAGTGTTGCGTGAAGGCACAGATGCCGCCATTTTAACTTTCGGCACAACGATCTCAATGGCGTTGAAAGCGGCAGCTATGGCAGAAAAGCAAGGGCTATCAGTAAAGGTGGTCAATGCCCGTTTTATCAAACCGTTTGATGAATCAATGTTAATGAGTATATTCGAAGCTAACATGCCGATTTTGACGATCGAAGAAGCTGTTCTCCAAGGGGGCTTCGGCAGCGCTGTGATTGAATTTGCTCACGATCATGGATTTTATGGACAGGTTATTGATCGCATGGGAATTCCGGATTGCTTTATTGAACACGGCAGTGTGAATGCGCTGTTGGAGGAAATTGGTTTGACGGAAGAGACAGCTGTTCGCAAGCTGGCAGCAATGACACCAAAAAAACAGAAAAGAGCATGAGTATGAAAGCAAAGAAAGAACGCATAGATGTACTGCTCGTGGAAAGAGGGCTTATTGAGACGAGAGAAAAAGCAAAGCGGGCTGTGATGGCCGGTCTTGTGTATTCTAATGAAGAACGGCTTGATAAACCAGGTGAAAAGATCTCTTCAGACGCTCCTTTGCAAATAAAGGGGAATGTGCTTCCTTATGTAAGCCGCGGCGGTTTAAAATTGGAGAAAGCACTAAAGGTATTTGATTTAAAAATTAAAGATAAAATTATGATTGATATCGGCTCATCGACGGGGGGGTTTACCGATTGTGCCCTGCAAAACGGGGCGAAGCTGTCTTATGCACTTGATGTCGGTTATAATCAGTTGGCCTGGAAGCTGCGCCAAGATGAGCGAGTCGTCGTCATGGAACGGACAAACTTCCGCTATGTGACACCGGCAGATTTTAGCAAAGGAGCTCCTGAATTTGCCACTATTGATGTATCTTTTATCTCGCTTTCGCTCATTCTTCCTGTTTTGAAAACCCTGCTTGTGCCCGGAAGTGACACAATAGCGTTGATTAAACCGCAATTTGAAGCAGGAAAAGAGCAGGTTGGCAAAAAGGGAATTGTCAGAGAGCCGGCTATCCATAAAGAAGTAATAGAAAAGATCATCAGCTTAGCGCTCGGACTCGGGTATGATGTTAAAAACCTTTCTTTTTCCCCAATTACCGGGGGGGACGGCAACATTGAGTTTTTGATTCATTTAAATTGGCCACAGGCAAAGGCTGAAACAGGAGAGAACTTTTTAGAGGAGTCCGTTGATTCAGTTGTTAAGGCGGCTCACTTTGAATTGAAACAAATAAAAAAAAATAATTAGCCGAAGGAGAAGACTGGTCAGGAATTTCCGGCCAGTTTTCTTGTTTATTAACCATCGGCCATTAAGAGAAAAAGCAAGGCCCATTACCAACATTATTTACCGAGTAAACCTTATTGTCTGAAAGCTTTCCCTCGCTATACATAAGAAGTTAAATAAGATAGAATGTTGTATATTAAAGCATATTTATACGATTCCCGAGGTGGTAAACGATGAATAAAGGACAACGTCACATTAAAATCAGAGAAATTATTGCTAATAATGAAATAGAAACACAAGATGAATTAGTGGATTATCTAAAAGAACTCGGTTACAACGTTACACAGGCAACCGTTTCCCGGGATATTAAAGAGCTTCACTTAGTTAAAGTTCCATTAATGGATGGCCGCTATAAATACAGCTTGCCGGCGGATCAACGATTTAATCCCCTGCAAAAGCTAAAGCGTTCGCTGGTAGACTCTTTTGTCAGCATTGATTCTGCTGGACACTTTGTCATCATGAAAACACTTCCAGGAAATGCCCAGGCGGTCGGTGCATTGATTGATAATTTAGATTGGGAAGAGATCATGGGGACTATCTGTGGGGATGATACCTGCCTGCTCATTTGCCGCGCTCCAGAGCATACAGCTGTGATTTCAGAACGCTTTTTAGAAATGCTTTGATTTGAGGTGAACTGATTTTGTTACAGGAACTGTCCATACGCAATTTTGCTATCATAGAAGAACTTCATGTATCGCTGGAAAAAGGGCTGACTGTGCTTACTGGTGAAACCGGAGCCGGGAAATCGATTATTATTGATGCCGTTCACTTGCTTGTAGGCGGCCGTGGTTCGTCCGAATTTGTTCGTCATGGAGAAAAGAAGGCTGAAATAGAAGGAATGTTTCAAATTGACAGCCCCGATCACCCTTGTTTGGAAAAGGCGCAAGAGTTCGGCATTGATGTCGAAGAAGAAGCGATTGTCATTCGACGTGAAATCTCTGCAAACGGCAAAAGCGTGTGCCGCATCAACGGCAAGCTTGTAACGATCGGGATTTTGCGTGAGGTAGGTTCAGCTCTCGTTGATATCCATGGCCAGCATGAACATCAAGAGTTAATGGATGCCAGCCAGCATTTACGCCTGCTTGACCATTTTGGCGGAACGGAAGTGTTAGCGGCGAAGGATAGCTATGCGGAGGTTTACAAACGTTATGAACAAACGGTCAAAGCTATTAGCCAGTTGAGCGAAAATGAGCAACAGATGGCTCATCGATTGGACTTAATTCAATTTCAGCTTTCAGAAATCCAAAAAGCAGACTTACGGATTCACGAAGACGATGAACTTATGGAGGAAAAAAGAAAGCTGAGCAATTTTGAAAAACTGTATGAATCTGTTCAAAATGCCGCCAATGCCCTGCAAGGTGAAGGAAAGGGACTCGATTGGATTGGATTGGCCATGACTCAGTTGGAAGCTGCAGCTGAGATTGATGAGTCATATAAATCAGCCTACGAAGCCGTATCCGAGAGTTTTTATGTGCTTGAAGATGCCGCTCGACATGCAGGCTCAGCTTTGGATGGTCTCGAATTTGATCCAAATCGACTTAACTTTATTGAAGCAAGACTAAATGAAATCAATCAGCTGAAAAGAAAGTATGGAGGCTCTATCGAGGAGATTTTAGAGTATGGAGCCAAAATTGAAGAGGAAATTGACACGTTAACTAATAGAGAAACGCATATTGAAAAATTGCGTCATGAACTCTCAGCGTATGAGAAGGATTTGCTGCTTGAAGGAGAGCAGCTAAGCCATTTAAGACGGAAGGCTGCCAAGAAATTGACGGATGCCATTCATCTCGAGCTTAAGCAGCTATACATGGATAAAACAGTGTTTCAAATCCAATTCTCCACAATAGATGGAAAAGACGGAGTCCAGCCGAAGGTCTTTAAAAAAGATGGCCTTGATGAAGTAGAGTTTTATATTTCAACGAACCCGGGAGAACCGGTTAAACCACTTTCTAAAGTAGCATCGGGTGGAGAATTGTCACGGATTATGCTCGCCATGAAGACAATTTTTTCGCAGCACCAGGGCATCACTTCCATCATATTCGATGAAGTAGACACAGGAGTTAGCGGTCGTGTAGCTCAAGCTATCGGCGAGAAAATATATGAAGTCGCTGTCCATTCACAAGTGCTTTGTATCTCCCACTTGCCACAGGTGGCCGCTATGGCTGATACTCACTTATACATTTCAAAAATGATGAAAAATGGGCGGACGAAAACCCTAGTGGAGCCATTGAAAAACGAAGCAAAGGTCCGGGAGATTGGCCGCATGATCTCTGGAGTGGAGATGACAGATTTAACGAAACAACATGCAAAAGAACTGCTCGATCTGGCTGCCTCGTTAAAAATAAAATAAAAAGAAAAGCTGCTCTTGCGGCTTTTTTCTATCTTTTCATTTACAAGTTTAGAGCATCTCGGAAAGAGATATAAAAGTTCAATCGATATGGTTACGTCGGCAAAGGAGAAGGGGAGATATGTTTATAGCGGTAAGTGATTTTGTGTTTAATTTGGGTGTTGCTACTATTTTATCCATGATCATGGGACTGGAGAGAGAAATCAAGAAAAAGCCTCTCGGTTTAAAAACATGCGTCGTTATCGGAATTACCAGTTGTTTGCTTACCGATGTTTCCATTGAGGCGGCCAATCATTTCGCTATTCCTTACGAAAAACCAATGGATCCGCTCAGGCTTGCTGCCCAAATTGTATCAGGAATTGGTTTTTTGGGAGCAGGTGTTATTTTAAGAAGGAACAACGATATCATTTCCGGACTGACTACCGCAGCCATTGTTTGGGGAGCCGGAGCGATTGGCATTGCCTGCGGGGCCGGCTTTTGGATGGAGGCCATCATTTCCACCTGTCTAATTATTATTAGTGTAGAAATTTTTCCGGTTATATTTAAATGGATTGGTCCTAAATCCTTAACGGAAAAGCAATTAAAGGTAAAAATTATCGTTGATAATGATGATAAAATGACTGAAATACTCAAACAAATGAAACAGAAGGGCATGAAAGCCCATAAAGTTCGGATTAAAGATGTGCAAGAAGGAACGCTCCAACAATTGGATTTAACAATTTTGGTGAATGAGAAACTGTACGCCACTGATGTCTATCATGAGTTGAAACAAATAAAACACGTCATCAGTGTAGAAATGGAAGCACTTTGATCGCCTGCCCTATGCAGGCTTATTTTTTTTGCTCTTTTTCATTGTCAGTCGCACCCAACTGTGGGCAGCTTTTTACGTAATAATTGACGCTCTTCAAGGAAAAAGTATAGATACAGCCGGCAAGTCGGGCTTGATTAGAAGCGAGGAGAGTGAACGGTTTGAACAAGTATACATTCAATACAATCACTGGTGGAATTCTCCTTGTTTCATTTGTAGTATGTTTCGTTATTTCTTCTTTTATAAATAGCGTTTATGCTGCAGGCATCGGACATTCAGAAAAAGATAAAACCTCAGCGGCAGCAGACTATACGCTTAATGATGAAGCCGAGCTTTTGCAGCTGGCAGGCTTTCCAGAGAAAAATGAAAAAGCAGCAGCAGCTAGCAAAATCCGTGTTATTCCAGGAGGGCAATCAATCGGCATTAAATTGAATACATTTGGTGTCCTTGTTGTTGGCCATCATCTTGTGGAAACTGTTGGCGGCAAGCAGTCGCCGGGAGAAAAAGCAGGAATTCGGATTGGCGATATGATTACGGAGATCAACGGAAAAAAAATTGAAAAAATGCAGGACATCAGCGCATTTGTTCAACGGGCGGGTCAAGAGGCTACACCGCTCCAAGTGACAATACGCAGGAATCAAAAAGTTGTTCATACGGAATTAAAGCCGTTAAAGGATAAAAATGAACAATCATTTAAGATCGGTTTGTATATTCGTGACTCTGCCTCAGGCATTGGAACACTCACTTTTGTAGAACCGGAGTCAGGGAAATATGGAGCATTGGGACATGTCATTGCCGATGCAGATACAAAAAAACCAATTATCGTTCAAGGTGGAGAAATTGTAAAATCAAAAGTGACGTCCATTGAAAAAGGCCGCAATGGCAACCCGGGTGAAAAGCTGGCTCAGTTTTCGACCGGCCAAAAAAAGCTGGGTGACATTAAAAGAAACAGTCCATACGGCATATTTGGACGCTTAAACCAGCCGATTTCCAATAATTTAGTGAAGAAATCTTATCCAGTTGCTTTGTCTCATGAGGTGAAAGAGGGACCAGCTAAAATTTTAACAGTTATAAACGGGGAAAAAGTGGAGTGGTATGATATAGAAATCGTGAGCACCATCCCCCAAAAATATCCTGCAACAAAAGGGATGGTTTTAAAGGTGACAGATAAGCGGCTTCTTGACAAAACAGGAGGAATTGTTCAAGGGATGAGCGGAAGCCCCATTATTCAAAATGGAAAAGTGATTGGTGCGGTCACACATGTGTTTGTCAATGACCCCACATCAGGATACGGTGTTCACATTGAATGGATGCTCAATGAGGCAGGGGTTTCCTTGACGGAAACAGAGAAGAGTGAAGCGAGTTAAACAAGCGGAGCAATCCGCTTGTTTTTTTATAAATGAAAATGGAAGAAATTCGTCGAAAATAAAAGAAAATCAACGAAAAAAATATATATTATTAAAATTTAAAGGAAATCATTTCCCTTTGTCGAAAAAACTATTAGAATAAATGTACACTTGCGAGAGAGCAAACGGATGGGGAGGAATTTAACTATGTCTAAAATAAAAGTAGCTATTGTTGATGATAACCGGGATCTTGTGAATATGCTTGAAGAGTACATCTCTTCTCAGGAGGATATGGAAGTCACAGGAAGGGCGAGCAATGGACAGGACTGTTTGGATATGCTGCCTGACGCTAAGCCAGATGTACTCATTCTGGATATTATCATGCCTCACGTCGATGGATTGGCCGTTTTGGAAAGAATGAGAGATCTTGATCTTGAAACGGTTCCTAATGTAATCATGCTAACGGCTTTTGGACAGGAGGATGTTACGAAAAAGGCGGTGGAGCTCGGTGCCTCCTATTTTATGCTGAAACCATTTGATATTGAGAGTTTGTTTAATCATATCCGCCAGGTAAGCGGTAAAGAAAACTCGATGATGCGGCGTTCGTCGCAAGAAACATTAAAACAACCAGCAAAAAAGGCGGTTAATCTTGATGCAAGCATCACAAGCATCATTCATGAAATCGGTGTGCCCGCCCATATTAAGGGGTATATGTATTTGCGTGAAGCTATATCTATGGTATATAACGACATTGAACTGCTTGGGTCTATTACCAAAGTTCTTTATCCAGATATTGCAAAAAAATACAATACAACGGCCAGCCGTGTAGAGCGGGCGATTCGTCATGCGATTGAAGTGGCTTGGAGCCGGGGGAATATTGATTCAATCTCTAGTTTGTTTGGCTATACTGTCTCCATGACAAAAGCTAAACCAACCAACTCGGAATTTATTGCCATGGTAGCAGATAAGCTCCGTCTCGAACATAAAGCTTCTTGAAAGCGAAAGGATGCTAATAATACCCGTAAGTAAAGCCGCCTGCTAAGTTCGTGGTACATAGCAGAAGGTAGAGAAAAAGGATGTGTTTCTATGACCGCTATCTTTGCTCATCGCGGCTTTTCTGCAATAGCTCCCGAAAACACACTAGCCGCTTTTAAAGCGGCAGAAGCAGCAGGAGCTGATGGCATTGAACTAGATGTTCAGCTGACAAAAGATGGACGTCTTGCTGTCATTCATGATGAGAAGTTAAACCGCACAACAAATGGTCAAGGCTATGTGAAAGACTGGGAATGGAAAGATCTGTCACAGTTAGAAGCGAAATATAAGTTTCCAGAAGCCGTTCATGACATTGGCATTCCGCTTTTGGAAGATGTGTTTGAATGGATGAGGGAAAATGAACTTATTTGTAATATCGAGTTAAAAAATAATGAGTTTCCCTACAAGGGAATGGAAGAAAAAGTGATTCGGCTCATCCGTCAATTTAACTATGAAGGCCGCGTGATTATTTCCTCTTTTAACCATTACTCGCTAACTTATGTATACCAGCTCGCACCGGATTTAGAGACCGCAGCTCTTTATTCTGCCCATCTTTACATGCCATGGAAATATGCTGAGGCTATTCGGGCGGGAGCTATTCATCCGAATATTCGCACAGTCAAAGATGAGATTATCCGTTCAGCCGTTGAGAATGGTATTCATATTCGGCCTTATACAGTCAATAAAGAAAAGCAAATCCGCTGGCTAATTGAAGAAGGCTGCTCCGGTCTGATTACTGATGACCCGAAAACAGCCTTATCTATTCGAGACAGTGTGTTAGATGTGTAAAAAAGCTCCTTATGCGTTACCTGCCAAAAAGCAGAAACACATAAGGAGCTTTCATTTGTCTTTAAATCGGTTTTGTACTTTATTGTTTTTTCGATCCCTGTAGAAAATAAAGCCAGCAACAAATCCCAGCCCGCCAACAAATAGAACGAGGCCAATCAGAAACTGCAGCCATAGAAACGGAAAAGGAGGTTGCAGTATGCCAAATAGCATATCCCTCATTAATTTTATACCAAGTCCCGCTAAGAAACCGGGGATAACTAAAACCAATAACGCCAGTAGTCGGATCATTTAGTTTTACTCCTTCAACTCTTACTCACAAAAATCATATCCTACCTATAAAATTTGTCAAGCGGGATTTACAGGTATAAAATAAGAGTATGCAAGAATTTGCAGGCTGAAAGAAAGCGGGGGGATGGCTTCATGCAAACAGCTTTAATTATTGGCGGTGGACAAGGCGGCCTTTCAGTTTTAAAAATATTGATGGACAGCCAAATGATGAAAGTAATAGCGGTGGCAGATGTAGATAAGGGGGCCCCGGCTATTCGTTTGGCACGGGAGATGGGGATTTCGACAGGGCAGAATTGGCAGTCATTCATGAAAAAACAGCCCGATGTCATTATTGAAGTAACCGGAGACAGCTGTATATTCGAAGCAGTTCGCCAATATGATCCCAATGCTGTTGTGATTCCAGGTAGTGTCGCTTATATACTGGCTCAGCTCCTCAAACAAAAAGAGGAACTAATTATGCGGCTGAAAAATCAGTCGTATCAATATGACGTCATCTTTGAATCCATTGATGAAGGAATGATCGTCATCGACCAGACAGAAAAGATTATCCTGTTCAATAAAAGTGCGGAACGTATTCTCGGGGTTAGGAAGCAGAACGCCATTGGGCAGCATGTAACGGAAATTGTACCGAACAGCCGCTTGCCGGAAGTGTTAAAACATAAACAGGCGGAAATTAACAGGGAACAAAAGTTGACAGAGAATGAGAAGATTATTACATCGCGGTTCCCAATGATCACAGCAGAAGGAAAGGTCATTGGAGCTTTTTCTATTTTTAAAGACATTACCGAAGTTGTTAATCTGGCTGAGGAGATCACTAATCTCAAGGAAATTCAAACGATGCTTAAGGCGATTATTTTTTCTAGTGATGACGCCATTTCAGTAGTAGACGAAAAAGGAAGAGGTTTGCTCATTAATCCGGCGTACACGAGATTAACCGGTCTCAGTAAAAAAGAGGTGATTGGAAAGCCCGCGACCATCGATATCTCAGAGGGAGACAGCGTGCATTTGCAAGTGCTTGCCAAGAAACAGCCAGTACGTGGTGTGAAAATGTATGTTGGTCCTAAAAAAAAGGAAGTCGTTGTAAATGTCGCCCCTATTCTTGTAGATGATAAGCTGAAAGGCAGCGTAGGCGTTATCCACGATTTAACAGAAATTCAATCGTTAACGAAAGAACTCGACCGTGCAAGACAAATTATTCGTACACTGGAAGCAAAGTATACATTTGAGGAAATCATTGGCTGTTCTGAAGAAATGAAAGTTGCTGTGGAACAGGCGAAAGCTGGAGCGAATACACCGGCAACCGTTTTGTTAAGAGGGGAGTCTGGGACTGGAAAAGAATTATTTGCTCACGCCATTCACAATGCTAGTGATCGCCGCTACAATAAATTTATCCGTGTTAACTGTGCAGCTCTCACAGAATCATTATTGGAGAGCGAGCTGTTTGGCTATGAAGATGGAGCTTTTTCAGGTGCCCGTCGCGGCGGCAAAAGGGGATTATTTGAAGAGGCAAATAACGGAAGTATTTTTCTCGATGAAATTGGTGAGTTAAGCGCCAACATGCAGGCAAAACTTTTGCGTGTGTTGCAAGAGCAAGAGATTGTTCGAGTGGGTGGAGCAAAATCTATCGCTGTTAATGTGCGGGTTATTGCGGCTACAAATGTTAATTTAGAAAAAGCGATGGCGGAGGGGACATTCCGTGAAGATTTATATTACCGGCTTAACCGGATGCCTATACATATTCCCCCACTTCGCAATCGAAAGGTAGATATCCCGCTTTTGTGTGAACGGCTCATCGCAAAGATCAATCAGGATTACGGAAGAAATGTCGAAGGAGTAACTTCTGAAGCAATGGAACGGTTGATGAACTATTCTTGGCCAGGTAACGTGCGGGAATTAGAGAATGTTTTGGGCAGAGCGATGATTTTCCTAAATTACAGCGACAGTTTCATTGATGCAGCTGCTCTGCCGCCGTTGTTGGAGGGAAAAAAGGAAATGAGCAGCATAGGAGATGAGTGGCGGGATGCTGGCAATCAAAAAGGGCATTCACTGCAAGAAATGCTGGATCTCTATGAAAAAGAAATCCTCCAATCACGCTTGGCTAAAAATAATGGAAATAAAACGGCAGCAGCTAAAGAATTAAAAATCTCCATTAGGAATTTATACTACAAGCTAGAAAAGTATCAGTTGCATTGAATTGCCTGCAAAAAATTGCACGGTATGCAAGCAACTGCAGAGAACGAATTGGAAAATAAAGCGTTTTCATAAAGGTGTTAGTGGCATAAGAATTGCATTATTAAGGCCAGACAGAGAATGTTAACGACTTAGAATAAGGAGGATGAACAATGGAAATTTTTAAATATATGAAAACATATGATTATGAACAGCTCGTATTTTGCCAAGATGAGGTATCGGGGTTAAAAGCAATTATCGCTATACATGATACAACATTAGGACCTGCGCTTGGCGGCACAAGAATGTGGACCTATGCATCGGAAGAAGCAGCTATTGAAGATGCTCTTCGTCTGGCACGAGGCATGACATATAAAAATGCAGCCGCAGGCTTAAATTTGGGCGGCGGGAAAGCGGTGATTATTGGTGATCCCCGCAAAGATAAAAATGAAGAAATGTTCCGGGCGTTCGGCCGGTATATCCAAGGGTTAAATGGTCGGTACATTACAGCTGAAGATGTTGGTACAACAGTAGAAGATATGGATATCATCCATGAGGAGACAGATTATGTCACGGGGATCTCTCCTGCTTTCGGTTCCTCTGGCAATCCTTCGCCGGTTACCGCTTATGGTTGCTTTGTCGGTATGCAAGCAGCAGCCAAAGAGGCTTTTGGCACAGACTCACTCGAAGGTCTCACTGTTTCGGTGCAAGGAGTAGGAAATGTCGCTTATCATTTATGCCGGCATTTACATGAGGCGGGAGCCAAGCTAATTGTAACGGATATTAATAAGGAGGCAGTAAAGCGGGCTGTCGATGAGTTTGGTGCTGTAGCGGTGAATACTGATGAAATTTATGGGGTCGAGGCCGATATTTTTGCTCCATGTGCTCTTGGAGCAGTAATTAATTCATCCACTATTCCTCAATTGAAAGTAAAAGTGGTCGCCGGCTCTGCCAATAATCAATTAAAAGAAAACAAAGACGGTGACGAACTGCATGAACGTGGCATTATTTATGCTCCTGATTATGTAATTAATGCCGGCGGTGTAATTAATGTGGCGGATGAACTGAATGGTTACAATCGGGAGCGCGCCATGAAAAAGGTTGAGCAGATTTATCATAACATTGAAAGAACCGTTAATATTTCCAAGCGTGATCACATTCCAACCTACCAGGCGGCGGATCGCATGGCTGAAGAGCGCATTCAGAAAATGGGCAAGGCAAGAAATCAATTCTTATTGAATGGCCATCACATTTTATCAAGACGGAAACATTAATTGAGAAGCGGAGGGGTGCTCTTGCAAGCAAAAGCATTCCGCATGCTCGTTATGTATGTATCTAAAGAAGAAGTGATAGCGGGCGTGTTTCATAATCAAATAGCCGTATTTGAACAAGCTTTTCCATATGAAAAGAAGACGCCGGCGGAGCTGTGCCTTCATTTGCTGGCTTCACTTGATAGAGAAGGAATGAACCTTTCAAAGCTTCAGGTCGTTTGTGTACCGAGATCGTTGGATACAACCCTGGAAGATGGGAAGAAAGAAGTCGACTATGGGGTAAATATGGCCTGTTATATCTCAGGCCAATTAAACATCCCTGCTTATTTTGTGGTTTTCAGTCAACTCCCACAAACAAGATGCAAATATTCCACTTACCAAGGGGATCGCTATTTACTCTCTTTGGCAGAGCAGACCCTTTTCATCTTAACGGGGGATGATTAATATACTAGGTATGGACCAGAGAAAGAGGAGGAGAAGATTTGGCTGAAGAATATGATTTAGTTATTCTTGGCGGAGGAACGGGCGGATATGTTGCTGCGATTCGTGCGGCACAGCTTGGTTTAAAAACAGCAATTGTAGAAAAAAGCAAGCTCGGAGGGACATGCCTTCATAAAGGGTGCATACCGTCTAAAGCCCTGCTGAGAAGTGCAGAGGTATTTAAGACTGCCAAAAAAAGTGAAGAGTTTGGAGTAACAACAGGCAGCGTAACGTTAAATTTTGCAAGGGTACAAAAGCGGAAGCAGGACATTGTAGATACGCTTTACAGCGGTGTGCAAGGATTAATGAAAAAAAATAAGATTGATATATATGAAGGGTTTGGTCGCATTTTAGGTCCATCTATCTTCTCCCCGATGCCAGGAACGGTGTCGGTTGAAATGAATGACGGAACCGACAATCCCATGCTTATTCCTAAAAATGTTATCATTGCAACAGGCTCCCGTCCGCGTTCTCTGCCGGATCTTCCTTTTGATGGGGAAACCATTTTATCTTCTGACGATGCATTAGCGCTTGAAAGCCTTCCAGCATCAGTCATTATTGTCGGAGGGGGCGTAATCGGCATTGAGTGGGCTTCTATGCTTGTTGATTTTGGAGTCAAAGTAACGGTTCTTGAATATGCAGATCGAATTCTACCAACAGAAGATATGGAAATTTCCAAGGAAATGGAGCGCTTGCTCAAAAAGCGCGGAGTAGAGATAATCACTCGTGCAAAAGTGCTGGCAGAAACAGTGGAAAAACAAAATAGTTCTGTGACCATTCAAGCAGAAACGAGTGAAGGACAGAGCACTCACAAAGCAGAGAAACTGCTCGTGTCCATTGGCCGACAAGCAAACACAGAGGGCATCGGCCTTGAAAATACAGAGATTGAAGTGGAGAAAGGGACTATAGCCGTCAACGAATTTTACCAGACGAAGGAGTCTCATATTTATGCCATTGGAGATGTTATTGGCGGCTTGCAGCTTGCTCATGTGGCTTCTCATGAAGGGATAACGGCTGTTAACCATTTAGCTGGGGAAGAAGCAGACCCGATTGATTATACAATGGTGCCTAAATGTATTTATTCCAGTCCCGAAGCAGCAAGCGTCGGCTTGACAGAACAGGAAGCGAAGGAACAAGGATATGAGTTAAAAACTGGCAAGTTTTCTTTTCGTGCAATCGGAAAAGCTCTCGTCTACGGAGAAAGCGATGGCTTTGTTAAAATAGTGGCAGATAAAGAGACGGATGACTTACTTGGCGTTCATATGATTGGCCCTCATGTAACAGATATGATTTCAGAAGCGGGTCTCGCCCGTGTACTTGATGCAGCTTCATGGGAAGTGAGTCATGCGATTCATCCGCACCCAACGCTTAGTGAAGCGATCGGGGAAGCGGCTCTTGCTGTGGAAGGTAAGGCCATTCATTCATAAGGATAGAAAGAAGGGAGAGAAATAGCTATGGCTGAAAATCGTCACACTGCGATAGGATTAAGTGATACAACAGTGCTGGAAATGTATGAAACAATGCTGCTTGCCCGCAGGATTGATGAGCGGATGTGGCTTCTTAACCGTTCAGGAAAAATTCCTTTCGTTATTTCCTGCCAAGGTCAAGAAGCGGCACAAGTAGGAGCGGCTTTTGCCCTCGATAAACAAAAGGATTATGTGCTGCCGTATTATAGAGATATGGGAGTCGTACTAACCTTTGGAATGACAGCAAAGGACCTGATGCTTTCTGGTTTTGCAAAAGCAGAAGATCCTAATTCGGCCGGCCGTCAAATGCCTGGGCATTTTGGCCAAAAGAAAAATCGAATTGTAACAGGGTCTTCCCCGGTTACTACCCAAGTTCCTCATGCAGTTGGAATCGCCCTGGGAGGGAAGATGGAAAAAGAGGACATCGTTGCTTTCGTTACTTTTGGAGAAGGTTCCTCCAACCAGGGGGATTTTCACGAGGGAGCCAACTTTGCCGGTGTGCATAAATTGCCAGTTATTTTTATGTGCGAAAATAATAAATATGCGATCTCAGTGCCTGTAGAGAAGCAACTGGCATGTGAAAACGTTGCTGATCGGGCGCAGGGATACGGCATGCCTGGTTTTACCATCGATGGAAATGATCCGATAGAAGTATATAAATATGTAAAAGAAGCGGCAGATCGGGCGCGGCGCGGAGAAGGCCCAACGTTGATCGAGACAGTCTCCTACCGTTTAACAGCCCATTCATCAGACGACGATGACCGTACTTACCGCTCACCGGATGAAGTGGAAAGAGCAAAATCAAATGACCCAATCATCACGTTTGGCAATTACCTGAGAGAGACGGGTGTGCTGAATGATGAAATTGAAAAAGAAATTAATGATCGCATTATGAAAGAAGTCAATGAAGCGACCGATTATGCTGAAAATGCACCGTATGCAAATCCGGAAGATGCATTGACTTACGTATATGCGGAGAAGCAATAGGGGGAGAAAAGGATGCCGGTAATTTCTTATATAGATGCGGTTACAATGGCGATGCGCGAAGAAATGGAACGGGATCCGAGAGTATTTGTTCTCGGGGAAGACGTCGGAAAAAAGGGCGGTGTCTTCAAGGCGACAGCCGGTTTGCATGAGCGGTTCGGAGAAGATCGTGTAATGGATACGCCGCTTGCAGAATCGGCGATTGCGGGAGTAGGCATTGGCGCAGCGATGTATGGTATGCGGCCCATTGCTGAAATGCAGTTTGCTGATTTCATTATGCCGGCTGTGAATCAAATTATCTCAGAGGCAGCCCGCATTCGCTATCGCTCGAATAATGACTGGAGCTGTCCAATTGTCATTCGGGCGCCATATGGCGGCGGAGTGCATGGGGCCTTGTATCACTCTCAATCAGTGGAAGCAGTATTTGCCAATCAGCCAGGCTTAAAGATTGTTATGCCTTCCACTCCTTATGACGTAAAAGGCTTGTTGAAAGCAGCTATCCGCGATGAAGACCCTGTCTTGTTCTTTGAACACAAGCGGGCTTACCGGTTAATTAAAGGAGAAGTGCCTACAGAGGACTATGTACTCCCGATCGGTAAAGCGGATACTAAACGTAAGGGAGAAGACATTACCGTCATTACTTATGGACTGTGTGTCCACTTTGCTATGCAAGCGGCAGAGAAATTAGCAAAGGATGGAATCGAAGCAGAAATACTTGATCTTCGTACCGTTTATCCACTTGACAAAGAAGCAATTTGTGAAGCAGCAAAGAAAACAGGAAAAGTTCTGTTGATCACGGAGGACAATAAAGAAGGTAGCATAATGAGTGAGGTAGCGGCCATTATTGCCGAGAACTGCCTGTTTGATCTCGACGCTCCTGTTAAACGATTGGCAGGCCCTGATGTGCCAGCAATGCCTTATGCACCGACTATGGAGAAGTTTTTCATGATGAACCCGGACAAAGTAGAAAAAGCTATGCGGGAATTGGCCGAGTTTTAAGGCGAACATAGAGAGAGGAGGTTTTTTTGTGGCAATAGAACAAGTAATGATGCCCCAGCTTGGGGAAAGCGTCACTGAAGGTACCATTAGCAAATGGCTTGTCCAGCCGGGGGATCATGTGAACAAATACGACCCAATTGCTGAAGTGATGACAGACAAAGTAAATGCGGAAGTGCCTTCTTCCTTTACAGGCACGGTGACAGAGCTTGTAGCGGCTGAAGGTGAAACGCTCGAGGTCGGAGCCGTCATCTGCCTGATGGATATTGAAGGGACAGGAGAGAAGAAGGAGTCATCCCTACAGGAGGCTTCTGACGCTGTCCAGTCAAAGCCGGCAGAGGAGACAGAAACGAAGGCGGAGAACAAAGCCCGGTATTCACCGGCTGTTTTAAAACTTTCCCAAGAGCATAATATTGACTTAACGCAAGTGAATGGGTCCGGAAAGGGCGGACGGATTACGCGTAAAGACTTATTGAAAATAATAGAATCCGGTGAAGTGAGAGCACCGCAGCAAATGGCTCCACAGCCAAAAGCAGATGCCCCAGAAAAAACAACAGCTCAAGCACAGGCAAAGCCATTGGTTTCCTCCATGCCGGGAGATATTAGCATGCCGGTGAGCGGCGTTAGAAAAGCAATTGCTGCGAATATGGTCCGTGCTAAGCAAGAAGTGCCGCATGCGTGGACGATGATGGAAGTAGATGTAACAAATCTTGTTGTCCGCCGTGACGCTTTAAAAGAAGAGTTTAAGAAGAAGGAAGGCTTTAATTTAACTTATTTTGCTTTCTTTGTGAAAGCTGTTGCTCAAGCTTTAAAAGAATTTCCACAAGTAAACTCGATGTGGGCGGGCGATGAAATTATCCAAAAGAAAGAGATTAATCTTTCCATTGCCGTGGCCACAGACGATGCTCTATTTGTCCCTGTGATCAAGCAGGCTGACGAGAAAACAATTAAAGGCATTGCCCGTGAAATTCACGAGCTGGCCGGCAAGGTTCGCTCCGGCACACTCAAGGCGGAAGATATGCAAGGGGGAACCTTCACAGTAAACAATACAGGGTCATTCGGTTCCGTGCAATCAATGGGAATTATCAATTATCCGCAAGCAGCTATCCTGCAGGTAGAGTCTATTGTAAAGCGTCCTGTTGTCATGCCGGGCGGCATGATTGCTGTGCGTGACATGGTGAATCTTTGTCTTTCATTGGATCATCGTGTGCTTGATGGACTAATCTGTGGCCGCTTTTTACAGCGTGTAAAAGAAATTTTGGAGAACATTTCAGCGGATACTTCCGTTTATTAAAAAGCAAGGGAAGCTGACCGCTGGCGCAAGGCCAACGGTCAGCTTCCTTTTTGCTGTTTTTGTATTTGATACAGAAAGCTTGATAAGAAAATAAGCAGAAAAATGATTCCGGTTCCAGTGGAAAGCCACTCACGTTTCCCGGTATTAAATAAAGCGTGCATACTATAAGAGATGATCATATTCGCGAATAAAATCACTGCTGCAACGAGAAGGCTTACAATAGCTGCTTTTAAATAAGTAACAAAAGCTATCACGGTTGCTGCTCCATCATTAATCCTTCTTCAAAAGACAAGTTAGCAGGTTCATCGAGCAGTTCAGCTGTCACTTCCAAATTTGTCGTTGGAACAGATGTACTTACCTCTGTAAATGTAAATCCGTCCATCCATACGTGTCCGATGCCGGATAATAATACACCGAAGGAAATAACTGAACTGTCTTCTGTTACATCAAGGACAATGGAATACAGATTCCATTCTGTACTGCCGGTAATTGGCCGGTTGTTCATATTATCGAATTGCAGCACATCTCCTGCCGCGTTGTCTACTCTCATCCACATGCCGGCAAATTGGTCAACTTTTTCTGTTTTAATGTAAGCAGATAACTTGACTCGTTTTCCAAGAAATTTAGCTGCTTTAAATTGTTGCATAATCGTAGCAAATTCGTCTGCATTTTGAACAGTGACCGATTTTAAATAACCGGAACAATTTCCTTGATGCACAACTTTCGTATCTGTTCCCATCTCATAATGGAATGGATGACTGCCGCTTAAAAACCATCCTTTTGCCTCTTTATGATTGTCCATGTTTCCGCCTCCATTTTTGATTAAGATTGAGCCTATCAATTTGCGGTATTGCCCTGGGGGCATGTGGAACATTTTCTTGAAGGCTCTTGTAAAAGATTCCTGTGTTCCAAAATGAAAATCCAGAGCAATGCTAATGATCGGTTCGTCTGTATAACGAAGTAAACCCGCTGCCTGGGTCAGCCTTCTGCTCCGTATATATTCCGCTATTGTCATGCCGGTTTCTTTTTGGAAGATCCGGTGAAAATGATACAAAGAAAAACCGGCATAGTCCGCTATCTTGGCGGCTGTCAGTTCGTCGGTTAAATGCGCCTCGATAAAACGAATGGTTTCTTGCAAAACAGGTTGATAATTCATTGGCTGGCCTCCTTTATAAACAGCATAAATGAAGAGAAGATTTGGTTCTTGACTTTTCTTGCTATTTTTTCAAAAAAAAGCTACCGGTGATTTTTCCGGTAGCTTCATAGCTTATTTGAATAAACCAGCGATCCAGTCAACGATTCCTTGCAGGAAATCAATAATAGACTGCAGGATGCCTTTGCCTTCATCAGAGTTTTTGAATTCGTTCCATTTTTCTTTTGCCTTGTCAATTTGCTGGTTAACCTGATCCCAATTAATATCAAGATTTTTCATTTTATCAAACAGAGCAGAAAGCTGGTCGATTTGATCCTGTGTCAGCTGAATATTTAGCTCGTTCGATACATTGTTAATAATGACTTTAATTTCTTGAATCGTTTGCGGGTTTTCCTTTGCAACTTCTTCTTTTATGCGCTGAATCAATTCAGTCGCTTGCTTTTCACCGATTTGATCGCCGAGTTTCGCTGTGGTAACCATTTCTTCATTGGCGACTTGTTTTTGTTCTTCCGGAATTTTTTCACCGGTAGACGTTTCATAGGCTTTAATCAATCCGGTGAGTGCGGCGGTACCCGATACCTCAAACGGAGCGGTAATATAAATGTCTGCATCTTTTACACCTGCTGTAGACAAAGCATTCGTATACATTTCTTTAGATACCCAGGAAATATTATTCGTCTGGACATTAATTCCGTATCCTTTTTCCTTCATCGTAATTTTACTGGATGAAAGGGCTTTTGAACCAATTTGTGCTTTCGGTATATACTCACCTAAATATTTATGCTCTTCTGCGTTGGATACGGTGACAGTAGTGACGTCAGTTGGAACGTCCATTTCTTTTAAGATTTGTTCTTTTTGAGCAGGTGATAAATTTTCGCCGAGAGTTACGATTACGTCGCCGACGGCACTGTCAGCATGCGCTATCGTGGTTAAGCTTAAAAACAATACTCCCAACCATGCGAAGATTTTTCTCATTTTTTTCTCCCCTATTTCAGTTTCCTTCGAATAAGAAGGTAAGGATAGCATAGCATGTTATCAAAAAATTTTCACGGATGGGCCATAAGAAAAAGAGATGGATGTTTTTTAATGGCTTCTCATTGATGGAAATGGCTGGTTTAGATAAAATAATGATAAAGAAAGAGTTAGAATTTTTAAGAAATAACATTTAGAGCGAGGCGAAGGAGAGGAGATTGCATGGAAATTCAAGAAATGAAAGCCCAGCGTTTTCCAAAAGTGACGATGGAGGAGTGGGAAAAAGCAGCAGAGGCTTCCTTGAAAGGAAAGCCATTTACAGCTCTTCATGCGGCCACTTATGAGCAAATTTTATTAAAGCCTTTATACGGAGCAGAGACTGCCACTTTAGATGTCGAGCAGTACCCAGGCTTTCCGTCGTATACGAGAGGATTTTATAAAGGCGGTTATGCAGAGGTCCCTTGGAAAAACGCCCATGTTATTAAAGCAGATAATGGCGCCATTTTAAAGGAGAAGCTTATGGCTGCACTTAAGGAAGGCCAAGATGCTATAGCGTTTGCAGCAGAAGATATACCTGCCATGACGTTCACTGAATTTTCAGCCCTCCCTTTAGAGAAATATCCATTGTACATAAACACCAAAGACCACTTTCTTGCTATCGCTTCCTTCTTATTAAAGTTAAAGCCTGATAAGCTAACTGGCATAGCTGGAACAGATAGTATTTCTCTGTATGCACAAAAAGGACTTGTTCCGGATGAACGACTGCTCGCTCTACAAGCAGAAGCCATAACAGAATTAAAGAAAGCGTTTCCTAAATTAAGAACAATCCATATTGACATCACTCCTTATCATGAAGCGGGGGCAAATGCTTTTCAGGAAATTTCTCTTGCTCTTGCTGAAGCGGTATTTTACATTGAATGGCTGAAAAAAGAAGGCTGGTCTCCGGCCGAAGTAATTGAGAGCATGTCTCTTCATTTCGCAATTGGTTCACAATTTTTTATGGAAACAGCCAAGCTGCGGGCTTTTCGTCAATGCTGGACCGCCCTTTGCCAGGCGTACGGCATAACGGAAGACAGAATAAAAATCCCAATCGGGGCAGAAACATCGGCTTTCACCTTATCCAAACTGGACAGTCACGTCAATATTCTGCGCACGGGAAGTGAAGCGTTTTCAGCTGTACTCGGAGGAGTGGAATATTTACAGGTTAGATCCTTTGATGAACTCAGAGGTATGCCATCTGCTCTTGGGGAGCGCATAGCGAAGAATATTCCACTCATATTAAAAAATGAGTCTCACCTTGAAAAGGTAATTGATCCTGCAGGAGGCTCTTATTATATAGAGGTGCTGACAGCAGAGCTCAGCCGATTAGCGTGGGAAAATTTTGTAACTATTGAAGAGGCAGGTGGGATTATTGCCGGGTTGAAAGCCGGTACTATCCAAAAAGAGCTCGCTGCTATTTTTAAGAAGCGAAGTGCAGACCTTGCTACACGGACAAAATCAATGATTGGAACGAACATTTATGCAGATCTCCATGAACAAAAAATCATAGAAAAGCCAAAGTTAGCTGTGCTTTTAGCTGAAAATACAGTATCTTCCTTCCAGGATATAAGAAGCCAAATAGATGAAGAGACAACGCTTGCTGAATTGCATGTAAAAGACAGTGGTGATGAAGTTATTCCAGTTAAGAGTCAAAGGCTCGCCGAACCATTTGAGAGATTAAGAGAGAGAGCAGAACGAATAGGAGCACAGGCGGGGCTTATTTGCTTAGGGAAGCTGAAGGATTTTAAACAGCGGGCTGATTTCGTAACGGGCATACTAGCTGCGGGCGGCATTGCTGTCCAGCGAAGCATAGAGTGCGAGACACTTGAAGAAGCTGTACAGTTCGTTAAGGAAAGCGGTTTATCTTATTACTGCATTTGCGGTAAAGATGAGTCCTATACCGCGTTTGGCCCACGGCTTGTGGCCGCAGTAAAACAGATAAATTCTTCAGTCGGAGTTGAAGTGGCGGGCAAGCTTCCTGAAGAGACTAAAGCGGAATGGCAGAAGGCCGGCTTGGACGGACAAATTTACAGCGGCCAGAATCTAATCGAAAAAGTAACAGAACTGCTCGATCATTTGGAAGGAGTGACGGCATATGAGTAAACCTGATTTTCAGCGATTCACCCCAACGAGCACGAAAGAATCCCTTTCTTTTCAAGAGTGGAAGGCCGCTTTTGAGCAGGAAGTAAAGCAGTCCCTTGATGAATGGGTATTTGAAACGAATGAACAAATCCATCTCCATCCGCTTTATACAAAAGAGGCGCTTGAAAAGATGGAACATTTACAGGATTTTCCCGGCGTCGCTCCCTATACACGCGGCCCCTACCCGACGATGTATGTAAATCGGCCGTGGACAATCCGCCAGTATGCCGGCTTTTCCACTGCGGAAGAAAGCAATGCTTTTTACCGCCGCAATTTGGCCATGGGACAAAAAGGGCTGTCCGTTGCTTTTGATTTGCCGACTCACAGAGGGTATGATTCTAACCATCCAAGGGTCGTCGGAGATGTAGGAAAAGCGGGGGTCGCCATTGATTCTGTGGAGGATATGAAAGTTTTATTCGACGGTATTCCGCTCGATCAAATGTCGGTATCTATGACGATGAATGGAGCGGTTCTGCCGATTATGGCTTTTTATATTGTCGCTGCCGAAGAACAAGGTGTAGCTTGTGAAAAACTTTCCGGTACCATTCAAAATGATATTTTAAAAGAGTATATGGTAAGAAACACGTATATCTATCCGCCGGAAGTTTCCATGCGTATTATCGCGGATATTTTTAAGTACACATCGGAGAATATGCCCAAATTCAACAGCATTAGTATTTCTGGCTATCATATGCAAGAAGCCGGAGCGCCGGCTGATATTGAACTTGCCTATACGCTTGCAGATGGGTTGCAGTATGTGCGGACAGGATTGCAGGCGGGCATTGAGATTGACTCTTTTGCTCCGCGGTTATCATTTTTCTGGGCAATCGGCATGAATTATTTTATGGAAGTGGCTAAAATGCGGGCTGCCCGCCGGATGTGGGCCCAGTTAATGAAGCCGTTTGCACCAAAAAATACGAAGTCGCTGGCTTTGCGCACCCATTCACAAACTTCAGGCTGGAGCCTCACAGAGCAAGACCCATTTAACAATGTGACGCGAACGCTTATTGAGGCTCATGCAGCTGCCATGGGACACACTCAGTCACTGCATACAAATGCATTGGATGAAGCGATTGCTTTGCCGACTGACTTCTCGGCCCGAATTGCCCGTAATACTCAGCTGTATTTACAAGAAGAGACCGGCATTACGAATGTCATTGATCCATGGGCAGGCTCTTATTATGTAGAGACACTCACTCATGAATTGATGGAAAGGGCATGGCAGCACATAGAGGAAGTAGAAGAGCTTGGCGGAATGACAAAGGCGATTGAAACAGGGCTCCCTAAGATGCGAATCGAAGAAGCGGCTGCAAGACGCCAGGCGCAAATTGACTCGGGCAAAGAAGTGATTATTGGAGTCAACCGACACAGACTGGCCGAGGAAGAGCCAATTGATATTCTTGATATCGACAATACAGCGGTACGGCTGAAGCAAATTGAACGTTTAGAGCAAGTGAAGTCGACCCGCAATGAAGAGAAAGTAAAGGAAACACTAAGGGCGCTCACCCGGGCTGCAGAAACGGGAGAAGGGAATTTGCTTGCGCTAGCTGTCGAGGCAGCGAGAGTACGGGCGACACTAGGAGAAATCTCTGACGCCATTGAACAGGTAAGCGGAAGGCATCAGGCTATTATCCGATCAGTAAGCGGTGTATACAGCTCTCACTTTTCCGATGAAGAACAGATTGCTGAAGTAAAGCGGCTGACTGATGAATTTAATGAACAGGAAGGACGCCGACCGCGCTTGCTGATCGCTAAAATGGGGCAGGATGGCCATGACCGGGGGGCAAAGGTCGTCGCTACTGCTTATGCTGATTTGGGATTTGATGTTGATATCGGACCATTGTTCCAAACGCCGGAGGAAACGGCTTTGCAGGCGGTAGAAAACGATGTGCACGCCATCGGTGTCAGCTCATTGGCTGCGGGGCATAAAACCTTGCTTCCAGCTTTAATTGGCGAATTGAAAAAATTGGGCAGAGAGGAGATTATTGTTTTTATCGGCGGTGTTATTCCCGCCCAAGATTATGAGTTTCTCCGGGCCAGCGGAGCAGCTGGTATTTTCGGACCCGGAACGGTTATTCCAGTCTCTGCCCAAAAAATTCTCGAGGAGATTTATCGCAGGCTCGGTTACGAGGAAGTGGAAGAATAATGTTGAGAGAAGAGCACTTACCGGACAACGAGTCGGCCCTTCACGTAAGAAAAGGTGTGACCTCTTCCCATGACGGTTTCGCTTCTCCTCAAAAGAAACGATTTCGAAAAAAAGCAGAGCAATTGCCAGATGTACAGGAGCTGGCCGCCAAAGTGATTGCAGGGGAAAGAAAAGACCTCGCCAAAGCCATTACTTTTATCGAAAGCAATTCGAATAGCCATTATGCATATGGACAGGAGCTGTTACAGCAGCTTCTTCCTCATACGGGAAGATCCATTCGCATTGGTATTACCGGCGTGCCTGGAGCTGGAAAAAGCACATTCATCGAAGCATTTGGTCATATGCTTTGTGAGAGAGGATATAGAACAGCTGTGCTGGCAATTGATCCCAGTTCCTCTATCTCGGGAGGAAGCATTCTTGGAGACAAGACGCGGATGGAGTCGCTGGCTAGGCATCCAAATGCATTTATCCGCCCATCTCCTTCCGGCGGTACGCTTGGAGGGGTGCACCGGAAAACGAGGGAAACCATGCTTCTTTGTGAAGCAGCCGGCTTTGAGGTTATTTTGATTGAAACGGTCGGTGTCGGCCAAAGTGAATTTATCGTCCGCAGCATGGTTGATTTTTTCCTGCTTATTGTCTTGACAGGCGCAGGGGATGAGCTGCAAGGAATGAAAAAAGGGATCATGGAGTTAGCGGATGCTATTGTCGTTAACAAGGCAGACGGTCATAATAAACAGCTCGCTGAAAAAACAAAACGAGAATTTAATCAGATTCTTCATATGCTTCAGCCGGCAACAAAAGGGTGGGCATCACAAGCATTCACCTGCTCTTCGATTGAACGAAAGGGCATCCCTGAATTATGGGACGTGATCCAGGAATTTGAGAAAAAAATGAAAGCAGCCGGCACGTTCGATGAACGACGCCAGCTGCAAACGAAAGAATGGTTACATGCTCTTATTGTAGAACAGCTGAAAGCGACTTTTTATCAGCATCCATATGTTATTGGCAATTTGGCGGAAATGGAAGGTAAAACAATGACAGGCGAAATAACGCCAGCTCAAGCAGTCACCGACTTGTTTTCCAACGTTTACCGGCAGGAGGAGTAGACAAAACAAAAAATGGCTGATGCTCAGAGAGCATCAGCCTTAAATCAGGGAGTTTAGGGGTACGGATCTAGTTGCCTTATTTATCTTCCCCTGTTCGGCGTTTTTAAACCATATTTATAAAAAAAATACTAGATTATTTGAAAACATTGCGCCGTTGTCTTATCATAAGGGTACACGAAAGTGGATAAAGGAGTGGTATGAGATGAGTATAGATTTTAATTTTTTAATGAATGATGTGGTTCGTCAAGCGCGTGAGGAAATCACAGCTGCTGGATATACACAGCTTCAAACACCGGAAGAAGTAGAAGAAGCACTTGCTAAAAAGGGAACAACGCTTGTAATGATTAATTCCGTTTGCGGCTGTGCCGGCGGTATTGCCCGTCCAGCTGCTGCTCACTCGATTCATAGCGATAAGCGCCCGGATCACCTTGTGACAGTCTTTGCCGGACAGGATAAAGAGGCCACAGCCAAAGCACGTAGCTACTTTGTCGGTTACCCGCCGTCCTCTCCATCTTTTGCTCTTTTGAAAGACGGGAAATTATGCACAATGGTGGAACGCCATGAAATTGAAGGACATGACCCAATGTCTGTTGTCCAAAAGCTTCAAGAGGCTTTTGACAAATATTGCGAAGAAGTGTAAATATATATATTGAAACCTTGTCATCGTTATGGCAAGGTTTTCTTTCACTACAAACTGATTCTTCAGCACAGGAGACTATTATGTTTAAAATAGGGTATCGGACGGCAAAAACAGCTGTCGGCACAACCGCAGCTATCATGATTTCCCAATGGGTGGGACTTGAAAACTTTGTGTCAGCGGGAATTATTACGATCTTATGTATTCAAAATACAAAAAAGAAATCACTGCAGGCTGCGCAGAGCCGTTTTTTTGCGTGCGCAGTGGCTATGCTTTTTTCTTCCGTTTTTTTTGAGGGAATTGGCTATTATGCGCCTGTAATGGGGCTTTTGCTCTTATTTTTCATTCCAACGCTTGTGGCCCTTAAAATCAAAGAAGGGATTGTTACAAGCTGTGTCATCATCTTGCATATTTTTTCTGCCGGGCAAGTAACGAAACAGCTTATTTTTAACGAGTTTTGTATTATTTCAATCGGAATTGGCGTTGCTTTGCTTATGAATCTTTATATGCCAAGCGTAGAGAGAAAACTGTATAGCCTTCAGGAGGAAATTGAACGGAATTTTACATCTATTTTTCACGAAATAGCTTTGTATCTGCGCAATAAAGATCATATGTGGGATGGAAACGAAATTGTGAAAACAGAGAAGCTGATCAAAGAAGGAAAAATGCTCGCTTTTAAAAATGTAGAGAACCATTTGTTAAGGGATGATACCATCTTTTACAGCTATTTTGTTATGAGAGAGAAGCAGTTTAACATCATTGAGCGGGTTTTAGGCATTGTGACCTCAATTTCTCATCAAGTGAAGGCGGCACTTGTGCTTGCTGACTTTATGGATGCTTTAAGTACCCGCGTTCATCCTGGCAACACCGCATTGCTTCACTTAAAAAAATTATACGATTTAAAAGCTGAAATTGATCAAATGGATTTGCCGGACACACGGGAGGAATTTGAGGCAAGGGCGGCATTGTTTCAGTTCATTAAAGAGATGGAAGAGTATTTGCTGATCAAGAGCTCCTTTAAAGGGTTGAAAAAAGAAACAGCCGCTGAGCAAAAAAGAAAGCCGGCCCCTCAGATAGAGTAGGCCGGCTTCTTGTCTATGTTATAAGAACATAGATAATCCGAAAAACAGGGTAGAAACGAGCATGGCTAGCAGCATAATATAAACGACTACTTTTTGAACGATTTTATTTCTCATGAAAGCTTGTACGCTCCTTTTAGTATTCCGAACAGGACTCTTATTTGTTTCTATCATAGCGGTTTTTTCGTAAAATCTCAAGTTAGATTAACGGGATAAAAGCATTAAAAAAGAAGGGATTTTTGGATTCTTATCGAAGACTACACATGTTTCAGTTCTTTTCAAAAAGGGGGGCCATTACGATGAATCGAGTGGATCATATCGGTATTGCAGTTAGCTCGCTGGAAGAGACGTTGCGTTTTTATACCGAGCAGCTTGGACTTACCTTAATTAAAACAGAGGAAGTACTTTCGGAGCAAGTAAGAGTCGCTTTTATAGATGCCGGAAATGTGAAGTTTGAATTGCTTGAACCGATGAGCAGTGAAAGTGCTGTGGCGAAATTTATTGAAAAGCGGGGCCAAGGCATCCATCATGTGGCCTTTAAAGTGGAGAATATTGAAAAGCGCATTCAGGAGATAAAAGAAAACGGCATTCATATGATCAATGAAACACCAAAGCCAGGGGCTGGCGGAGCGGAAGTGGCCTTCATGCATCCTAAATCGGCACATGGTGTGTTGTTTGAGCTTTGCGACAAGAGCAAGACGGAAGGAGAAAGAAAATTATTATGACAACGCCAGATATTTTCACGAGCATTAATGAGCTGTATGACAGACGCCGGGAGGTAGAGCTGGGCGGCGGTGATGAACGAATTGAAAAGCAGCACGAAAAAGGCAAGCTGACAGCTCGCGAGCGGATTGATTTGCTTGTTGATCCTGACTCATTCGTTGAGATTAATCCGTTTATTGAGCATCGCAGTACATATTTTGGATTAGAAGGCGTGAAAGGGCCGGGCGACGGAGTAGTGACGGGCTATGGGAAAGTAAATGGCCGCCCTGTTTATTTATTCTCCCAGGATTTCACCGTTTTTGGCGGTGCGCTTGGAGAAATGCACGCTAAAAAGATAGCCAATGTGATGGACTTGGCAGCGAAAAACGGAGCCCCTTTTATCGGATTGAATGACTCGGGAGGAGCGCGTATTCAAGAAGGCGTCGTTTCACTGGACGGTTACGGACATATCTTCTATCGGAACGCAATCTACTCTGGCGTCATTCCGCAAATTTCTGTCATTATGGGGCCATGCGCAGGAGGAGCTGTGTATTCACCAGCTATTACCGACTTTGTTTTCATGGTTGACGAAACGAGCCAGATGTTTATTACCGGGCCTAAGGTTATTGAAACCGTCACGGGAGAAAAAATTTCTTCCGAAGATCTTGGCGGCTCAAAGGTACATAATGCGATCAGTGGAAACGCCCATTTCCGCGGCAGTTCTGAGGAAGAAGTATTAGAGATGGTTCGCAACTTGTTGACTTATTTGCCGCAAAATAACGAAGAAAAACCCCCGATGGCTGAATCCTGCCCGGAGGATGATTACCGTGAAGATATAACAGATATCGTGCCTTTTGATGGGCTTCGTCCTTACGATGTTAGAAAGGTCATTGAACAGGTAGTAGACGAAAGCTCATTCATGGAAGTGCAAAAAGAGTTTGCAAAAAACATTGTCGTTGGTTTTGCCCGCATCAAAGGAGAAACGGTTGGCCTCGTCTGTAATCAGCCAAAATTTATGGCTGGAGGGCTGGATATTGATTCATCCGACAAAGCGGCACGGTTTATCCGTTTTTGTGATTCCTTTAATATTCCGCTCATTACGTTTGAAGATGTATCCGGCTTTTTCCCGGGGGTAAAACAGGAACACGGCGGCATTATTCGCCATGGGGCAAAGATTTTATATGCGTATTCAGAAGCAACTGTGCCAAAAATCACGGTAATTTTACGCAAAGCCTATGGTGGGGCATACGTTGCTCTTAATAGTAAGTCTATAGGTGCGGATCTTGTGTTCTCTTGGCCTAATGCAGAAATCGCCGTCATGGGGCCACAGGGGGCAGCAAATATCATCTTTGCAAAAGAGATTGCAAACAGTGAAAATCCGGAAGAAACACGAGCGAAAAAAATTGAAGAATACCGGGAAAAATTTGCTAATCCATACGTCGCTGCTTCACACGGAATGGTTGATGATGTGATTGATCCACGTGAAACAAGAATAAAGCTAATTCAAGCGCTTGAAATGATGAGAACGAAAAAAGAGGAGCGTCCGAAGAAAAAGCACGGCAACATTCCGCTTTAACATTTTTCCCCGTCCGGAAACTTTATGTACCGGGCGGGGATTTTTCTATGTGAAAGGTTTGGAATTGTCCAGTGGAAGGAGTATACTGAAAATGGAAAGAAGCAGGGAGGTACATAAGATGATTAATAAAGAACGGTTAGTGAATGAATTTCTTGAACTAGTTCAAATTGATTCAGAAACGAAAAATGAAGCCGCCATTTCTAAAGTGCTGACAAGCAAGTTTGAAGCACTCGGTGTACATGTGTATGAAGATGATTCCGCTGCTAAAACTGGGCATGGGGCCGGCAATTTAATTTGCACGCTTGAAGCTACGAAGGACGGAATAGACCCAATTTATTTTACATCCCACATGGATACGGTCGTTCCGGGAGTCGGCGTAAAGCCACGCATTGAAAATGGATATGTCGTGACAGATGGAACAACCATTCTTGGCGCAGACGATAAAGCAGGACTTGCTGCAATGCTTGAAATGATTAAAGTGTTAAAAGAACAAAATTACAGACACGGCATGATCCAATTTATTATTACAGCAGGAGAAGAGTCTGGCCTTGTTGGGGCAAAAGCGATGGATTCTTCTCTTGTGAAAGCGAAATTTGGCTATGCATTGGATAGTGACGGCACAGTAGGCAACATTATTGTAGCCGCTCCGACACAGGCGAAAATCAAGGCAGAGATTTTTGGGAAAACAGCTCATGCTGGCGTTGCACCTGAGAAAGGGGTATCTGCCATTACGATTGCCGCAAAAGCGATTGCAAAAATGCCGCTCGGCCGGATTGATAAGGAAACGACTGCTAATATTGGCCGCTTTGAAGGAGGTCAAGCAACGAATATTGTTTGTGACTATGCTTCTATTTTAGCAGAAGCACGCTCACTTGTTCCGGAGAAGATGGAGGCACAAGTAAGCAAAATGAAGGAAGCGTTTGAACAAACAGCGGGAGAAATGAACGGTCGGGCAGACGTGCATGTAGAAGTTATGTATCCGGGATTTAAGTTTGGCGATGGAGACCATGTTGTTGAAGTGGCTAAGAAAGCGGCTGAGCGTATCGGCCGTCCAAGTAAATTGTTAACGAGCGGCGGAGGCAGTGATGCCAACGTGATTGCGGGCTTTGGTATTCCGACAGTAAACCTGGCTGTCGGCTATGAGGAAATTCATACGAAAAATGAAAGAATGCCTATTGAAGAACTTGTCAAGCTCGCTGAAATGGCAACAGCAATCGTAGCAATTACTGCTGAGGAAGAATAAAAGATTGCAGAGCAGCCGGCCTTCTCTTTCAGAAGGCCGGTTTAAAAATATAAACATGCAACTCTTAAAAAGCACTAGTTAACGGAAAGTACGTGAAGACGATTGTAACGCGCGCAGGCAGCAGGAATAGCGAACAATAAAGAAATCTGATAATGATTTTTATACTGGTCTTTTTGCCTATTCCCTTCTCCTTATGGTACATTAGAAGAAAAAGCCAGAGGAGGCGTTTTCGTGCAATTAATAAATAAAGCGGTTATTTTCGAGAGCGGTCAGGAAGAATATGCGGTTCCGGTACAGTCAGTAGTTTCTATAGAAAAAGTAGAATTCATTAATCCTATTCCTCATATGCCTTTTTATATGAGAGGGATCACTAAAGCGAGGGAAGAGTTAATCCCGGTCATTGACTTTGAATCGGTCCTTTACGATCGACCTCTCGCTGAATCAGAGGACGCACGGCTGCTCGTCGTTCAAACAGAGGCTTTGTCTGTGGGCTTTCTAGTAAAAGAAGCAAAAGAAATTATTGATGTTCCCGCAGAGTCTTTAAAGCAGCTGGGAATCGCTTCTTATGAAAAGACGAAATATTTCACAGGAATCGCAGCTTTTTCGGAGCGCATGGTAACAATTGTTGATCCGGACATATTAGTTTCTTCGCTCGAAGGGATTAAGGAGATACAAGAGTACATGAAAAATCATAAAGTACCGTCTGCCTGAGCCATAAAAAAGCACAGAACCTATTTATAGTTCTGTGCTTTTTTACTTAATTAGCTTGTTGAACTTCTAAAATAGCATCCTTTAAAATATCGACAAGTTCATTTATTTCTTTCTCGTTAATGACGAGCGGCGGAGCGAAGACGATTGTATCTGATTCTCCAAAAGTGACTGTGCGTAAGATGAGTCCACGCTTTCTTGCTTCTGTAATAATTTGCGGAGCAAGTTTTTTCGGGAAGCGTTCGTTTGTTTGTTGGTCTTTGACGATTTCCAGGGCGCCAATCAAACCGAGGAAACGAACTTCTCCAACGATGTCTGTTTCTATTTGGAGCCTTTTTAATTTTTCGTGAAGCAGCGCTCCCATTTCTTTTGAGTTTTGCACGAGGTTTTCTCTTTCAAGAATGTCAATGTTTTTCAAACCGACCGCGCACGCTGTTGGATGACCGCTATACGTAAAGCCATGCAGGAGAGTGCCTTCGGATAGGTTAATAAAGTCTTGATGAATATGGTCACGAACAACGACAGCACCGAGTGGAATGTAGCCGCTGGAAATCCCTTTGGCAAGCAGCATAACATCCGGTACAATGTCCCAATGCTCGCAGGCAAACATTTTTCCTGTTCGGCCGAATCCAGTAATAACTTCATCGGCAATGAGTAAAATATTATATTCGTCACAAATTTTGCGAATCTCTTGGAAATAACCGTCCGGTGGAATATTTACTCCTCCCGCTCCTTGAACAGGCTCTGCAATAAACGCAGCAATTGTGTCGGCTCCCTCTGCTTCAATTGTCTTTCTCAGCGCTTCCGGTGAAAAAGATTCAGTGTGAACGAATCCCGCAGCAAGAGAAGTAGTCATGTGGTGAAAGTCTTGGATGCCAGTAGCGCTTGTAGAACCGACTGCCACTCCGTGATAAGCACGTTGACGGGAAATGATTTTTGTTTTGTTGGGCTGACCTTTTATTTTCCAATAATGGCGAACGAGCTTGTATGATGTATCATTCGATTCAGACCCTCCGGAAGTGAAAAAGACAGCATTTAAATCTCCTGGCGCCATTTCTGCTACCTTAGTTGCCAGGCGGATAGCCGGTTCATTACTGAAAGTAGCAAAACTTGAAGCGAAGGGAAGAGTTTCTAATTGCTCTTTCGCCACTTCAGCAAGCTCTGTCCGCCCATAACCAACATTGACATTCCAAAGGGATGCCATGCCTTCCAGGTACTTTTTTCCGTTAATATCCGTTAAATAAACGCCTTTTCCTTCTTTAAAAATAATAGCTGGCCCATTTTCCTGCTGCTCTTTAATCGAAGAAGTAGGATGGATAAAGTGTTTCTTATCAAGTGATGCTAATTCATTCGTTAATGTTTCATGTACTGCCATTTTTGTTCACCCCATTATTTGATAGTTCTGATTTTACTGGAGAACAGTTGGTTAATCAGAAGGGAAAAACCATGATCCATTTTTGGTAGTATGGCCCAAAAGTGAGCAGGGACGTATGAGACCCTGACTATGATTGGTTATTTGTAAACAGTCACCTATCCAAGAATGACTAACCAGTGCTCAATGTTGACTTGTTGTTTTTTAGTACAATAAAAGCCAGCAGTATTCAACCTGATGAATAGGCAGGCTGGTACAGACTGGCTATTTGACTGCTGAAACAATTCTGGAAGGAAAAGTGAGCAGACTAAACAGTTCTTATTCATATAAATTGGATAGGTTTTTCAGGTTTACAAAAATAGTGAAAAGAGGAAGCTCATTTAATCACAGTTTATAATATTAAAAAAAGTTTGTAAACGGTTTTTCCTTCTTATTTAGTTGCCGCGAATATTCTAACGAAGAGGAGGACTAGCACTTTTAGGAGAATGCATGTTCTTTTATCTTTTTCGTTGTATAATAAGAGGGAATATTTATTTAAAATCACAGCGGGAAGTGGAGAGATTGGAAGAGTTTTATCCGAAAAATGGTCGTGTAATCTTTCATATTGATATGAATAGTTTCTATGCTTCGGTAGAAATCGCCGATGATCCCTCTCTGCGAGGCAAGCCGCTGGCGATTGCCGGAAACCCAAAAGAGCGGAAGGGCATTATTGTCACCTGCAGCTATGAAGCGAGACAATACGGGGTAAAAACAACGATGACTGTTCGGGAGGCAAAGCGGTTATGTCCAAATTTAATTATCCTCCCCCCGAATTTTGAAAGGTATCGGGAGGCGTCTCGGGAAATTTTCCGTGTTTTTTCCCGATACACCCCACTCGTAGAACCTGTATCTATTGATGAAGGATATTTAGATATAACCAATAGCTATTCACTTGGGAGTCCGCTTGATATTGCTCAGGAAATTCAGCAGCAAATTCTTGAGCATTTACTATTACCATGCAGTATCGGCATTGCTCCGAATAAGTTTTTGGCTAAAATGGCTTCAAACATGAAGAAGCCGCTTGGCATTACTGTATTAAGAAAAAGAGAGGTGCCATCAATTTTATGGCCTCTTCCTGTCATAGAAATGCATGGGGTCGGGCAAAAAACAGCAGATAAGCTAGCTGCTGACGGAATTTTAACGATTGGAGATCTAGCTAAGGGGAACGACCAGTTGTTGAAGAGCCAACTTGGCATTAGAGGAATCCGTTTAAGAGAGCGGGCCAATGGGATCGATAGACGCAAAGTGGATCCCGATGCTGCCAATGACTTTAAAAGCGTCGGGCAATCAATTACACTGCCAAAAGATGAGACAAAACAGCAGGAGCTTCTCAATGTGCTCCACCAGCTCTCTGAAAGAGTAGCTGTCCGCCTGCAAAGAAAGGAAGTGCTAGGGGGGGCAATTAGTGTAATGATTCGCTATAAAGACTGGAAGACTATCACCCGAAGTAAAAAGCTACCTAGACCGACGGAGAGCCCGGAGGATATTTTACGGGAAGCCAAACATTTATTTTTAAAGCATTGGAACGGAAACGGCGTCCGCCTGCTCGGTATCACACTGTCCGATTTGGTGGAGAAAAGACAGGCAGATATACAGCTTGATTTATTTTCATATGAGCAGGCGGCTAAAGAAGAGTTATTAGCAGAGACAATGGAAATGCTAGGAAATAAATATGGAGAAGGAATTATCCAGCGGGCAAGCAAAAAGAGGCCGGATGGCAGCAAAGCCGTATCCGGCCTTAAGCAGAAAGATAGTAAGTTAGAGGGCGAGTGAAAGGGATAGGCAGCTATTGCTTAGGAGTGTTCACCCTCAATGGCGAAAAACTGTTTAATTTGCCGTTTAAGTGTAATAGAGGGGCTGTTCCTTCCGATTTTTTTTTCATCCTTTAGCCAAATGCTGTCTTTGTCAACTGCGCAAGCATGAGCAATAATAAGGCCGATGTTTGTTTCCAGTTCGTCACTTTCTACTACTATATAGGGAATCTTGTATTGAATAGCCAATTGAATGTAAGGGATTAAGTACATGTAATCAAGATCGCTGTTTAAGCGCATTTCTCCTTCACGAATAATCGAGACCCATTTCTCTACTTCTTCTCGTCCCTGCTTTTTATAGATTTGTTTGGCTGTGAGTGCACCCTCAATCCGCTCTCTTTCTGTTCCCAGGTATTCTTTTGCTCCATCAGACAAGGTAGTAGCGGATGTTTTGAAAGCTGATTTTAATCTTTTCAAAAGCCCAACCTCCCTCTGTGTAGACAGCATTTTACTTTGTATACCCTTAACTGTTGCAGATTAACGTATTTTTTTTGTCTTATTGTTAAATTTTTTTAAGGAAGTGGACAGGATGGACATTTTATTTTTAGGAACTGGGGCAGGCATGCCAGGAAAATTGAGAAATGTAAGTTCGCTGGCATTAAGAATGTTGAACGAAAGGGGAACCGTCTGGTTATTTGACTGTGGGGAAGCGACGCAGCACCAGATCTTACATACCTCTCTTAAGCCAAGACGAATTGAAAAAATATTTATTACCCATTTGCATGGGGATCATATCTTCGGTTTGCCGGGCCTGCTTGGTAGTCGCTCTTTTCAGGGGGGCGAGCTGCCGCTAACGGTTTATGGACCGAAAGGAATCAAAGAGTTTATTCAGGTCTCTATCGGCATAAGCGGGACAAGACTGCAATATGAGTTAGACATAATAGAAATAGATGAAGGGCTTGTATTTGAAGACGATCAACTAACAGTAACAGCTCGCCGGCTTGATCATGGAATCGAGTCGTATGGATATCGTCTTCAAGAAAAGGATAAGCCGGGAGTACTGCTCGTTGACGAGTTAAAAAAAGATGGGGTACCTCCGGGACCTTTATATAAGGAAATTAAATTGGGGCATGCGGTTAGGTTAGAGGATGGCCGGCTCATTGACCCGAGTAAATATACCGGACCGCAGCAAAAAGGAAAAATTATTGCGATTCTTGGCGACTCAAGACCCTGCGCGGCGGCTGTTGCTCTGGCCCACGAAGCGGATGTACTGATTCACGAAGCCACTTTTTCAGCAGAAAATCCGCAGATGGCTCATGACTACTTTCATTCAACAACAGTTCAGGCTGCGGAAATGGCCAAACAGGCTGGAGTCAAAGCGCTCGTTTTAAATCATATTAGTTCAAGATATACAAAAGAAGAAGCAACGAACCTAAAAAGAGAAGCGGAAGAAATTTTTGCGCCGGTCACGTTGGCGCATGATTTCATGGAGTTTTTAATTTAAAATAAAATCAGAAAGTAGAAAGTCTATTTTCATTAAGTAAGCTTACTTAATGAAAATAGACTTTTTTGTTACCAGCCCCGTTCGTATGGCACGGGAGCTTCAATTTCTGTTTTTAGTTCTATTGCGGCCCGCCGAGGCCAGTATGGATCACGCAGCAGCTCGCGTCCGAGAAAAACTAAGTCTGCCCGTTCGTTGCGCAAAATTTCTTCCGCCTGGGTAGGAGAAGTGATCATGCCAACAGCACCGACAGGGATGTCAGCTCCGTGTTTGATAGTTTCAGCGAATTTCACCTGGTAACCAGGAAAGACGCTGATCTTGGCAGGTACTACAGCTCCTGAGCTTACATCTATTAAATCAATATCCAGGTCTTTTAGCTGTTTGGCGATTTCGCTGTAATCCTCAGCATCCAGGCCATTTTCATGATAGTCATGGGCTGACACGCGGACAAACAGCGGACCGCTCCAAACGTCCCGGACTGCTATAATCACTTCTTTTAGAAAACGGAATCGATTTTCCGGGCTTCCACCGTACTCATCTTCCCGATGGTTCGTTAACGGGGAAAGAAATTCATTGATCAAATATCCGTGGGCCCCGTGAAGTTCAATTACATCAAAGCCGGCTTCTTTTGCTCGTCTAGCTCCATCTGCAAATGCTTGGATGGTTCGTTTAATGTCACTTTCCGTCATTTCTTTCGGTGTTTTCATTGTTTCATCAAATGACAGGGCAGTAGGGGCAAGAATCTCGCCTCTCACTTCTGATTTACGTCCGGCATGAGCGAGTTGAATACCAATTTTCGCCCCATGAGCCTGCACAAGTGGAGCGAGTCTCTTGAACCCTGGTACATGATCATCGCTCCATATACCAAGATCATGCTCGGTAATCCGGCCTTCAGGCGTGACGGCGGTTGCTTCCACCATAATCAAGCCAACCTGGCCGACAGCCCGGGCTGGATAGTGAACGAGATGCCAATCATTGACTTTGCCGTCCTCTTCAGCGGAGTACATGCACATAGGTGACATAACGATCCGGTTCTTTAAAGTAACATCTTTGATAGTGTAAGGTTCAAATAATTTCCTTGCCATTGGAATCCTCCTTCGGTCTGTGCCACATTCCATTATAGCAAGGCTTTTTGAACAGTGAAAATGATCAGCTTATTGTTTGATAGGATTCTGATAAGGCAGACCAAGACGTTTCGACTGGGCAGTAGCTTCAATGATACAGTTCACAAAAGCCTCTTTTACTTTTTTGTCTTCTAGAATTCGGATGCCGGCTTCTGTTGTGCCTCCCGGACTTGTTACCCCTTTGCGGAGCTGTTCGGCTTTCCCTTCTGAAGCGGAAAGCATCTCAGCTGCGCCAAGCAGCGTTTGAATAATGAGCGGCTTTGCAGTTTCTTTTTCAAGACCAATGGCTTCCGCTGCTTGTTCCATTGCTTCGGCTACATAGTAAATATAAGCGGGTCCGCTTCCCGAAAGGCCGGTAACCGCATCCAGCTGTTCTTCCTTTACTATTTTCGTGAGACCAATAGAAGAGAAAAGGGCAAGGGCCGCTGTTTTTTGCTGCTCTGTTACATGCTCATTAATCGCAATCGCCGTCGCGGATTTTCCAACTGCAGCAGATGTGTTTGGCATGGCGCGGACGACTGCACAAGGGCGTCCTGTCTCCTGTTCGATAAAATGAGTGGTGACACCTGCCATCAATGTAATGATTAACGAGGAAGGGGATAGGTAAGCTTTAATCTTTTTTAAAGCATCTCTTGCATCTTTTGGTTTCATAGCTAGCACAACAATGCCGCTGTCCGAAAGCATGGATTCTATCTCATAGCTGGTATGAATGCCGTAGCGGCCTTCCAGTTCCTGAAGCCTGTCTATATCCGCTCTGTTTGTCGCATAAATATCGCCAGCAGCCAAAGCACCGCTTGATAAGGCACCCGAAATCATTGCTTCTGCCATGGAGCCGGCACCGATAAATGTCGTTTTCATCTGAACATCCTCCTTTAATAAAAGTGAGTCGATCAATAAACAATAAAAAACACCCTTTCGTCCTCTAATAAAGGACGAAAGGGTGTTTGCTTCCGTGGTACCACCTTTGTTTGCAGAAACGAATTTCCGCACACTCTGGCCCGATAACGCCGGGTTTGCGTTTAGGTTTTCCTAAAGGCTCAAAAGGCAGGTTCAATAAAAAAGCGGGTGATGGAGCTTCTCAGCCGGCGGGCCCCATTCTCTGACACCATTTTTTATTTACTAATCCTTTTTCATCGCTCGTTTATTTTTAGAATGTTCTTTTAACTTATTATAGTTTGAGTTATATGTGATTATGCAAAAAACACTCTTATCTGTCAAGGGATAATGAAAAAATAAGTCAAATTTTCCAGTGGTATTGTGTGAAAATAATGACAAATTACTATTGAAACGCTAAAATGGATAAAAAGATTATTTTTTTGAAATAAAGATATGTTTATTATGATGCAGGTAGGTGTTTCTTTTATGAATGTAGAAAGCTTTGGCGATATTATAAAAATCACATTGCCGACACCTTTTCCAGTCGGTGATGTAAATGTTTTTCTAATAAAAGGAGATCGTTTAACGCTGGTGGATGCGGGTGTAAAAACTGCGGCTTCCTTTGAAGCGTTCACCTCGGGCTTATCAGAGGTGGGGTATACAGTTGAGGACGTTGAACAAGTGATTTTGACTCATCATCATCCCGATCATATTGGGTTGCTTGACTTTCTTCCTGAAGGAATTGATATTATCGGGCATCCATACTGTAAAAAGTGGCTCGCGAAAGATGACGAGTTTTTACAGGAGAATTTTCTGTTTTTCCGGGAGCTTTTTTTACAATCCGGTTTGCCTCCTGAAGCAGAAGCTGTGTTTGGCAAAATACAATCACCGCTAAAATTCAGCAGCGAAAACAGTGCCCTGACGATCGCTGTGCAGGAAGGAGATCAGCTTCCGGGATTGCCGGATTGGCGTATTTTCGAAACGCCTGGCCATGCCCAAAGCCATCTCGCTTTCTTTCGGGAAAAAGATGGTGCTTTGGTGGCGGGCGATCATATTTTGGCGACCATCTCTTCCAATCCGTTGTTGGAGCCGCCGCTGATTCCAGGAACAGAACGACCAAAGCCACAGCTTCAATACAATCATTCACTAAAAAAAATGATGGGTTTTCCAGTTGATATCGTCTACACAGGGCACGGGAAAGAAGTGAGAAATATCGTTCCGCTTATCACTCGTCGTTTGGAGCGTCAGCATGAGCGGGCGATGTCCGTAAAAGAGATGCTGCAAGAAAGGCCGCTTACTGCATTCGAAGTATGCATGCGTCTTTTCCCGGCTGTATACAAAAAAGAGACGGCTTTAACGATGTCAGAAACGGTGGGCCAGCTCGATTATCTTCTCGATATTGGTGAAGCGGGCGCAGAGCAGAATGACCAGGGTGTTCTGTTTTATTTTCCTTTGTGAGGAGGGGAAGAACAATGAGTCGCTTGCAAGGAAAGACAGTCGTCATTACGGGGGCATCGAGCGGCCTGGGGATGGAAATCGCTAAGCAGACAGCAGCAGAAGGAGCGCGGCTTATTTTGCTGGCTCGCCGCCAGGAGCGTCTGGAAGAGGTGAAGGAAACGCTGAGCCGTACTTTTTCTGCTGATGTTCGTATTTACTCCGTAGACATTAGCAAAAAAGCCGAGGTTGAGAAGGTCTTTTCCCAAATGCTTGAAGAGGTGTCTGCTATCGATATTCTCATTAATAATGCAGGCTTTGGCATATTTAGCGAAGCACATGAAGCCAGATGGGAGGAAACGGAAGCGATGTTTAAGGTGAATGTCCTTGGCTTGATTGCCTGTACGCAAATGGTCATTCCACATATGAAAGCTAGGAAAAGCGGCCATATTATCAACATTGCTTCACAGGCAGGGAAGATGGCTACACCTAAATCGAGCATCTATGCAGCAACAAAGCATGCCGTTCTCGGTTATACAAACAGTCTCCGTATGGAAATGGCGCGCGATGGAGTTCATGTGACTGCAGTGAATCCGGGACCAATCGCTACAGAGTTTTTTACGACAGCTGATCCCTCCGGTTCCTATGCGAAAAATGTAGCGCGTTGGATGCTGAAGCCGGAGAAAGTGGCCCGTGAAGTGGTAAAAGCAATGAACACAAATAAAAGAGAAATTAATCTGCCGAGGTGGATGAACACCGGCAGTGTAATTTATACCTTGTTTCCTCGGATTGTAGAAAGACTTGGCCGCAAAGCGTTTTTTAAAAAATAGGTGCTGTTAAAAATGAGGGGTTGTTCTTCAAGCATTGATTGAAGCAGAAAGCGGTCGCCCGCAGCAAAGTCAACCATCAAGTACAACAGAGACGAAACATAGAGCAATAACGCGTTTGTATGTGCTCGCTTATAGGTTCATAAGGTGGCACAAGTGAAAGTTGATAGGATGATCTTAGGCGCCAGGTGTTGAAAAAACATCTGGCACCTTTATGTATTTGTGATAAATGCGTACACTTCATCCTCAATAATCTCGTGCCATTCCCCCTCCTCAGCATAGCGACGATTTTGAATGCGTTCCATCAGCAGGCTATAAACGTTTTCTGCTTCATTTTCTTCCAATATAAGATAGTACTGGGATAGGCTTTGTCTAATCATTTTTTTCATAAATGCTTTTTCCAAAGAAATTCACTCCTCTATTAGTGGGGAAAAAAGAGCCGCCAACAATGGCGGCTCACAGGCTCTAATAAACACCCGACTTTCGCTGCTTGCTCTGCTTATGACTGGTAGGTTACTCTTTGCCTTGTCAGGATCGAGTAAGTGTTGTTAATCATAATAAGAAGAGAAAAATTTACTTTTCTTTTTCTTCTAATACTTGTTCCGCACGGACACAGGATTCAAACTGTCCCCGGTGGGAAGCATCACAAAAAGGCATTTTCTGTGATTGACCACAGCGACAGAGTGAAAATACCGGCTTTGTTTTAAATACATTTCCATCCATATCAATTAGTTCTACATCCCCGGACACTTTAAAGGAACCATTGTCCATTACTTTAATCTGAGCTTTTGACATTTCATTATCCCCTCTCTTATCATTGACTCAGTTTGATAGTATAAAGAAACAGGCTAAAAATCAATCACCTCTCTTTGAAAGGAGTAATCAAAATGGAGATCCATATCACAGAACAGGCAGCTGGAAAGCTTTCAGACAAACTGGGAGGCGGTAAGTATTTAAAGCTTTACTATGACACGGAAGGATGCGGCTGCGGAGTGAACGGCATTCCGACATTGTGGATTACAACTGAGGTGTCGGCGGGCGATGTGGAAATACAGACAAACGCGATGCCAGTATACGTGGAAAAGTCTCAAATGTTATTTTATGCAGATCGGTTAACGATCGGTTTGTCCGGTGCTAATCATTATCGGCTCAGCAGCCCGGGAGAAATTTTAAATGGACGGATGAATATAGTAAATCATTCATAAAAACAAATCATTCCCGCTATCTGCAGCGGGAACGACGGTCTATTTCTTTTGGTAATACACATTTAAAAAGCGGTCGATTGCTTTTGCGTAAGCCTCGGGGTTCTCATTATAGGATTGGGCATGAGCGCCTTTGGGAGCGAGATAAATGTCCTTCGGGCCCCTCTTTTGCTCATACAGCTCTTTCGTCATATCCGGGAGAATGTAAGTATCCTCTTCACTATGAATAAAGAGAATAGGCTTTCTAATATTCTTCACTGCGTTAAGTGGAGAAATATCCGACAGACGAAAGCGGCCACGCATTAAAACAGCCCAATTGGTGAGATGGACGAGTAGATGCGGTGCTGCTTTGATCTCGCGTTTCATTTGATGAGCGATCTGGGCTTGGAAATCAGAAAAAGGGCAGTCTGCGATATAAAAATCTGCACGGTCTTCAACGAGGCCAGCATACAAAAGTAAGGTGGCTGCTCCCATCGATTCGCCATGAATGCCAAAGGACACGTTGTTGCCCTCTCGCCGAATAAGCTCATTAACTACTGCCTGCAAATCTTCTTTTTCATAATAACCGTAGCTGGTTGTGCGGCCGCCTGATTCTCCATGGCGACGGTGATCATAAATAATGCCGTTAAAGCCCCGCTCCAGAAATAAATTCATATATTTAATAGAATTTGTTTTTGTTTCAGTGACACCGTGGCAGAAAATCATGTATGGGCCGCCTGGATGAGGAGTGACAAACACAGCGCGCAGCTGGTAGCCAAAAGGAGAATCAATCCATACCGCTTCCTTTGGCAGTTGCTCGTATTGTTTACTATCCAGCCGTTTGGCCTCCACCTCGCGTTGGTAGATGAAGTCTTCGTTTTTCTTTCTCATGTGCAAAATGCGGCTCGATAAATAAAAGCCGGCTGCAACAGTCAGCGCTGCACTGGAGCCAAGCGCTGTTATCCATTTCTTCATTTATGGTCACCTCGGAAATTTAATATTTTCAGTGTACCATTTCTAAAAAGAAAGATCATTTGAACTCGTTGCCTTGTCCTGTGTAAAATAAAAATAATAAGATGGGGAGGAAGAACAGGAACAATGAAAAAGAGAAATCAAACCAAGAAAAATGACAAAAAAGAGGAACAGCTAACATTGAAAGACACGTTGAATGCGGGCATTCTTGAGCAGTTGAAGGAAAAACAAAAGAAATTAAAAGTGGAAGAAGAAGAAAAAAAAGCCGCTGCCGAACAGCAAAAAAAAGAAGAGCGGCGCCGGCGCGAGAAGAATAAGAGCTTTGAGGAATTATTAAATGAAAGCCCCATGGATTGGAAAAAGTTTAAATAAAATTATTTTTTCATAGTCCGGAGCGGCCCATCAGTGGCCGCTCCGTTTGTTTATCGGTGTTGTACGTATTGATTCGCTTTTGTCAGCTGCTGGATAAGCTGGAGTTCTTCTTCTGAAAGAGGAGCTTCTTTCACCGCACGGACATTTTCTTTCAGTTGACTGACAGAGCTGGCTCCTGCAACAACAGCAGCAACACCTTCATGTTGTAATAGATAACGCAGAGAAAGTGCGTTTAACGTACGTGCATCTGAAAGTTTATGCTCAAGTTCATTCAACAGATCAGTAAGTTCTGCTGAAGAATAATCAAGAAAGCCACTTTCCTGAAACTTGCCCATTTTCTCTCTCCAGCTTGTGCTTAGCAAGCCTTTAGCAAGCGGTCCGCGGGCAACAATGCTAATATTATGCTCTTGAAGGAGCGGCAATGCTTGTTCTTCAGGACGGCGGTCCAGCGGGCTGTATTGCATCATTACGCTATCGATAGAAGAACGGGTAGCAAATTCACGAATAACATTTGGACGAATGGAAGAGATACCGTATGCACGGACTAGCCCCTCTTTTTTTAGCTCTTCAAACGCTTCAATTATTTCCTCTATTGGATCGTCTATTGTTCCTCCATGCAGCTGGTAAAGGTCAATATAATCCGTTTGAAGGCGAGTAAGGCTATGTTTCACGGCTTCTTTTATGTATGTCTTTGATGGGTCCCATGACCAGCCTTCTTTGCCTTCTTCCCATCGGTTTCCCACCTTTGTCGCAATGATCACTCGCTCTCGTACCGGCTTGAGCGCAGCACCAACAATTGTTTCATTTAGCCCAAAATCGTATAAGTCCGCTGTGTCAAAATAGTTGATGCCTTCTTCCAGAGCCGTTTCGATAATAGTTTGAGCTGCCTGTTTATCTTTTCCAAGTGACATGCAACCCAGAGCGAGTTCGCTCACGAGCAAATCAGACTTGCCGAGCAGGTTTTTTTTCATTTCATTCAGCTCCTTTCTTCTGTTATCATAGCGAAACGAGAAGCGTTCGCCAAATGATCTGTCCAGTTCATTTCAGCTTATTGAGTATGATAAACTGAATAGGAAATAAAAGGAGTGATGAAGGTGAAGAAATTTGAAGAAAAGACCATTGACACAGAAATAATATTTGAAGGAAAAGTTATTCAGCTGCAGGTGGATAATATTCAACTGCCGGATGGCAAGCAGGCAAAAAGAGAGATTGTGAAGCATCCCGGGGCTGTGGCTATACTCGCATTAACGAATGAGGGGAAAATTGTTCTTGTGGAACAATACAGGAAAGCACTGGAGCGTTCTATCGTGGAAATTCCGGCTGGGAAGCTAGAAAAAGGTGAAGGGCCTGAAGCGACTGCCCGCCGTGAATTAGAAGAAGAAACGGGCTACGTTTGTCAAAGTCTGAAACTTCTGCAGTCTTTCTATACATCGCCAGGATTCGCGGATGAGATTGTTTATTTATATTTAGCAGAAGGATTGACTCAGAAAGAAGAACGGCTGCAGCCGGATGAAGATGAATTTGTTGAATTAATGGAAGTCACGCTGGGGGAAGCAGAGCAACTGATGGAAGAGCAGCGGATTTGGGATGCGAAAACAGCTTATGCTATTCAATATTTACAGTTGCAAAAGGCATTGACAGAGTAAGAGCTGCGTAAGGCAGTCTGCAAAAATCATTCAAACGATTCATGTCATCTAAGCATATCCCCCCTTTTTTGCACATAAATTGAACTAATGGCAAAAGGGGGAGCTTATATGCAGAAAAAGTTATCGTCGATTATGATTGGCCGCCATATTCAGGCCCATGCTTCTATTTATTTATTCGTCAGCGTACTGTTTTTTATGGGAGTAGTATTTGGAGCAATTGTGGTAAATAGTTTATCGCTCGCTCAAAAAGAAGATTTAGCTTATTATCTGCAACAATTTTTTGGACAAGTATCTACCGGACAAATGGCTGATTCCGAGGATTTGTTCCAACAGAGCCTCATGCATAACTTGAAATACTTAGGCTGCATGTGGCTATTCGGTGTTTCTATTATCGGTTTACCGCTAATTTTTATCTTCCTGTTTATGAAAGGGATTGTCATCGGCTTTTCAGTCGGGTTCCTCGTCCAGCAAATGGACTGGCAAGGCTTTTTTTTAGCTGTGGCAACCATTCTTCCACAAAATTTGATTATTATCCCGGCGTTTATTTTTATTGCTGCTATATCAGTCGCTTTTTCCTTACAATTGATAAAGAAAATTTTTATGAGACAGGCTGGGCAATTCTATATTACTACCCTTTTCTCAAGGTACCTCCTCTTCTTTCTGCTGGCAGCTGGGATGGCTGCTTTAGCGGCAGGAATTGAGGCATACATTTCTCCTGCTTTAATGAAAATCGTGATAAAATAATGATTTCTATATGATAATCATTATTAAAAAATATATTGTAATGATTTTATTTTGCAACTTCCTGCCAGTTTGTTATAATAAAAATACATCGGCGAGGGAGGGGCTAAATAATGGAAAGCCGGATCGAACGTATTAAAAAACAATTACATTCTGCGAGTTATAAATTGACACCCCAGCGAGAAGCCACTGTCCGGGTGCTGCTTGAACATGAAGAAGATCATCTGAGCGCAGAAGATGTCTACCTCCTCGTTAAAGAAAAGGCGCCTGAAATAGGGCTGGCAACTGTTTATCGAACGCTGGAATTGCTGAATGAACTGAAAGTTGTTGATAAAATAAATTTTGGAGACGGCGTGTCCCGCTATGATTTACGTCAAGAAGGGGCGGCTCATTTCCATCATCACCTTGTCTGTATCGAATGCGGAGCTGTAGATGAAATTCAAGAAGATCTGCTTGAAGATGTAGAGAAGGTTGTAGAACATGATTGGAAATTTCAGGTAAAAGATCACCGATTAACTTTTCATGGCATTTGCTGGCGTTGTCAGGAAAAAAGCGAAACAGAAGAAATGAACAAAGAATCACTCGAAACACAGCATGCTGAATAAAAAGCCTTTCGCCTGCCGGAAGGCTTTTTATTTTAAATGAAAGTCTGATGTTCTAATCTTCGCCCGCCTGCATAAGCTTGTGTATAAAAAGCAAGTAAGCGGGGGGCGCGCATGTGAAACGGGATTTAGCAAAAGCGATATGGCGGACAGGAAAAGTATTTATTTTCTTTACGGGCTGTACATTATTATTCTACAGTGCGATTGTTTGGGTCCAACATGAATATGAAGAAAAGCACCGATATAAAGAGCCGGAAGGAGAAGCGATGAAAGTAGGTCTTCGATTGGATGAAAGTGCTGATCAATGGCTCGAGCGGCTGCTGCTTTTTTATCTTGATGGGGAGTAGTGACAATGAAAGATCATTTACAAGATTTTATTCATTATATGATTGTTGAAAAGGGGCTGGCAAAAAATACGGTTGCCGCCTATGAACGCGATTTAAAACATTATCTATTATTTTTGGACAAGGTAGAGCAGCTCACTTCTTTAAACGAGGTGACGCGAGGTCACATCGTTCAATTTCTCGGCCACTTAAAATCAGAAGGGAAATCAGCGAAAACAATAGCCCGCCATGTTGCCTCTGTCCGCTCTTTTCATCAATTTCTTTTGCGTGATAAAGCTGTGGAGAATGATCCTTCCGTCCATATAGAACCGCCGAAAATGGAAAAGACGCTGCCGAGAGTGCTTAATTTAACCGAAGTTGAAGCGCTTCTTGAAGCTCCTGATCCTTCCACTCCTTTTGGAAAGCGCGACCAGGCCATGCTTGAGCTGTTGTATGCTACTGGTATGCGGGTTAGTGAATTAACTTCTTTGAATTTGGATGATGTCCATATTACTATGGGGTTTGTCCGCTGTACCGGTAAAGGGAACAAAGAACGGATTATCCCGGTTGGAAAAACAGCTATACATGTTCTGGAAGCCTATTTACAAACAGGACGGCCAGCACTGAAGTCAAAAAAATATACAGAGGAAGCACTGTTTTTAAATCACCATGGCAAACGTTTGTCAAGACAAGGCTTCTGGAAGATTTTAAAGGCGCTTGCCAAGAAGGCAAATATTGAGAAAGAGCTGACGCCTCATACGCTTAGACATTCCTTTGCGACCCATTTACTTGAAAATGGAGCGGATTTGCGGGCTGTGCAAGAAATGCTTGGACATGCCGACATCTCCACTACGCAAATTTATACGCATGTCAGCAAAACAAGAATGAAAGATGTGTATTCCCAGTTCCACCCAAGGGCGTAATGATTCATCAGCAAAATAGCTGCTCTACAAGTGGACGATATTCCTTCCGAATCCCATGGGATTCGGAAGGAATATCGTCTGCGGTAGAGCAGTTTCTTTTTGCTTGTAAAAGCACCCATGATTTCATAAACTTAAATAAGTGGATAGTCGTCAGACATCTGACAGATAAACGATGGATTATTCAAATGCGAATAGGGTATCATGGCAGTAAGAAAACTTAATAAGGGAGGAATTGAAGTGACAGCATCTACATACAAACGCATCCATTTGATTGTGATGGACTCGGTGGGAATTGGCGAAGCTCCTGACGCCGAAAAGTTTAATGATTTGGGAGCGGATACAATCGGTCATATTGCGGAAAGAATGAACGGATTAAATTTGCTTCATATGGAAAAGTTAGGGCTTGCTAATATCCGAGAGATTCAGGGGTTAAAAAAGATGGAGCAGCCGCTTGCTTGCTATACAAAAATGCAAGAAGCTTCAAATGGGAAAGATACGATGACGGGGCACTGGGAAATGATGGGGCTGCATATCGAAACGCCATTTCAAGTATTCCCGGACGGGTTTCCGAAAGAATTAATTGACGAACTGGAAGCAAAAACAGGAAGAAAGGTTATTGGCAATAAGCCGGCAAGCGGAACCGCTATTTTAGATGAGCTGGGCCCTGAGCATATGGAAACAGGAGCAATCATTGTATATACTTCGGCTGATTCGGTTTTACAAATAGCAGCACACGAAGAAATTGTACCATTGGATGAACTTTACCGGATTTGCGAAATTGCTAGGGAATTAACTTTGGATGAGAAATACATGGTGGGTCGTATTATTGCCCGGCCATTTGTCGGCCAGCCTGGTGCATTTGTCCGGACATCCAACCGCCACGATTATGCTCTTAAACCTTTCGGACGCACAGTAATGAATGAACTGAAGGATGCTAACTACGATGTCATTGCCATCGGGAAAATTTCCGACATTTTCGACGGCGAGGGTGTGACAGAATCGATCCGCACTAAATCCAACATGGATGGCATGGATCAATTTATTCGTGTATTTGACAAGGACTTTACTGGTCTTAGCTTCGTTAACCTCGTTGATTTTGATGCGCTGTTTGGCCATCGTCGTGATCCCGAAGGTTACGGCCGTGCACTCGAGGAATTCGATGCGCGTCTTCCGGAAGTATTTGCCCAAATGAAAGAAGATGACTTGCTTATTATTACAGCTGACCATGGCAATGATCCAGTTCATCATGGAACGGATCATACAAGAGAATATGTGCCCCTGTTAGTGTATTCCAAGCGGATGAACGAAGGAAAAGAACTGCCAATCAGAAAAACCTTTGCAGATGTTGGCGCAACGATTGCCGAGAACTTTCAGGTAAATAAGCCGAGTCACGGGAAAAGCTTCTTGCAAGATTTGTCATAAGGAGAGAGATGAATGGTTAAAGAAAAAATAGAACAGGCTGCTGCGTTTTTAAAAAAAGAAAGCAACAAAAATCCCAAGATTGGCTTGATTTTGGGTTCCGGCCTTGGTGTGCTTGCTGATGAAATTGAAAGGCCAGTGAAGATTGATTATAGCCAAATTCCTAATTTTCCACTGTCAACAGTAGAAGGCCATGCTGGGCGGCTCGTATTCGGCACACTTTCCGGGAAGGAAGTAATCGCCATGCAGGGACGCTTCCATTATTATGAAGGATATTCTTTTGAACAGGTTACTTTCCCTGTGCGTGTCATGAAAGCGCTCGGTGTGGAAACCGTCATTGTTACAAATGCAGCAGGCGGCATCAATGAATCGTTTCAGCCAGGGGACTTAATGATTATTACTGACCATATTAACAATATGGGGGGGAATCCGCTGATTGGACCAAATGATAGCGGCCTTGGTGTCCGTTTCCCTGACATGTCAGAAGCCTACAGTAAAGAGCTGCAACAGCTTGCGAAAGAGACAGCGGAAAAAATTAACTTATCTGTACAAGAAGGCGTGTATGTAGGGAACACTGGCCCTGTGTATGAAACACCGGCGGAAGTCCGAATGGCGCGGATACTGGGCGGTGATGCTGTCGGAATGTCCACTGTACCAGAAGTGATTGTTGCCCGCCATAGCAGTATGCAAGTGCTCGGTATTTCCTGTATTTCTAATATGGCGGCAGGCATCCTTGATCAACCGCTTACACATGATGAAGTAATAGAGACGACAGAGAGAGTCCGAGCTGATTTTCTCCGTTATATTAAAGAAATTGTAGGATCAATGTGAGGAGTGATTCCATGAGAATAGTCGACCTTATTCAAAAAAAGCGCGATGGGGAGCAATTGACGACTGAAGAAATTAACTTTATTGTTGAAGGCTATACGAACGGGACAATCCCTGACTATCAAATAAGCGCATGGTTAATGGCCGTTTATTTTCAGAACATGACTGAAAAGGAACGGGCAGATTTAACAATGGCAATGGTAGCATCAGGAGATCAGATCAACCTTAAAGCTATTGAAGGAGTGAAAGTGGATAAGCATTCTACAGGCGGTGTCGGCGACACGACCACACTCATTCTCGGCCCGCTCGTAGCGGCGGCAGGTGTACCGGTTGCAAAAATGAGCGGCCGGGGGCTCGGTCATACGGGAGGAACGATTGATAAGCTTGAAGCGATTGATGGGTTTCATGTAGAGATTACGAATGAGCAGTTTATTGAGCTTGTGAATAAAAACAAAATAGCGATCATTGGACAGAGCGGCAATTTGACACCAGCTGATAAGAAGCTTTATGCCTTGCGCGATGTGACAGCTACTGTTAACAGCATTCCGCTCATTGCCAGCTCCATTATGAGCAAAAAAATTGCTGCTGGGGCCGATGCCATCGTGCTTGATGTAAAAACTGGAGCAGGAGCTTTCATGAAAACTTTGGAAGACTCCCGTGAACTGGCAAAGGCCATGGTGAATATTGGCAATAATGTCGGGCGAAAAACAATGGCGGTTATTTCTGATATGAGCCAGCCGTTAGGATATGCCATCGGCAATGCGCTGGAGGTAAAAGAAGCGATAGATACGCTAAAAGGTGAAGGACCGGAAGATTTGACAGAGCTTTGTCTAGTCCTTGGCAGCCATATGGTCTATGCTGCTGGAAAAGCTGATTCATTGGAGGATGCTCGACAAACACTGATCAAGCTAATCAATAATGGAGAGGCACTGGATAAGTTTAAGCTCTTCATTAAAGCGCAAGGAGGCGACAGTTCAGTAGCTGATCATCCTGAGCGGTTGCCGCAGGCAAAATACAAAATTGAATTGCCTGCAAAAGAGGACGGATGGGTAGCTGAAATCATCGCCGATCACGTAGGAACAGCTGCTATGTGGCTCGGAGCAGGGAGAGCCACGAAAGATTCGGACATTGATCTTGCTGTAGGAATTATGTTAAATAAGAAGATTGGCGCCAGTGTAAAAGCAGGAGAATCACTTGCTACCATTTACAGCAACAATGAAGACGTTGTGCAGGTAAAAGAAGAGCTGTATAAAAGTATTCTTCTTTCTAAAGAAAAAGTAGCACCGCCTATCTTGATCCATGAAGAGATAACAGGCTGACAGGATTTTTTGTAGGCATGTACCTGTTAGTGCAGGCAAAGTTTCATATGCTAGCTGAAAAGAAGCATCTTTTAAAGAGATGCTTCTTTTTTTTGTATAAAAATAAAGAATATGGAAAAAATGGGTGTATATCAAATGGGAATTTTACCACTACACTGGAGGTTATTACATGATGAAGCGAATATTTCTATCAATCGTCGCTATTTTATTTATTTCTTCTGCTGTTTTGCCGTCCTTCGTGGCTCATGCTGCAGAGGAAAAAATCAATATGGCTGAACAGTCAAAGTCTGCCGTCTTATTAGAGCGGGACACAGGGGCCATCTTATTTGAGAAAAATAGCCGCAAACCACTCCCGCCAGCTTCAATGACGAAAATAATGACGATGCTGCTCATTATGGAAGCGATTGAGGATAAAAAAATAAAGTGGGATGACAAAGTCCGTGCTAGTGAATACGCAGCCTCAATGGGAGGCTCACAAATTTTTTTAGAGCCGGGTGAAGAGATGACGGCACGCGAAATGATGCAAGGCATTGCTATTGGATCTGCGAATGATGCCTCCGTTGCCATGGCTGAACGGATAGCAGGAAGCGAAGAAATGTTCGTGAAAAAAATGAATCAAAAAGCGAAAGAGCTGGGGCTAAAACAAACAAAATTTAAAAATGCTACAGGTTTGCCGGAGAAAGGTCACTATAGTTCGGCGTATGATATGGCCATCATGGCAAAGGAATTGCTAAAGCATGAGGGAATTACTAAATATACGGGTACATACGAAGCCTATCTGCGTGAAGACAGTGAAAAGAAATTCTGGCTTGTAAATACGAACAGGCTCATCAAGTTTTATCCAGGTGTAGATGGATTAAAAACAGGATTTACAAACGAAGCCAAATATTGCCTGACGGCTACAGCTTCCAAGGGAAACATGAGAGTGATTGCTGTTATTTTTGGTGCGCCGACTCCGAAGGATAGAAATGCTCAAATTACTAAAATGCTCGACTATGGATTTCATCAATATGAGGTCACTCCTTTATATGGAAAAGGAAAGGTAGTCAGTTCCATCCCATTATCAAAAGGGAGCAAAGCAGGTGTACAATTAGAAACAGCTGATAAAATTTCGGTGTTGATGAAAAAAGGAGAGAAGAAAGGAAAGTTTTCAAAAGAAATCAGCCTGAAGAAAGATATACAGGCGCCGGTTAAAAAAGGAGAACAGCTTGGAAAGTTAATCATTAAGCAGGAAGGAAAAGTTGTTTCAAAAACGCCGCTCGTCGCAAAAGAGAACGTTGAGCGAGCGAGCTGGTGGCAGTTCTATAAAAAGGTATTCCATTATTTCTCAAAAACAAACGATGCTTAATGCCGAAAGAACAGCTCTTTTAGCGAATTCATTCTAGTTTTGTCAGAGGGAAGGATTGCATAGCGGAATCGTCGAATTGCTCTCTATCAAGGTTAAAGGGGGACTGTCAATGAGTTTAACAGTAGAGCTTGAAGTAATCGATCAGGTGCTCTGCCTGCGGCTGGCGGGTGAATTAGATCATCATACAGCTGAATCGCTACGCGAACAGGCAAGCGCAGCGATTGAAAAAGAAGGTGTACGGCATATTATATTGAATATTGGCGATTTAACATTTATGGATAGCTCAGGTCTCGGTGTGATTTTAGGGCGATACAAGCATATTAAACAAAAAAATGGAGAGATGGTTGTTTGTTCCATTTCCCCGGCCGTTCGGAGGCTGTTTGAGATGTCAGGGCTGTTTAAGATTGTCCGGATGGAAGCATCGGAACAAGAGGCGCTAGAACGATTGGGGGCTGCCTGCTATGAGAAATGAGATGAATGTTCAATTCAGTGCACTTAGTGAAAATGAGTCATTTGCAAGAGTAACAGTCGCAGCTTTTGTTGCTCAGCTTGATCCGACGATGGATGAGCTTACAGAAATTAAGACTGTTGTTTCAGAAGCAGTTACAAATGCTATCATTCACGGATATGAAGGCAATCCGGCAGGAACGGTTTATATCTCGGCAGTTCTAGAAGATGGAGTCGTTGATCTGATTATTCGTGATGAAGGTGTTGGCATGGAAAATATCGAAGAAGCAAGAGAGCCTTTGTTTACAACAAAGCCTGAGCTAGAGCGGTCGGGTATGGGATTTACTATTATGGAAAACTTTATGGATGAAATTGAAGTGATTTCACATAAAGGAACAGGCACCATCATTCGATTAAAAAAGCAGCTTGCAAATAAAAAAGCCATGTGTAATTAAGGGGTCCGGCTATGGATGTCGAAATAAAAAAACAAAAGACGGAAATTTTATCAGACGCTCAGCTGAAACAATTGATTAAGGAAAGTCAGGAAGGAAACCAGGAAGCGAGAGATACCATCGTCGAGCGCAACATGAGACTCGTTTGGTCTGTTGTCCAGCGCTTTATTAACCGGGGATACGATCCGGACGATCTGTTTCAAATTGGCTGCATTGGCTTGCTCAAGTCAGTGGACAAGTTTAATTTAAGTTATGACGTGAAATTTTCCACATATGCTGTGCCGATGATCATCGGTGAAATCCAGCGATTTATCCGCGATGACGGTACTGTAAAAGTAAGCCGCTCTTTAAAAGAAATGAGTAATAAAATCCGTCGGGCACGTGAGGAACTGCTGAAACTGCACAGCAGAACACCAACTATTCAAGAAATAGCGAGTTATCTGGATATCTCTCCCGAGGAAGCCATTATGGCTCAGGAAGCGGCCCGATCACCATCTTCTATACATGAAACGGTTTATGAAAACGATGGCGATCCTATTACTTTACTTGATCAAATGGCTGATAAAAGCAGCGAACATCCTTTTGATCAAGTCATATTGAAAGAAGCGATCAGGGAATTGGAAGAGAGGGAGAGACTGATCGTATATTTACGCTATTATAAGGATCAGACACAATCAGAAGTAGCCGTCCGGCTCGGAATATCGCAAGTCCAAGTGTCCAGGCTGGAAAAGAAGATTCTTTCTCAAATGAAAGAGAGGATGAATGCTACGTAGAGAGAATAAAACCGATTAGGTATTAACCTAATCGGTTTTATTTCGTCCTGAAAGCTGTGCATGATTCTCTCTCTTCCGCTCATACTAACTACTAACAATTTATTTAACAGGGTGGGAGAATTATGGAAGCTCCGATTTACATCCGGCTTCGCCACCGTATCCGGCACCAAGTGGACTTGCCAGTGCAGCTAAAGGAAATTGCGGAAGTGAGTGCGCCGGAAAACTTATTGTCTGATCTGTCATCTACGGTGATTTACGAAATTAAACAGGAAGATGGACAAATTATTATTATTGATGCCATGACAGTTGTAGAAACGTTAAGTCAGCATTGGCCGAGTATTGATATTCAATTTATTGGGCCCGCTCAGACTATTATCGACACAACGCCGTTATCAAAGAGGTTTTCCTTGCCGCTTTTTTTATTGGTTTGGTGTTTGCTCTTTGTCGGGGCTGCTCTTACCATCATGAATTTTCATGAAGATGTTAGCATGCGCGACGTGCAGATAAAGATATATGAGATCGTTACAGGAAAAAAGACAGATTATCCACTTATTTTTCAAATTCCTTATTCAATCGGTCTCGGAGCTGGCATGGTATTATTCTTTAATCATTTATTTAAAAAGAGATTTAATGAAGAGCCAAGTCCGCTTGAGGTGGAAATGTTTAATTATCAGCAGGATTTAGATCAGTACGTAATTTTACATGAAAGAAAAGAAAGCAGGAACGATGAATGATGGCTCTTCTTCGTGATCTCTTCGTAGCATGGATAGGCTTTGCTGGAGGGCTGGCAGTAGGAGCGGGTTATGTAGGTTTCATTACTGTTCTAGGCATTATTCCCCGCCTTATGCAAATCACAAAAACATGGAAGAAAATTCGAAGCTATGAATGGGCCATTATTTTAGGGGTGATGGCTGGCACACTCATCAGTTTTGTGCCCGTTGCTTTGGGATTGCCAGCGCTTCTGCTCGTTCCCGTTGGGTTATTGAGCGGTATTTTTATTGGTTTGCTAGCCGCGGCGTTAACGGAAGTGCTTAATGTTTTTCCAATATTAGCAAAGAGAATCGGTGTTCATGAATACATTATCGCACTGATGATGGCCCTTGCACTCGGGAAAGTGGCTGGTTCATTGTTTCATTGGCTTTACTTTGTTTATCAACAAAGGGTTTGATCAGACAGCAGGGAGGATTGTACATGATAGATCAGCAATTAAAAGTCCCAAAAGATCCAGAAAAAATGGATCGAATCATGAAAGAAAAGATTGGTCTCGGAGAAAGCTATGATGCCGGGGTTCGAAAGTTTACGATACTCGGGAAACAGGTGCATATTTACTATATAAACGGCTTAGCCGATTCAGATTCTATTATTAAGATTCTCACTGTGCTAACAAGGCTGGATGGAAAAGAAAAAAGAAGTCTGTATGCTGCAGAGACAATTGAAAATCACCTGGCTCATGAGTCGGTCGAGCAAGTTGAAAATGTAGATGAGGTCATTGTCCAGGTGTTATCAGGGCTAATGGCGATCGTAATTGAAGGCAGTGAAAAGGCGTTAGTTGTTGATGTTCGCAGTTATCCTGGCCGTCAGCCTGAGGAGCCGGATACGGAAAAGGTCGTGCGCGGTTCGAGAGATGGATATGTTGAGAATATTGTGGTTAATACCGCTCTGACGAGAAGAAGAATCAGAGACGGCCGCCTCCGTTTTGAAATGACAAAGGTGGGGAAGCGCTCTAAGACAGATATTGCTGTTGCTTACATTGAAGGCGTCGTAGATCCTGATCTTGTTAAAATCGTCAAGCAGGAATTAGATGCCATTGAGATTGATGGCATTCCGATGGCTGATAAAACCATTGAAGAGTTTATCGTCAAACAAGGATATAATCCGTACCCGATTGTTCGTTACACGGAAAGGGCAGATATCGGAGCGGTTCATTTACTGGAAGGGCATGTACTTTTGTTTATAGATACATCGCCAAGCGTCATTATTTTGCCAGCAACATTCTTTCATCATATGCAGCATGCGGAAGAATACCGGCAATCTCCAGCGGTAGGTACTTTCGTTCGCTGGATTCGCTTTATCGGTGTTCTGCTTTCCCTATTCTTATTACCCTTCTGGCTGCTTGTTTCTATTGAACCGGATCTGCTGCCAAAGACTATGGAGTTTATCGGACCGAATAAAAAGACTAATATCCCGCTCTTTCTTCAGTTGTTCATTGCTGATATTGGGATTGAATTTCTAAGAATCGCGGCTATTCATACACCAACTCCTTTATCAACAGCCATGGGATTAATCGCTGCCGTACTTATTGGCCAAATTGCTATCGATGTCGGCTTATTTGTGCCTGAGGTGATTTTGTATGTAGCCATTGCAGGGATTGGTACCTTTGCTACACCGAGCTACGAAGTCAGTATCGCTAATAAGCTGCTCCGCATGCTTTTGCTTGTTATCGTAGCCATATTTAAGTTGCCAGGATTCGTCATTGGCTGCACAGTGATTATTATTTACCTAGCACGTATGCGCGCTCTGAATACGCCTTATTTGTGGCCGCTGCTGCCATTTGATCCGAAAGCATTTTCTCAAGTGTTTATCCGACGAGCTATCCCTGGATCGAAGCTCCGCCCCAGCATTGTTCATCCGGAGGATCCTTACCGGCAGCCTCCACAAAAATAACGATGTTGAGGAGAGGAGAAATGTATGGTATATTACTTTTAACCTAAAATTTGTTTGCTAATAGACAGTCTGCGGAAGAGCAGCTGTCTATTTCTTCTAACTTACACGAGTGATAAAACAACAAGCGAGGCAAACAAAACTCCAAGAATCGAGGTGAGGGTATGCATACATATGGAACAGCCTGTATAAATAAAGAAGGGCATTTAGAAGTTGGAGGAATTGATGTTGTCAGCTTAGCTGAACACTATGGCACCCCTCTGTATATTTATGACGTGGCATTAATTCGGGAAAGAGCCCGAGGGTTTAAACACACATTCGAACAGCTTGGCGTGACGGCCCAGGTTGCTTATGCAAGTAAGGCTTTTGCCGCTGTTGGTATGATGCAGCTTGCAAATCAAGAAGGCTTATCTTTGGATGTAGTGTCCGGAGGAGAGCTTTACACTGCGATGAAAGCTGGCTTCCCGGCTGAACGTATTCATTTTCACGGCAACAATAAAAGCCGGGAAGAATTGATGATGGCGCTTGAATACCGCATCGGCTGCATTGTGGTTGATAATTTTTATGAGCTGGAATTACTGGAGTCCATTTGCAATGAAAAAGGGGAGAAAGTCAATATTTTGTTGCGTGTTACTCCTGGAATTGAAGCACATACTCACGACTACATTTTAACTGGACAGGAAGATTCTAAGTTTGGGTTTGATTTGAATAATGGACAAGCAGAAGAAGCCTTAAAAAGGGCAGTGGAGATGAGGGGAATCGAATTGCTGGGCCTTCATTGCCACATTGGTTCACAAATTTTTGAAACAACGGGCTTCAAATTGGCTGCTGATAAGATTATTAATAAGCTGTCCGAGTGGAAAGATCGCTTCCAATTTGAATCCAAAGTTTTAAATCTTGGCGGAGGGTTTGGCATTCGATATACAGAAGAAGATGAACCTCTTGCCCCTTCCAAGTATGTAGAAGAGATTATTAAAGAAGTACAGAAAAAGACGGCTGAGCTTGGTCTTGCCATGCCTGAAATTTGGATTGAGCCGGGGCGGTCACTCGTCGGTGACGCAGGGATTACTCTATATCGCATTGGGTCTGAAAAATCTGTCCCAGAAGTCAGAAAATATCTGGCTGTAGACGGGGGAATGAGCGATAACATTCGCCCGGCCTTATACGATGCCAAGTACGAGGCTGTACTTGCGAATCGGGCGAACGATCCGATAGAAGAAACGGTATCCATTGCAGGAAAGTGCTGTGAATCTGGTGATATGCTAATCTGGGATTTACCGCTTCCTAAAGCATCGAATAATGATCTTCTTGCAGTCTTTTGTACAGGCGCTTACGGCTATTCCATGGCGAATAATTATAATCGTATTCCGAGACCGCCGGTCGTGTTTGTAGAGAATAGCCAGGCTGAATTAGTGATTAGAAGGGAAAGCTATGAGGATCTGGTCAAGTTAGATTTACCGTTAAATGTAACAGTGAAGCAGTAGCTGCCCGCCGTCGACTAGAGGTGAAATACGTTGAACAAGAAGAATGTATGGCTCTTTATCATATTGCTATTGTTCTCCATTGGATGGGGATGCTATTACGCATTTTTTATTATGAAATAAATGGAAGGGAAGTTGCTTAATTCCCAAAGCTTTAGTAACATAGTAAATGGCGAAAAGATAGAGAAATTAGCAAATGTATATTGAGAATTAAACTGAAGAGGGACTTGGGATGCTGATTCGTTATAAAAAAGCTTTTGAAAAAATAGCTATGGGTTTGCTGTCGTTCATGCCTGAAGAAAAAGACATTAAAAAACTTCAAGAGACGATGAAATCGTATGAAACAGCAGATGACTGGCAATTATATTTATGGAAAGAAGAAGATATTGTAGGCGCAATAGGAGCTAGGATCACAGCTGATAAAGTGGAAATCCAGCATATTAGCGTAAACCCATCCTACAGACAGGAAGGAATTGGGAAGAAAATGCTAAAAGCGTTGAAAGACCTTTATTCCGATAAGCATCTTGTACCTAATTCGTCTACATCTGCTTTCTTTTATAAGTGCGAACAAGAAGAAGACCCGGTGTAATGACGCCGGGTCTTCTTAGCTGTGTTAAAAAATAATAAAAGGAAAAGTACGATTTACTGTATTGTTGGAACGGTGTCGCTTAGTTACAGGAGGCGACACCTAAGTCGGCCACGTCCAATGATTTTTACGGATTAGCAGGCGGATCGGTTGTCGGAAGAAGTTTATGCCGTTCTTTTAACGACTGTTCACGGGCAGCAAGAACATGGGAACGGTCCCTCAATAGATGTTTGTTATACAGGTAAGATGGATCTTCTTTTAAAAAGGACGGAGCACAGCTTGCATGGAAGCGGCGATATTGCTCAACCACTTCTTTGTCTGCAAAGGGAATGGCCATTTCAGTAAATGCTTTTTCCTCCTTTATTTCTTGCAGGCGGTGTTCAAACTGGCTGATAAATGCCTCGCTGTCGATCCCCAGTTCGGTCAGTTCGCTTTTTCGTTTTTTAAGAATTTTTAATGCCTTAGCAGCTAATTTTTTTGCCCCAGCCAGGTTGCCGCGGCGATGATGATATAAAGAAACGGCTGTTTGAATCAGCCCGACCCAAACAGAGTCCCGTGATTGATCGGTTTTTTCTTTCCAATATTCCTCAAGCACCTCGTGGCATTCAAAATAATCATGACTTTCATGGAAATGAACCAAAAAACTCAAATACGGTAGCGGAAAAGAATACATGAACGTCCTCCCAAATGGATGTGCTTACTGCTTCTACTTTACCACGCTGCCAGCATTTCAATCAAATTGAAAAAATGGCTGGACACAAAACAGTATTCCTCTATACTAAAAACAGGAGATGGATTGACGGATTTGAAAAAGAACTGGTGATGAAGAATGCAATATAACGTAAAAACAGAAGTGTTTGAAGGGCCGCTTGATTTGTTGCTTCATTTAATTCAGCGGCTGGAAATAGATATATATGATATTCCAATGGCAGAAATTACGGAACAATACCTTCTATTTATTCATGCGATGAAAGAGCTGGAACTCGATCTTGCGAGTGAGTATTTGGTGATGGCCGCTACTCTTCTTGCCATTAAAAGCAAGACGCTTCTCCCTGTTCACGAAGAAGAAGAGACAGAGGAAGCGTGGGAAGAGGATCCCCGTGAAGAACTGGTTGAGCAGCTGGTGGAATACAGGAAGTTTAAAGAGGCAGCTAAGAAGCTCCAAGACAAAGAGTTGGAGCGAGGGCAGTTCTTTACAAAGGCGCCAAGTGACCTGACGGCTTTTAGCAACGAAGAACCAACAGCAGCCGATTTAAATGTAACAGTGTATGATATGCTCGGGGCGTTCCATAAGCTCCTTCGACGAAAAAAATTAAAGCGGCCCTATGTCGCCACCATAGCGAGACAGGAAATTCCGATTGAAAAGAGGATGGATGAGATTTTATCCAGGCTGAAGCGAAGCGGAAAGTTATTTAAGTTTGGTGAGTTATTTACTGCAGGAGACAAGGAAGTGCTAGTGGTTAGTTTTCTAGCTGTCTTGGAGCTGATGAAGCAAAATGAGGTTATAGTAGAACAGCAAGAAAATTTTTCAGAGTTGTTCATCCGGGCGAAAGGAGGAGCAATCGATGACGGTTGTTAATTGGCTAGGCATAACAGAGAGTTTGCTTTTTGCGGCAGGTGATGGTGGACTGACTTTAAAGCAGCTCGCTCAAGTACTTGAAGTAGAAGAGTTTGAAGCTGCAGGCATTATAGAAGAGCTGAAAGAAAGATATGAGAAGGATGAAGAGCGAGGCATTGGATTGATCGAATTGGCAGGCACTTATCAGCTGGCAACGAAAAGAGAACATGCTCCTTATTTAAAGAAACTGGTTGAGAGCAGCCAGCCGCAGACGCTGTCCCAGGCTGCACTTGAAACGCTGGCGATCATTGCTTATAAGCAGCCGATCACCCGAGCAGAAATCGAAGAAATCCGCGGAGTAAAAACAGAAAGTGCCCTTCACACCCTTACGGTCAAAGGGCTGATTAAGGAAACGGGGCGAAGCGAGGGGCCGGGACGGCCGATATTATATGGCACAACGAAAGAGTTTCTTGATTGTTTTGGAATGAAGGATTTGGCGGAGCTTCCGCCGCTTTCTGAAGAGCTGGCCTCTTCTGAACCGGAGGAAGCTGATTTGTTTTTTGAACAATTTGAGCAAGTGTTTGCAAACGAATCTTAAAAAAGCGGCGGCTGCCGCTTTTTTTGTTTTCTATCCATTCTAAATATGCTCATTTGGCATATATTTGTACAAATGAGCAAGGGAGAGAAGAGTGGATGAAAAAAAAGCTGCCAATTGCCATCCTGGCTTTCCTGCTGTTTCTGACATCCGGGGCCTCTGCAGCAGCAGCCGGACCGAGTGCAGCGAGTGCTGTATTAATGGAACAGCAAAGCGGACGGATCCTTTATGAAAAAAACCCTCATGCTGTCATGCGCATTGCCAGCATAACAAAGATTATGACAGCTATCATTGCGATCGAATCGGACAAGCTAGATGAAAAAGTGAAAGTAAGTGAACGGGCTGTGCACACGGAGGGTTCCTCTGTTTATTTAAAAAAAGGAGAAAAAATTCCGCTTGAGGATTTAGTGTACGGCCTCATGCTTCGGTCAGGAAATGATGCGGCAGTGGCTATTGCAGAGCATGTTGGCGGAAGCGTGGAAGGTTTTGTGTACTTAATGAATGAAAAGGCCAAGGAAATCGGTATGAAAAATACAAACTTCGCCAACCCCCACGGGCTGGATGACAGTGAGAAGCACCGTTCTACCGCTTATGACATGGCATTATTGACGCGATATGCTATGAAAAATGCCAAGTACCGTAAAATCTCCGGTACAGAAGTATATAGATCACCCGATCCGGAAGGCGAGTGGGACAGAATTTGGTATAACAAAAATCGCTTGTTAACAGAAAAGTATAAATACTGTACAGGTGGAAAAACAGGATATACGAAGAAAGCAAAAAGAACGCTTGTCACGACAGCAACAAAGGGCGATCTGGATTTGATTGCCGTCACATTGAATGCACCAGATGACTGGAATGACCACATTTACCTCTATGAACAAGGCTTTGCAAATTATGATCCTAGAATTATTCTTCAAAAAGGAAAGGTGAAAGCGGGAAATCACCCGTTTTATAAAGATCGTCTTTATTTAAAGCGAGAGGTGTTCTATCCTTTGACAAAGAAAGAAGAAAAGAAGGTTGCCGTTCGCTATCAGATGCTCAAACCAAAAAAGCAATGGGAAAATGGGCAAGCGCCGGCTGTAGTAGGACGAGCAGAGGTATATTTGAAAAAGAAAAAGCTGGATTCAGTTCCGATTTATTATAAGGCAGAAAAGCAAGAGAAGGACACATCAATATGGAAAAAGTGGAAGGACTGGTTGCCTTGGTCATGAACGGCGGGATAAAGAATGGTTAACTTTATATGGGTAGGGCTGACAATCATTGGACTGATCTTTGCCGCGGTAAATGGAAAAATGGCAGAAGTAAATGAAGCGGTGTTTAAATCGGCTGGTGAAGCAGTAACGATTTGTATCGGGCTGGTTAGCGTGCTCGTCTTCTGGCTCGGCTTGATGAAAATAGCCGAAGAAGCTGGCTTATTAAAGAAGCTGGCCCGGTTATTTGAGCCGTTTGCCAAAAGGCTTTTTCCCGATATTCCGTCCGGCCATCCGGCAATGGGATACATTCTTTCTAATATGACCGCCAATTTTTTTGGGCTTGGAAATGCCGCTACGCCCCTCGGCATCAAGGCGATGGAGGAACTGAAGCGGCTGAATGGCGGGAAAGCGGAAGCAAGCCGGTCTATGATTACCTTTCTCGCTATTAATACATCAAGTATTACTCTTATTCCGACGACCGTACTCGCTATTCGCTTTTCCTATCATTCCGCTTCGCCTGCTGAAATTATTGCACCCACAATTTTAGCTACAGCCTGTTCAGCGGTAGCAGCTATAGCAATTGATCGTTTTTTTTATATAAGAAGAAAAAAAAGGGAGGGGAAGTAAGTGGCTTGGCTTTCTCTCATGTCTATGTGGATCATACCAATCATGATTGCTTTTATTCTATTGTACGGCACATTTAAAAAAGTACCCACGTATGAGAGTTTCGTAGAAGGGGGAAAGGAAGGCATCCATATAGCCGTTTCTATTATTCCCTATCTTATTGGAATGATGGTGGCGATCGGAATTTTTCGGGCTTCAGGAGCATTGGATAGTTTAGTAGAATGGGTGAGGCCTGTCTTGCTATGGATCGGTTTGCCGCCGGAAGTATTTCCGCTTGCTATTATTCGCCCGATTTCTGGAAATGCAGCACTGGGCATGGTTAGTGATTTAATCGCTGTTCATGGACCAGATTCTTTCATCGGCCGGCTTGCTTCAGTCATGCAGGGAAGCACTGATACAACCTTTTACGTGTTAACTGTTTACTTTGGTGCGGTCGGCATCAAAAAAATGGGGGACGCTTTAAAAGTTGGGCTATGGGCTGACGTAGCAGGATTCATTGCAGCACTCGTCATTGTTTCCTGGATGTTTTAAGACGATGTATTCAAACGGCTTAAAGGGGCTATATAGACAAATGTTTCTATCTTTCATAAATAATCAAACAGCGATTGTTGCAGAGGGCTCATGGCTATCTGCAACAATCGCTTTTTTGTGGCTGAATTCCAAGAGAAGCCTCGCTCTTTTCTTATTTGGATGGATGTGTAATAATGCATAAGGACACATACTGAAACGTTGAGGTGAAAAGAATGGAACGGCTACAAAAGGTGATTGCTCAAGCCGGTATCGCTTCCAGGCGGAAAGCGGAAGAGCTGATTATTGAAGGAAAAGTAAAAGTGAATGGAAAAGTTGTAAGAGAACTAGGGACAAAAGTAGGGGTTTCTGACCGGGTAGAAGTCGGCGGGGTTCCGGTGGAGAGAGAAAGAAAAGTATATTATTTATTTTACAAACCGCGCGGAGTGATTTCCGCTGTGTCAGATGACAAACAACGGAAAGTAGTAACCGATTTCTTTCCATTTGTAGAGCAGCGAATTTTTCCGGTAGGCCGCTTAGACTATGATACATCAGGTTTGTTAATTGTAACGAACGATGGAGAGTTTTCTAACTTGCTTACTCACCCCCGCTACCAAATAGATAAAACGTATGTAGCCCGCCTGAATGGGATTCCGCAGCGTCATTTGCTTAAGAGATTAGCAACAGGCATTCAGCTTGAAGATGGCAAGACAGCACCTGCAAAAGTGAAGGAACTGTCCGTCGATAGAAAAAAACAGCGGTCACTGATTGAGATCACGATACATGAGGGGAGAAACCGTCAGGTACGGCGCATGTTTGAAGCAATTGGCTTTGAGGTGCAGAAGCTGAAAAGGGAACGCTATGCTTTTTTGAATCTAAATGGGTTGAATGCAGGAGAATTTCGCGAACTGACAACTCATGAAGTGAAACAGCTGCGTACACTAGCTGAGACAGGCTCTCTGCGATAGATGACTAAACTGTCACATATCCTTCAAATCCCTTTTTAGCAACAAAAAGACAAAATGGTATAATGGGGGTAGTTTTGAAACTTTTTTGTCGAATAACTACAATTAAACTTCCCATTCATTGAAGGATAAGTAGAAAAACACATGTCTATACTTCATAAGGAGGGCCCAAGGACTTGAACAAAAAGAAAAAAAGGTTAATCGTTCGCTCTATTATTTTAGCGGTACTTGCGGTAGCGGTTGGCTATACGTTTTACTCGAATTTAACGAAAGAAGCGCGCGGCAACTTGCAAAAAGGCGACAAAGCGCCTGATTTTGTTTTGACAGATTTATCGGGGAAAGAACGGCAGTTATCCGACTATAAAGGAAAGGGCGTTTTCTTGAATTTCTGGGGAACCTGGTGCGAACCATGTAAAAAAGAAATGCCTCATATGGAAAAGCTGTCTAAAGAATTTAAAGCCCAGGGAGTGGAAGTCCTTGCCGTCAATGTTGGTGATTCTGAGTTACAGACGAAAAAGTTCGCCAAGCAGTATGGCCTGACTTTTCCGATTGCTATTGATTCTACAAAAGAGGTTCAGGATGCTTACGGAATTAATCCGCTTCCGGCTACTTTTATGATTAGCCCTGAAGGAAAGGTTGAAGAAATTGTTATTGGTGGATTAGTGAAAGAAGAACAGGTGCGAGCTTTGTTTGAAAAAGTGAAACCTTAACTTAAGGAGTTTGAGTATGGCGAAGGTAAAATGTGAATGTGGCCACGTAAATCCACATGGAACGATTTTATGTGAGTCCTGCGGCAGGGCACTGACTGAAGAAGCGCAGAAAGAAAAGCTGCATGATATGCGTTACGAAGGCAGTGCCCGTCGGTCACAAACGTATAATAAAACGATTGTTGACAAGATCTGGAATTTTTTCTCTTCCGTTAAGGTTGGTATTTGGTTGATTGTATTAACGTTAATTGCTTCCTCTATCGGAACAATTTTTCCACAAAAGCTATTTATTCCGAACAATGTGTCTCCGGAAACTTATTATGAGGAGACCTACGGAACGGCCGGCAAAATCTATTACACGCTTGGGTTTTATGATCTATATAATTCTATTTGGTTTATTGGCTTAATTGCAGCAATCGGCGTGTCACTCGTTATTTGTAGCTTGGACCGTGTTATTCCGTTATATCGGGCGCTAAAGAACCAGCGCGTCGCCCGGCATGGTTCGTTTATGAAAAAACAGCGCTTATTTGCTTTAAAAGAAGGAGCGCTTCAGCCTGAAGAGCTTGATAAAGTAAAAGAAAAATTGAAAAGCAAACGTTATCATATCCGAGAAGAAGATGGCAGCCTTCTTGCTGAAAAAGGGCGCTTTTCTCGTTGGGGTCCTTATGTCAACCATATCGGATTAATTATTTTTTTAATTGGAGCGATGCTTCGATCCGCAGATGGCATGTATACGGACGCAATGCTATGGATTCGGGAAGGAGAAACACTTGAAATCCCGGGTACAAAGGGAGAGTATTACTTAAAAAACGAAAAATTCACCATTGAAAATTACGATGAGAAGAAAGATCCGGAAGTTTTCAAGGAAGCGCTCAAACGAACAGGGAATGTCGTTAAAAATTATCAGACCGATGCGGTTCTTTACAGAGATGAAAATCGGGATCTTCCAGGGGCAAAGCCAAAGCTTGTAAAGGTGAAAGATGCGGAGATTAGGGTGAATGAGCCGCTGAAATTCGATAAATTCGCTCTTTATCAGGACAGTTACAGCAAAGATGAAATGAAAGCAATGGAACTGGCCCTGACAAACAAAGCGACACAAAAAGAAGCGGGCAGAGTGAAGGTTGATCTCTTTAATCCAAAAGATACATATGATCTCGGCAATGGATATAAAGTCGAAATTGTTGGTTACTATCCTGATTATGATGGCATAGGGTCAGATGGAGAACCAAAAACAAAATCTCCCCTTCCGAACAATCCGGCTTTCTTATTCAAAATGGTTTCTCCTGAGCATCCGAAAGGGGAAATCAGCTTTACAGCGATCCGTCAAACGCTTGAACCTGTAGGGAAAACCGATTACAAAATGGAATTCAGAGGAATTGAAACACGAAACATCTCAGCTTTAACCGTGCGTAAAGACTTGACTCTATGGATACTTGGTGTAGGAGGAGCCATTTTTATGATCGGAGTGATTCAGGGGGCTTACTGGAACCATCGCCGTCTGTGGATTCGTCAAATAGACGGTGAAATATATGTTGCTGCTCATACGAATAAAAACTGGCATGGGCTAAAAAGAGAAATCAATTCTGTTCTTGAGGACACGGCTATTCCAATGCCGGAAGATCAACAAGGATAAGAAAGATTTGTTTAGAAGAGTAGATTCGGAGGTTGGCTTATTCGGCTAAGGCTCATCCTTTATAACAATAAAATAGCAGGGGAGAGGAGTCTAAGACACGGAGCCAACAATCGACTAGAATGTGACATAGCTTAATTTAAAAGGAGGAATCGTTCTATGTCCGATTTAGTCCAATGGAGCGGGAATTTGCTATATGCTTCATTTATTATGTATTTGATCGCGACATTTTTCTTTGGCGGAGCCATTCGTCCAAAGAAAAATGGAGAAAAACAAGCAGAAAACCGCTGGGGCAAATTAGGTATTACAGTAGCTGTGCTTGGCTTCGCTTCCCAGCTAGGTTACTTTTTTACTCGATGGGCTGCTTCAGGTCATGCGCCTGTAAGTAATCTATTTGAATTTATTACATTCTTTTCAATGATGCTAGTTGGCGCTTTTATCATTATTTATTTCATGTATCGTCTTCCTGTGCTCGGCGTGTTTGCCTTGCCGGTTGCACTGGTTATTATTGCTTATGCAAGCATGTTTCCACGTGATATTAGCCCGCTCATTCCGGCTCTCCAAAGCCAATGGCTGCATATTCACGTAACAACTGTGGCAGCCGGGGAAGGCATTCTTGCCATCAGTTTTATTGCTGGACTAGTTTATTTAGTGAAAACGATTGATCAGTCCAAGCGCAGCAAACAGACGATTTGGCTCGAACTCATTATGTATAGCCTTATTGCGGTTGTAGGGTTTGTCGCAGTAACAACTACCTTTACGCTATCCGGTTATGAAGCGCAATTTGAGTATGTTAACAAAGAGGGCAACGTAGCTAAAGAGACGTTTACTGTACCGGCGATTGTGGGTCCAAATGAGGGGAAACTATTAACGAAAGATAAGTTTGAACCGATTGTAGACATGCCGGCCTTTATTAATTCGAAAAAATTGAATACGACGATTTGGTCACTTGCTGCTGGTGCATTATTGTATGGCCTGATTCGCCTGCTGACAAGAAAACGCATTGGAGCCCTTGTTAAGCCGCTCGTTAAAAATGTGAACACGGATTTAATGGACGAGGTCAGTTATCGCGCTATCTTAATCGGTTTTCCTGTCTTCACACTTGGCGGTTTAATCTTCGCAATGATTTGGGCGCAGATTGCTTGGACAAGGTTTTGGGGATGGGACCCGAAAGAAGTATGGGCGCTCATTACTTGGCTGTTCTATGCTGCCTTTTTGCATTTGCGCTTGTCAAAAGGATGGCATGGACAAAAGTCAGCTTGGCTGGCTGTAATCGGGTTCGTTATTATTATGTTTAACCTTGTCGCTGTCAACCTGGTTATTGCTGGTCTTCATTCATATGCCTAACTGTCTCCGCCTTGTGCGGAGGCTTTTTTATAAAGGCGCGAATGAATTGAAAAACAGCTTTGATTAGTTGATAATAAAGACAAGATTGCAGTTTAGAAGGAATTTTATTGTACATATAGGGAGGAATTTAGGTGGATAATGAACTGAAAATTTTAGTCGTTGACGATGAAGAAAGGATACGTCGTCTGCTTCGGATGTATTTAGAGCGTGAAAATTATGAAGTCGATGAAGCAGAAGACGGAGAAGCAGCTCTTGAGCTTGCGTTGAATAAAGAATATGACTGCATTCTGTTGGATATTATGATGCCTGGTAAAGACGGCATTGAAGTGTGCAAGGAATTGCGAGAAAAGAAATCTACGCCTGTAATCATGTTAACGGCAAAAGGAGAAGAGGCAAACCGGGTCCAAGGCTTTGAAGTGGGGACGGATGACTATATTGTGAAGCCGTTCAGTCCGAGAGAAGTTGTTTTGCGGGTCAAAGCACTGCTTAGAAGATCTTCGCCAACCTCTTATTTACAAACGGATACAAAGTCTAAAGATTTAATTGTCTATCCGCATTTAACCATTGATAATGACGCACACCGCGTTACTGCTGATGGAGAAGAAGTGAATTTAACACCTAAAGAGTATGAACTGCTTTATTTTCTTGCTAAATCGCCGGACAAAGTATTTGACCGGGAGCATTTACTAAAAGAAGTATGGCATTATGAGTTTTTTGGCGACTTGCGCACAGTGGATACACATGTAAAGCGCCTGCGTGAAAAATTAAATAAAGTGTCAGAGAAAGCATCAAAAATGATTGTGACAGTATGGGGAGTAGGCTATAAATTTGAGGTCGTAAATGAATGAAGCTTTGGAGAAGTGTAGTAGGGAAACTGTGGATGACGATTTTGCTGCTCGTTTCTTTTGTTCTTTTCTTTCTTACCATTTTGTTGCTGGAATTCTTTGAGAATTATCATACGAACGAAGTGGAGAGCGGATTATCAGAAACAGCGGTAAAAATCGCTAAGGTAATTTCCGAACATGAAGACAAAAAAACAGGAATGGAAGTAGCCTGGGAGCTGGTGGATGAGCCTGTTCATGTCATTATTGCTGAAAACAGAGAGACTTTTCATTATTCACCGAATGATTCGGCCCTCAATCGACTCAAACGAAGTGAGATAGTGAATCACCCTATATTATCTCGTGTATTTACAGATAAAAAGAAAGTAAAAGCAGAATTGGAGGTAAATGAAGACGGCCGGACCAATCGCCATGAGAACTCAATTGCTATTGCTGTTCCACTCGAAATGAAGAAGGGCCAGGGCGGCGCTGTTATCATTTATCAATCTCTTGAAGTCATTAAAGAAACCTCTCATCAAACGACGAAGCTTATTCTGCTGGCTGCTGGCATTGCGATTTTTTTAACGACGATTTTTGCCTTTTTCCTGTCAACGAGAATTACAGCTCCTTTGCGTAAAATGAGAGAGGCAGCCAATGAACTGACGAAAGGAAACTTCGATACGACGGTTCCTATTTTAACGAGTGATGAAATTGGGGCGCTGGCCACTTCGTTCAATCAAATGGCAAAGCAGCTCAATCACAATATTCACGCGTTAAACCAGGAAAAAGAGCAACTGGCTAGCATCTTGAGCAGTATGGCTGATGGCGTTATAACCTTTAACCGGGACGGCACGATCTTAATTACTAACCCGCCGGCAGAACGATTTTTGCAAAATTGGTATTATGAAGTGGAGAAAGAAAACCCAAAGCAAATGATGCCTTCGCTCGTCGAAGAACTCTTGAAAGAGGCGGTTCAAACAGAGACCGAAAAAATTGGCGAGTTTTCTATTCAAGGCCGTTCTTATGTCATTATTGTTAGTCCGCTTTATAATGGGAAAAACGTTCGTGGAGCGGTTGCTGTTGTTCGTGATATGACGGAAGAGCGCCGGCTTGACAAGTTAAGAAAGGATTTTGTAGCGAACGTTTCTCATGAGCTTCGTACGCCGATTTCTATGCTTCAAGGCTATAGCGAGGCAATCATTGATGATATTGCTGCTACAGAAGACGAAAAAAGAGAAATGGCTCGAATCATTTATGATGAGTCACTGCGGATTGGCCGGCTTGTCAATGAGCTTTTAGATTTGGCACGGATGGAGGCGGGACATATTTCTTTGAATCTAGAAGAAGTGGATTTTCCAGCGTTTATTCAGCGGGTGACTGATAAATTCCAAGGGATTGCCAAAGAAAAGCATATTGATTTAACGTGGCAGATTCCTAATGAAAAAATATTAACTAAATTGGATCCTGATCGCATTGAGCAAGTTTTAACCAACTTGATTGATAATGCTTTGCGCCATACACCGGAACATGGCTTCGTAAAAGTGAGCTATGAGTTAAAAGCAGATGGCCATCATATATCCGTCCAGGATTCTGGAGCGGGAATTAGCGAAGAGGATTTGCCTTTTGTGTTTGAACGCTTTTACAAAGGGGATAAGGCCCGGACAAGAGGCCGTTCTGGAACGGGGCTCGGCCTTTCCATTGCAAAGAATATTATCTCCGCTCATAATGGCAGCATTAAAGTACAGAGCAAATTGGGACAAGGAACCATTTTCTCATTTCGCCTGCCCGGAGAGTAAGTAATTTACCGCTTTGCTTGTTTATCCAGAAAAATAGTCATACTGGAAACGCTTTCCGTCATACAACTAAAAGGGCAGCAAAAAAGCAAGTTGGAGGCGGTGCACCATGAAAGACTACATGAAACGTTTTATGATCGCTTTGCTTATGGCTTTGTGTGTTAGTTTGTTGATGATCGGGGGAGGGCTTGCACAATCAAGAAATGAGAAAAAGCAGTCTCTTATCCATAATAGTCACTTGGAGGAGATAGCAGGAAGGGTACATACAGATAGTGTGGCTCGGCAGCAAAGTATGTAAATCTAGGTTATTAGCAAAAGCAAGGGGCTGCCCCCCTTGCTTTTTTTTTGGGGGATTGTTATTATTTAATTAAATCTACTGGTCGTTACTTGTTGTTGTAACAGGTGAAGGCCGCTAGGAAAAATCTTATATTCATCTTCGGGGCAGGGTGAAATTCCCGACCGGCGGTATGGAAATAATCGTTTCTAAGCCCGCGAGCCGCAAGGTTGATTTGGTGAGAAGCCAAAGCCGACAGTATAGTCTGGATGGGAGAAGGTGAAGGTCTGCCGGCGTTCAAAATGTGCAGATTTGAACGTTTATTTGAGTATGACTTTTCTCCCTCAAGCTACTAGCTTGGGGGTTTGTTGTTCCTCAAGGATTTGGCAGCCTTTCTTCTTATGAATGATGAATGAGAAGAAGGAGAGAATTGTTGTGAAAAAAATGAATATCCGTATGTTGACGTCTGTGGGGTTATTGAGCACGCTTTCTTATTTACTCATGCTGCTGAATTTTCCAATTCCCCCGTTTCCAAGCTTTTTAATGATTGACTTCAGCGACATTCCTGCACTAATCGCTGCTATTATCTTTGGGCCGCTTGCTGGTATTATGGTAGAACTAGTGAAAAATATTTTAGACTTTTTTATGACTGGAAGTCCGACCGGTGTGCCAGTCGGCCACTTAGCCAACTTCGTTGCTGGCATTGCTTTTATTCTTCCGGTTTATTATGTATATAAGAAGTTTGAGACGAAAAAAGGCTTAACTTTTGCTTTAGTAGGTGGAACGGTGTTTATGGCAGTTATGATGAGCGTGTTAAATTACTATATTGTTCTTCCTGCTTATACACTTTTCTTAAACGCACCAGCTATGAGTGCGCCGGAGACGAAGCAAATGGTCGTTTCAGCTATCCTGCCTTTTAATATTGTTAAAGGAATTTTAATGGCTGCTGTCTTTATGCTCATTTATTCCCGAATTTACGTTTGGATGCGTAAACAAACAGCTGTCTCTTAAAATGTTACTAATAATAAGCTCTAAAAGTGGATGAAAAGACTTTTAGAGCTTTTTTATATGCTCCCATGGACCTGTGTACCAGTCAAAAAGTTCTTGAATGTTATAGTGCAAAGGGTATAATTATCCGTAGAAAATAGACATTTATACGGAAGAAAGATGAAGTGGAGGAGCAAATAGTGAATTTTTCAATAGGAAAAAAGTTATACTCTGGATTTATTGCAGTTTTGGTGATTTTAGTTATCGTAGGGGTTATTGGGTACCTGGCAGCTATCAAAATTGATAAGGAATACACGTTCTTGCTTGATGACCGTGTAAAAAAGATAGAAATGGTGAATGAAGTAATTACCATAGAAAAAGATATGTCTATCAACTCGCTCGCTTACTTTGCCTTTTCTGAACAGCGGGATTTGGACGCAATTAAGTCAAAACAAGAAGAATTTGCCAACATACTTAGTGAACTTAAACAGGCAACTAAACAGTCAAAGACTAAGGAAATATTAAATGAACTAGAAGAGGCGGGCGCCCGATATAACGAACTTACTTCTAAAGTCTTTGAAAGCCAGGAGAAGGGCCTGGAAGCTGAAACAAATAAATATGTCACCGAGACTAACGAAGCGGAAGAAGCATTAAAAGATAAAGCATTGGAATTAAAACAAGTGCAGATGGAAGAGGTGAACGAAACAAGAACGGAACTAAAACGTTACGTGGTGGCAACAAAAATATTTTTAATTTTGCTTGTAGCAGCCGGAACGATTTTAGGAGGCGTTATTGCTTATTTCATAGCACGATCGATTACAAGACCAGTCAGAAAGGTAACAGCTGCCTTGAAGGAAGTGACAGCAGGTAATTTGCAGGTAGACAAGCTGCGCATAAGAAATAAAGACGAGGTTGGAGAAATGGGAATGGCCTTCAATCAGCTGGTAGAGGATTTGCAAAATATCCTTGGCAAGGTTAATCAATCTGCTCTCCAACTATCTGCCCAATCTCAGGAATTGTCAGCTAGTACAGAACAAAGCGCTGCTTCTTCGCAAATGATGGCAAGTACAGCGGAGGAAAATATGAAAGGAAGCAGCATGCAGCGAGAGCTTATTAGCGAGGCAGTGGTGTCTATGGAGGAAATGTCAGAGGGGATTAAACAGATTGCCGAAAGCAACGAAAACATGCTTCATTCTGCTGAAGTAGTAGAATCGTTAGTTGGCCAGGGAGAAGAGGCTACTGAGCATGTATCTGATCAAATTGAAGATATTCATGTGTCCATAAAAGAAACAGAAGAGTACATGAAAATTTTAGAAAACCATGCGTCTGAGATACAGAAGGTGACCGGGTTAATTACCGCTATTTCTGAGCAGACCAATTTGCTCGCCTTAAATGCGGCCATTGAAGCGGCGCGTGCAGGGGAAGCTGGAAAAGGCTTTGCTGTCGTGGCAGAAGAGGTGCGCAAACTTGCTGAGCAGTCAAAAACTTCTGCGGCTGAAATTGCTGCGATGGTCAAAGAAATCCAAAAGGACACAAGTTTAGCCGCTGCATCTATTCAGGCTGGAAGCAATAAGGTGGAACAAGGCTTATCTGCTTCACAAACATCCCTTAAAGTGTTCAAGGAGATCAAGTCATCTGTAACAGATGTAGGGGAAAAAGTAGAGACCGTTTCAGCAGCGATTGAAGAATTAGAAGCCATGACAGAAGCTGTTTCACAGAGTGCTCATCAAGTAAGAGCAATTGCTGAAAAAACTGCTACTATAGCCCATGATTCGAGCGCAGCGACTGAAGAACAGCTAGCAGCCATTGAACAAATAGCAACAAGTTCACAAGCTCTGGCCTCATTGGCTACAGAGCTTCAAACTGAAGCGAGTAAATTCAGGATGTAAAGATAAAAAACCGGTGAGATCCTTGTCTCACCGGTTTTTTACTGGCACGTTTTATTCGTGTTTTAAAGGGTCGCCTTCAAATGGCTCATCTGCCACTTTGATCGAGTCTGTTGGGCAGCCTTCAAAAGCATCCTGCATGTCTTCTTCCAATACTTCCGGAACTGGCGTGTTTCCTTCATTGTCATCTAAAATTACGAATGCAAGGCCTTCATCATCGTAGTCATAGATATCAGGGGCAGCAGCACCGCAGGCGCCACAGGCAATGCATGTATCCTGATCAACAATTGTATATTTTGGCATGTCAAAACCTCCTAAGATCTATCCAAGCTATGTGGCATTTGCTTACCCACGCTCGTTTGAAAACTTCTTCCCTCATTGTATATCCGATTAGTTTTCTTTTCAATCATAATTTCTTAATAAAAAAATGATAAGGCTTTCATTAGCAATTCCTCCACATACGAGGAATTTTGACAAATTTCATGGTAAAATAAATGAAAGTACGAAAAGGGAGGCAAGCCATGCCTTTTCTACAAGCAATCTTATTGATGATGATTAATCAAATAAACGGACAAAGAACAGCTTCATCTATTTTTCATCTGTTAAAGGGAAAGAAGTCTTCGCAAACGATACAAGATGCCCGATTATATCATTTAGACAAATGGTTTCAGACAGCTTCCTTTTTGGAGAGAACGGCCTTTGAGCAAATTATCCATGATTTAACTGACCGGCAGCTCATCGAAGTGGATGAACTAAAACGCGTACGTGTGACAAACACGGGAAGGACAAGACTGGAGGTTCTCTCTGAAACTCTGCCTCCACTTGAGTTTTTACATGGATGGAGCTTGCAGGATTGCGCTGTGATTTTTTGGAAAAGACTCTCTTTAACTGTTCAGGTCGCTTCGCATTTAATTTACCGGGACGATGCTTATCTTCCAATAACGAAAGATGAACAAATTCAAGCATGGTTGAAATCATTTTTAGCAACCAGACAGCTGTCGAAGAAAACCTTGGCAGCCTATCTTCATCACGAGCTGCTGACTCTTCTGCAAGAACAGCGGGTTGAAGATCCACTTATTTTAGTGCTGCGTCTTTCAGGAAAACAGCGAACCGGTAAAACAACAGTCCAGGCGGGAGAACTGCTTAGCATGGAAAGTGCTGAATATTGGTATCGCTTTTTGAACTTGATTCACTTTGCGATCCAACACATTATTCAGCATGCTGCACAGTTTCCGCTATTATTCACAATGATACAAGATATATACGAGCCGGTTGTTTTAACACAATCGACAAAAAAAACAGCAGATATGCTAAAAAAAGGTTTGTCCATTGAAGAAATTACAACTCATCGACGCTTAAAGCAAAGCACAGTAGAAGATCATGTGGTCGAGCTGGCTTTTAATTATCCGGGTTTTTCTATTCGGCCTTTTGTTGATAAAGCAACAGAAGAGCAGGTGCTCAAAGCGGCTGCTGTCCTTTCCAACAAGAGAATCAAGCCGATTAAAGAGCGGCTGCCGGATGTTTCTTATTTTCAAATTAGGCTTGTGCTGGCTAAATATAGCGGATAAAGGAAGATGAACATGGACCAGGTTTTATTTCAACGGTTTGGTTATTCTACTTTTAGAACCGGCCAAAAAGAAACAATTGAATCCTTGCTATCAGGCCACCACACATTGGCTATGCTTCCAACTGGAACAGGAAAGTCGCTATGCTATCAGCTACCAGCGTATTTGCTTCCGGGAAGTGTGCTTATAGTTTCCCCATTGTTATCACTTATGCAAGATCAGGTTGAGCAATTGAAAATGCGCGGGGAGAAAAGCGTGGCTGCTTTGAACTCATTTTTATCGTTCCAAGAAAAGCAACAAGTGATCCGCCGGCTGCCGAACTACCGCTTTATCTTTTTATCCCCCGAAATGTTGATGAGCGAGCAAGTGATTAAGGCGCTGAGGAGGGTACAGCTCTCTCTTTTTGTTGTGGATGAAGCGCATTGCATTTCCCAATGGGGCCATGATTTTCGGCCGGATTACCGTCTGTTAGGTGAAGTGAGAGAGCGGCTTGACTATCCTCTAACTCTCGCTTTGACAGCCACAGCCACAGCTGAAGTCAGGCGCGATATTATTCAGTACTTAAAGGTCGAACAGATGGAAGAGTGGATCTTCTCCGTGGACCGACCAAATATTGCAATGGCGGTAGAACAGCTCCCGTCACATGCTGATAAGCAAGCCAGACTGCTAAGGCTAATTAGCGAGCTTGAGAAGCCGGGAATTGTATATTTTTCAAGTAAGCGGGCAACAGAGGAGGGGGCTGGCTGGTTACGGCAGCATGGTATTGGAAAAGTAGCATTTTATCACGGGGGCATGGAACAGGAAGACCGCATTTTGATTCAGCAGCAATTTTTGCGTGATGAACTAGATGTTATTTGTGCGACCAGTGCCTTTGGAATGGGAGTGAATAAAGATAACATTCGGTTTGTTATTCATTATCATCTTCCAGCTCAGCTTGAATCTTATTTGCAGGAGATTGGCAGAGGCGGCAGAGACGGAGGAAGGGCGCTTTCCGTTCTGTTATATACCCCGGGAGATGAAGAGTTTCATTCGATGATAGCCGAAGGGGAATTTCCCTCCGACAGCCAAATTACCGGCTATTTATCTCCCTCTGACGGTCAGACAGAAGAGGAGCGGATAACGGCTTTGCAGCTGACTGACGTGCAGGCCCGTTTCCTTCGTCATTATGCTCAAGAAGCAGCGCGAAAAGGTCAGACCAATATTGCTGAGTATGTTATGGCCAAACGACAGGAACGGCTCAGGCAGAAGGAAGAAAAACGGCTGACGATGCTTCGGTGGGTACGGGCGAAGACATGCCGACGGCAAGAAATCCTTAACTATTTTGAAGAACAGCTGGAGAGTAAACCCGCTAATTGCTGTGATTTGTGCGGCATAGACTGGCAGAAATATAACAAGCGTGGTTCCCCAGAAAAACGTGAGGAGCTGGATTGGCAAGCTATTCTCAGTTCTTTGCTTCAAGTTGAGAGGTGACGGGAATAGACATATGAAAAGAAATAAGCAAGCTGATCTCATCCGGCAAATGACGGATAAAGAGGTGCTCCATGCTCTTTATTTAACGCAATTTCTTTTGCTGCTGTTATCACTCATTATCGGCAGTTTTGTATTTGAGGATTTAAAGGAGTTTTACCGCTTGTTTAAATGGTCCTTCGCGGATATCGTTATTTGGGGCGGAGGAGCGGGACTGTTAGTGGTTGCAATGGATTTATATTTAATGAAAAAGCTGCCTGAAAAGTATTATGATGACGGGGGCATCAATAACCGGCTATTCGCGAGCCGTTCTGTTGCAGAAATCTTTTTAATTGCTTTTTTGGTTGCAGTGTCTGAAGAAATTTTTTTCAGGGGAATGGTCCAGACGATAGTTGGATTCATTCCGGCAAGTATTCTTTTCGCTATCATTCATGTGAGGTATTTATCACAGTGGTATTTAACAATCAATGTCATTCTTCTAAGCTTTGGCATTGGCTGGCTATTTGAGTGGACTGGCAATCTAGCAATTGTCATAATGATGCATTTCACGATTGATTTTCTGCTGGGATTAGCCATTCGCCACAGACAAAATAAGAATGAATCATAAAGAAGGGATGAACTATGACGAAAGACCCTTATCGTGAGTTGGCGCAAAAGACTCGCGTAGAAATTCAAAGAGTTAAACGTGAGCAGGAAGAGCCGCCTGTTCAGGAAACAACCTCCTCACGAATGGAAAGAAAAGAGGAGAAAAAACAAAAGAAATACCCGTTGCTAAAAGTACTGCTCGTCTTTTTTATTACCTTGCCCTTTATTACGTTATTCTGGTATACACATGCAAGAGATCGTGACTACTCCTCAACGACTGTAGTGACCGAGAGTTCAAGTCCTTCCACGCCGCTATACGACGTATCCGAAGAAGAGGAGGAGCCGGATGAGCAGGCAAGGGAGGAGAAGACGACCAAAAATGATAAACAGATAGAGGAGAAATCAGCAGAGCCTGCTCAGGAGGTAATAGCTTCTACTGTGGAGGCACCTCCAGAAAAGACAAGCGAGCCGCCGGTTAAAGAAAAAGAGAAACAAGAAGCTGAGCCGGTTGACGAGAAACCAAAAGTAGAACAGGAAAAGGTACAAAAGGAAACTCGTCCGGAGAGACGAGTAGAAGAAAAAAAAGAAACGGCTCCGATACATAAGGAGCAGCCTGAAGGAAAAGTGGTCTATCATACTGTAAAGCCTCAAGAGACCGTTTTTAGGATCTCTATGATGTATTATAAGTCGCAAGAAGGAATCGAAAAAATAAGGCAAGCCAATCAATTGAATGGCAATGACATTCGAGTAGGCCAAGTGCTAAAAATTCCTCTACCCTAATTTTAGGTAGGGGAATTTTTAGCAGGTGTAAAATCATTATCATGAGGATAGTAATTAGAAAAATCAAAAAAATGAGGAATCTTGTCGAACTGTGATATAATCCATTTATGAAAACGCTTTATTTTAGTTAAGAGGGGATAGGTGTACATGGAGGGTCAAGAACTTAAAAGGGGTTTAGAAGAGAGGCATATTACGTTAATGTCGCTCGGCGCTTGTATCGGAGTAGGTTTGTTCTTGGGATCGGCTACTACGATCAAAATGGCTGGCCCGGCGATCTTACTAGCTTACATCGCGGCTGGTGCTGTCATGTTTGTGATTATGAGAGCGCTTGGAGAGATGGCTATTGAAAATCCAGTTGCTGGTTCTTTTAGTCGATATGCACAGGACCACCTAGGTCCTATTTATGGTTATATTACTGGTTGGAATTATTGGTTTTTATGGATTGTTACATGTATGGCAGAAATTACAGCGGTAGGAGTATACATGCATTTATGGTATCCAGATGTGCCTAATTGGATCTGGGCGCTTGCTGCACTGGTTATTATGTCCGCGGTAAACTTAATTACAGTGAAAGCTTACGGAGAGTTTGAATTCTGGTTTGCTTTAATTAAAATCGTCGCAATTATTTTAATGATTGTAGTAGGTCTCAGTATTATTTTGTTCGGAATTGGCAATGGGGGAGTAGCTACGGGCATTAGTAATTTATGGGCACACGGTGGCTTTGCCCCGAATGGCTTAAAAGGAATTTTAATCTCTATGACAATGGTCATGTTCGCTTATCTCGGCATTGAAATGCTCGGTGTAACGGCAGGCGAAGTAAGAAATCCAGAAAAAGCTATTTCGCGGGCGGTAAATACTGTGTTCTGGCGCATACTCGTTTTTTATGTTGGTGCATTATTTGTCATCATGTCCATTTACCCATGGAATGAAATCGGAACAGCAGGCAGTCCATTTGTTTTAACATTTGAAAAAATTGGTATCCCAAGTGCAGCGGGAATTATCAATTTTGTTGTTTTGACAGCCGCTCTTTCCAGCTGTAATAGTGGAATTTTTAGCACAGGGCGGATGTTGTTTAACCTGGCAGATCAAGGTCAAGCATCGCCTGCTTTTAAAAGAGTAGCTAAAACTGGTGTTCCATCTCGGGCCATTCTTGTATCAGCTGGTGTCTTGTTAATTGGTGTAATCTTAAATTATTTCGTTCCTGAGAAAGTGTTTGTATGGGTAACGAGCATTTCCACATTCGGCGCTATTTGGACATGGTCCATGATTTTACTTTCGCAGCTTCAGTTTAGAAGGGGGCTATCTGCTGAACAGCGAAAATCATTAAAGTTTGCTGCTCCATTCTGGCCAATCGGCTCCTATCTTTCTCTAGCTTTTCTGGCGATGGTTATCGTTTTAATGGCTTTTTCGCCAGATACGCGGATTGCTTTGTATGTGGGTCCATTATGGCTGCTGTTTTTAGTAGGCATGTATTATGGAAAAGGACTGCAGAAGCAGACATCTTAATACGGAAAGCTCCGGAGTTTGAGACTTCGGAGCTTTTTTAAATAATTAAAAGACTTTTTTGCGGTCTCTTTCCTCTTTTAGTATTTCGACGGCTTCTCGGAAACGCTGGGAGTGGATAATCTCCCGCTCGCGTAAAAAGCGGAGCCCATCGTTAAGGTCAGGATCGTCGCTTAAATCAATCAGCCATTGATAAGTAGCGCGAGCTTTTTCTTCTGCTGCGATATCCTCGTAGAGGTCGGCAATTGGATCGCCCTTTGCTTGTATATATTTTGCTGACCATGGGACACCGGCGGCATTATGGTAAAAGAGCGCCTTGTCATGGTCTGAGTAATGATCACCAAGACCTGCTGCCTTCATTTGGTCCGGTGTGGCATCTTTTGTCAGCTTATACACCATTGTGGCGATCATTTCCAGATGAGCAAACTCTTCTGTTCCAATATCGGTCAGCAAGCCGACTACCTTATCGGGGATGGTGTAGCGTTGATTGAGATAGCGCAGGGCAGCGGCTAATTCTCCGTCTGCTCCTCCGTACTGTTCGATTAAGTATTTGGCGAGCCTTGGGTTGCATGTGCTCACTCTCACTGGATATTGCAGCTTCTTTTCATATACCCACATAGTAATCTCCTTTCAGCGATCATCTTTATTACACTTGCCAAGGCCATGGAGTTCCTTTGTAATCAAATGGGTAACGGGAGTAGCTGTATCCGAAGCTCGTCAGCGCTCCGTATTTTTTTTCGAAAGCTTTTTTTAGAGTTTTGCTTAATTTTACGTGCTCATTATATTGCTTTATTGCTTCAAGATCGTCAGGATGGGTATGAAGATAGAGAACTAATTCAACAATGACAAAATCGACGGCCTGGATCTCTTCCAGCTCGCTGTAGTATTCAGGGGGCAGTTGTTTTTGTTTCATTCTCTAACCCCCTTCTTCATTTCTCTTAATGAATAGTATGGATCATAAAAGCATTTCCATAGTGTCCCGGCTTTTAGGGCCGCGTGGGCCGGGAATTGTTCAAGGCCCGGCGGTTGAAATCCGACGTACAATTGGGGCGGAGTGGAATATCTCTTTACTCTTATGGGCGGACAGGGGTCCAGTGGACTTATATACGGACGGTATGTTTTGTACCAGGTGCAGTTGTTCATTCCCTTCCTCCTTTTTTATACTTCAATCTATATGTATGGAGGAGTAGGGGACATTATTTCTTTTTTTCGTTTAATCTGTTATTCTGATTATTATTTTGCATTATTATTATTTAGGGAACGAAGGGAAAAGTGATGTTGTATTTACTAATCGTCTTTCTCCTCATATTAAGTGTCATCGTTTTTATGTGGAGAGAAGCACTGAGAAACGAAGTAATCGCCGATGTACTTTTATTTAAATGCTATCCATGCCAGCAGCCGTTAACGATCTTTTTTATCTCGGATATTCATCGGCGGACTATTCATCCGTCCATTCTTAAAAGAGTAAGTGGAAAAGCGGATATTGTTATTATTGGCGGGGATCTAGCAGAGAAAGGGGTGCCGCTGGAGCGAATATCCCATAATTTGCAATGCCTGAAACAGGTAGCTCCTGTTTTTTTTGTGTGGGGAAACAATGACTATGAAGTCCCTGCTGAAGAGCTGTCTAAATTGTTTCAAAAGCACAGTGTCCACGTTTTGCGCAATGAGTCTTTTTGTTTGCCGGTTAGTATGGATTGTGATGTACCGGTATATTTGCTAGGGACAGACGATGTTAGCAAAGGCAGGAGCAGTAAATCCTCCACTTTTAGTGAAGTGCCCCAGAGAGCCTTCAAAATTTTGATTAGCCATAATCCGGTTTTTGAGAAAAAGCTGGCTGCTGCTGACGGAGTTTCACTGTTCTTGAGCGGTCATACACATGGAGGGCAAATTCGGTTTTTCGGCGTTGGCCCTTATAAAAAAGGTGGCTGGGGAAACTCCGGAAAGATGAAAACACTCGTCTCAAATGGGTATGGAACGAGTGCTGTACCGCTTCGCCTCGGTGCTAAAGCAGAAACGCATTTAATTACAATCAAACAAGGATAAGCGGGCGTCTTTACCAAAATAGCATAACAACTCACCATCTGCGTTTTCCTTCATAGTATGTGATAAACAGGTCCTTAAGCAGGGGGCAGCAGACTATGAGGATAGAACGTTTATCAGATAATAAGGTGATGCTTTCCATTACTTACGAAGAGTTAAGAAAAAAAGGCTGTTTGAAAAAGCACATTCTTGAGGATTCATACATCTGGCACGAAATCTTTGATGAAATGCTGGATGTGATCGAGGAGCAGCTGGATATTGACACGGAAGGAATGATTGCCATTGAGGTTCATTCTATGTCAGGCGATGAGCTTGTTTTAATTTTAACGATTGATCATTTCGATTTTTTAAACAAAGTAGAAGACACACCGGCAGAGACAGAGGATGAATATGGCTGTGAGCTGACATTTAAGTTTGCGGATATTGAAGATGTCATTGGATTGGTCCATGATGAGAAAAAAGTGAGAGATGTGCAGAGTTCGCTTTTCTATTTTAAAGATGCTTATTACCTCTGTTTCTCATTTGATTTTGACAGCCAGTATGATGCGCTTGAGTCCGCTTTGTTGGAATATGGCTGGATGTCGAGTCTCTCTGAGGAGTTATTAAAAGAATATGCGATCCTTGTGATTCCATTGGAGGCAACGAGGAAGGTCTATGAATACTTTGTAAAGAAAGCATGATTCCTTTAAGGTCTATCCATTGAAAGTTAGACGTTTTTCTCCTATCATCAAAGTATAGCAGGAAATTTTGTTGTACGGATAACGAGGAGTGGAATTATGCGTAAGGAAGAATGTATTATTATAGGCGGCGGACCATGCGGACTGTCTGCTGCTATCGCTTTAAAGCAAATTGGCAAAGATCCGCTTGTTATTGAAAAAGGCAATATCGTAAATTCTATTTACAAATACCCGACACATCAAACGTTTTTCAGCTCAAGTGAAAAGCTCGCTATTGGGGATGTACCTTTTATCATTGAAGAACGGAAGCCAAAGCGCAACCAGGCACTGACGTATTACCGAGAAGTCGTAAAAATGAAAGAACTTCGCATTCACCGTTTTGAAACGGTTCAAAGAGTGGAGAAGCTGTCCGATGAGCAATTTCGGGTGTATACGTCGGCCGGAACATATGAAACAAAATATGTGGTTATTGCCACAGGTTATTATGACCATCCAAATTATATGCATATTCCAGGGGAGGGGCTCGATAAAGTATTTCATTATTTTAAAGAGGCCCACCCTTATTTTGATATGGATGTGGCTGTCATCGGCGGCAAGAACTCGGCTGTTGACGCCGCTTTAGAGCTTCACAAAGCAGGGGCACGGGTGACCGTTCTTTACCGTGGCAGCGAGTATTCCAAAAGTATTAAGCCGTGGATTCTTCCTGAATTTGAAGGACTTGTCCGGAACGAGGAAGTTAAAATGGAGTTTCATGCAGAGGTCATTGAAATTACGGAAGACGCCATTATATATCGCCAGCATGGTGTGGAAAAACAATTAAAAAATGACTTTGTTTTTGCCATGACCGGCTATCACCCGGATCACAATTTTTTAAGAGAAATGGGTGTAGAGATTGACGGAGAGACTGGCCGGCCAGTCTACAATGAGGAAACAAAAGAAACGAATGTGAAAGGAATTTTTATTGCCGGAGTTATTGCGGCTGGCAATAATGCTAACGAAATCTTTATCGAAAATGGTCGCTTTCACGGTGGTGAAATTGCAACAGCCATTGCCGAGAGGGAGAACATATAGAGTGTGTAAGGGTTTTTTTCCTTCTCTAAGCACGTACAGCCGAATTTGTAGATTCAGTTGTTTTTATAGTTTTTTATTAATCCAAACGGGCCTTATCGGCCCGTTTTTTATGATTCAAATAGTTTTTCAAGATTGTCGGAGGGGTGTTTAGAACCTAATGCAATAAGCAGTTTTAATCGTGCTTTCTGGCCATTCAGTCCATTTGAGAAGATGATCCCCAGTTCCTTCAATTGTTTACCACCGCCTTCATATCCATATATATCCTGGACAATGCCATTAAAGCATCTGGAGACGAGCACAACCGGGATTTTTTCCTCAATGAGTTCCTTGACTGCTGAAACGGCATCAGGAGGCAGGTTACCTTGTCCAAGCGCTTCAATCACTACTCCGTCATAACGTAGTTCTTTTAAAGCAGACAGCAAATACGAGTCCATACCGGCGTAGGCTTTAATCAGGGCGACGCGTTTGTCAACGGCTGCCACGGGAAACTTCTGACGGCGAGCCGGCTCATGATGAAAAAGAATTTTTCTTTTTGTAATAATTCCAATAGGTCCGTATTGCGGACTTTGAAAAGTTGAAATATTGCTCGTATGGGTCTTTGTTACATTGTCGGCCGAATGAATTTCGTCGTTCAACACAACAAGTACACCTTTCCCTTTTGCTTCGCTGCAAGCAGCGACACGGATAGATGAAATTAAATTATATAGACCATCTGCTCCGATTTCATTGCTAGAACGCATGGCGCCTGTAACAACTACTGGAACATCGGTTGTAAGTGTTAAATCTAGAAAATAAGCGGTCTCTTCCAGCGTATCGGTTCCATGAGTAATGACCACTCCATCAAAAGATTCTTGCTCTAGTGTCTCATCAATTAAATGTTTCAGTTTAAGCATCTCTTTTGGAGTAATGTGAGGAGAAGGAAGATGAAATGGTTCAGCAGAAACGATTGTCGCCGACTCATCTAACAAATGATCAAATGAAAAGAGCGGGTTTGTGCTGGTTGGCTTAACAGCACCGGATTGCTTATCTTCCTCCATTGAAATAGTTCCTCCTGTATGGATGACGAATATTCGTTTTTTTGACAAAAGAAAAACCTCCATTGTACAAATTTGGATTATCTATGTTCAATCCTTTTTAATAATGATACGATGAAGAAAACCGAAAGAAAAGAGGACGAAAGGATGCTGGCGGTTTTTTCGGCGGGGATAGCTCCTGGACTGGCGCTTTTATGCTATTTTTATTTGCGTGATCAATATGAAACAGAACCGGTGACAACAGTTGCAAAAGCTTTTATTTCGGGTGTGCTGCTTACTTTCCCAGTGATGTTTATCCAATATGTATTGGCGGAAGAGAAGATTGCTCTTTCCGGTGCGGCTACAGCTTTTTTATCGAGTGGATTGCTTGAGGAATTTGTAAAGTGGTTTATATTATTTTATCTAATTTACCAGCATACAGATTTTGATGAGCCCTATGATGGCATTGTATACGGGACAAGCGTCTCACTCGGGTTCGCGACAGCAGAAAATATTCTTTACCTGCTGGCTTATGGAGTGGAGCATGCTTTTTTTCGGGCGCTGTTGCCGGTTTCAAGTCATGCGCTTTTTGGCGTATTGATGGGGTTCTATCTGGGGAAGGCCAAATTTAGCCAGGACGGCAAGGAAAACAGGCGACTGTGGCTTTCACTCTTAATCCCGTCTTTATTACACGGGTTGTACGATTACATTTTATTGATTGAGTCTGTCTGGCTCTATTATATAATTCCATTTATGTTGTTTCTTTGGTGGCTGGCGTTAAAGAAAGTGAAACAAGCCCACCGCTTGTCTGATCAGCACCATCTTCGTCTTGTGCGGAATAAAAGCTCTTAATTGAAAAAAACTATATGTATACCGAAACGCCCCTACAGGCTGCTTAGAAGCGTTTGATTTTTTAAGAGATGAAGCTAAAAGGGGAAGAGGAGGAGACGGCATAAAAGCCTTTGAAGTGCCGCCGACCGCCAACTATCGACTATTTGAGAAGCTCTTAATTCAAAAGAGCTTCTTTTTTTGTATAAAAATATGCACCTTGCAAAAAATAGCTGTACACATCATCTATCAGATGGAGGGTAAAAAAATGAGGATGGATCTCAATGTGAAACAAACAGCTGTTATCATTTCATTGGCTATTAGTCTCTTCACCTGCAGCCTGCTGGCTATGCCGGAAACGTCTCGGGCATTTTCAGGACAGGTCATTCAAAAGGGGGCTTCCGGCGATGATGTTATTGAGCTTCAAGCAAGGCTTCAATACATTGGTTACTACAAAGGGAAAATTGATGGCGTATATGGCTGGGGAACTTATTGGGCTGTCCGTAACTTCCAGGAAGCTTTTGGACTGCCGATCGACGGGCTTGTTGGGGGAACCACAAAGAATAAGCTTGTAAAGGCATCTAAGTATGATGAAAGCTATGTAAAATCACAGATTGCAAAAGGCCGTTCCTTTACTCATTATGGGAAGGGCTCTTCAGGAGAAAACACATCAGCTCCAGCTCAAAGCGTCCCACCCGGTTTTTCCCAAAATGATATTCAGTTAATGGCCAATGCCGTGCATGGGGAAGCGCGCGGAGAACCCTATGAAGGGCAAGTGGCAGTAGCAGCGGTCATCCTAAACCGTTTGGAAAGCCAAAGCTTTCCGAACACAGTGTCAGGGGTTATCTTTGAGCCGCGGGCCTTTACGGCGGTGGCAGACGGACAAATTTGGCTAACACCAAATGAAACATCAAAGAAGGCCGTATTAGATGCGATCAATGGATGGGACCCGACAAGTAATGCTTTATACTATTTTAATCCTGATACAGCGACAAGTTCTTGGATTTGGTCTAGACCGCAAATTAAAAAAATAGGGAAACATATTTTCTGTCAATAAAAAGGGGGGACTACGATGCTGCGTACATTAGCTATTGTTGTATTATCGCTGGCTGCTGTCGGGACGGGTTTCTGGGGGTATCAGGAACATAAAGAAAAGAACGCTATTTTAATTAATGCAGAAAACAGCTATCAGCGAGCATTTCACGATTTGACTTTTGGAGTCGATCGGATTCATGATCAAATTGGCACGACTCTGGCGATGAACTCTAGAAAGTCGCTTTCTCCAGCGCTTGCAGATGTCTGGCGGCTAACATCTGAAGCACAAAATGATGTAGGACAACTGCCACTAACGCTATTGCCGTTTAATAAAACAGAAGAGTTTCTTGGCAGTATCGGAGATTTCAGCTATAAAACAGCTGTAAGAGATTTAGATAAAGAACCGCTTACTGATAAAGAATATAATCATTTGAAAAACTTATATGAGCAATCAGCTGATATTCAAAACGAACTGAGAAAAGTGCAGCATATGACACTGAAAAACAACTTGAGATGGATGGATGTTGAACTTGCTTTAGCTGCAGAAAAAGAAGGAACCGATAACACGATTATTGATGGATTTAAAACAGTTGAAAAGAAAGCCGAGGGCTATAGTGAAACAAATACCGGTACGCTTCCAGGCAATACAAACCAACTGGATATAAATCATTTAAAGGACAATAAAGCAGCACCTATTACTAAAAAAGAAGCACAAATGCGAGCCGCAAAGTATGTTCAAATGAAGCAGATAAACGATGTAAAGGTCACAAAAAGCGGAAAAGGCTCGGACTTTTCTTTTTACAGTGTATACATGAAAAATAAAAAAGGCGAAGAGGCGAACATCGATATAACGAGAAGAGGCGGCTACCCACTTTGGTACATGATCAACAGAGAAGTAGGGAAACCTACGATCAGTTTAAATGAAGCAAACAATAAAGCCACCGCTTTTTTAAATCGTCATCAAATGAAGGATTTAGCACTTTATGACAGTACTCAGTATGACAATGTCGGCGTGTTTACTTTCGTTGGTGAACAAGAAGGTGTTCGGATTTACCCTGATACCGTTAAAGTGAAAGTAGCTTTGGATAACGGACAAGTGATCGGAGTCACGGCGAATGAATATTTGGCGAATCACCATAAGAGGAAGTTGGAAAAGCCGGTATTGACCGAGAAAGAAGCAGAAACATACATTAACCCGAGGGTCCGCATTCAGGAAAAGCGGCTTGCGGTCATTAAAAATGAGCTGAACCAGGAAGTGCTCTGTTACGAATTCCTAGGCACACTCGGTGAAGAAACGTATCGGGTTTTAATTAATGCAAAAGATGGAACAGAAGAGCAGGTGGAAAAGATGCGTCAATCGGAACCAGTTTATGACAACTTGCTATAAAAGTTCCAATTCAAGCGATCTTCCATTGCTTTTTTACTAATCACCTACTATAATTCGAAGAAAGAATCAGTGTAAGGACCCAATAGGAAGAAGGAATTAGGTGAGTGATAAAGATGATTGAAACAGGGATGTATTTACTGCTTGTTTCTAGAGAAAAAGATCAGGAAGAGCATTATCGCTGCCGGGTAGCAGATATTGATGAGGGAGTCATACTTATTGATTATCCCGTAAACATAGGTACAAATCGCTCTACCTTTTTTGTAGATGGCATGCAGCTTTCAGCTGAGTTTATTGACCCAAAATATTCTTCAGCAGTCTACACATTTGACACGGAAGTAAAAGGGCGGACGAAAAGAGATATTCCACTTTTAATCCTTCATGATCCCGGGTTGGAAAAATATGTGCGTATTCAAAGACGAAAGTTTGTACGGGTGCCTATACCGGTGGATGCAGCTATCTATTTAGAAAATGTTGCGCCCTTTACGGCAGCTACAGAAGATATTAGTGCGGGGGGGATCGCTGTTCCTCTGCCAGAAGGGATAGACGTGAGCAATGAACAACAGGGAAGAGTCTATCTTTCTGTGCCAATGCAATCGGGTGACCACCATTACTTCGAAATAACTGCGCGTGTTGTAAGGCTTCGCATAGATGATAAAGGCCGGCCAATTGCCTCTATTGAATTTGTTGATATTCCACGGACAGATCAGCAGATTTTGCTTCGTTTCTGTTTCGAACGCCAGCTGATTATGAAAAGAAAAGGATTGATCCAGTAACTCCCTGCCAACCGGCAGGCTTTTTTTTGGAGAAATAATCTCTCTTCATGTGATAGAATAAGGAGAAAAAATGTTTAGAAGGTGAACGTCATGAAAAGACAAATGCAAATAGCAATCGACGGTCCAGCTGCGGCAGGGAAAAGTACGGTAGCAAAGATCATTGCTGAAAAACTATCCTATATTTATATTGATACCGGGGCTATGTATCGAGCCCTGACTTATAAAGCTCTCCAGGCTGATGCTGACTTGGAGGATGCCGAAAAACTTCTGGAACTGCTCCAGGAGTCAGTGATTGATTTGAAGCCGGGGAAAGCTGGGCAGCTCGTATTTATTAACGACCAAGATGTGACAAATGAAATCAGAACGAGCACAGTAACAAACGCCGTTTCTTTTGTGGCCAAGCATGCCCCTGTACGTGAAGAGATGGTTAAGCGGCAGCAACTGTTTGCTAAAAAAGGGGGCGTAGTCATGGATGGACGTGACATTGGCACCCATGTGCTTCCCGAAGCAGAAGTGAAAATTTTTCTTAAAGCAAGTGTGGAAGAGCGGGCGAAAAGAAGACATTTAGAAAATATTTCTAAAGGATTTCCGTCAGATATAGAGAAATTAAAAGAGGAGATTACTCTTCGTGACAAAATGGACTCAGAACGGGAAGCCGCTCCGCTTAAAAAAGCAGAAGATGCAATAGAACTAGATACAACTTCCTTGTCTATTACAGACGTGGTGGATCGGATTATTTCAATTGTAAAGGAAAGAGAACAGGCATGGTAACATTTTATACAATCGCAAGGTCAGTCGTAAAATCGGTATTAATGCCGCTGTACCGTGTGGAAGTACATGGGCGGGAGCATTTTCCGAAAGAAGGCGGTGTGCTCCTATGCAGCAACCACATTGATAATCTTGATCCTCCAATAGTAGGCATTACGGCCCCAAGGCCTATTTTGTTTATGGCAAAAGAAGAATTGTTTAAAGTTCCTATTTTCGGGAAAATGTTAGCTAACTTAAATGCGTTTCCAGTCAAAAGAGGAGCGAGCGACAGAGATGCTATTCGAAAGGGACTTAAATTTTTAAAAGAAGGAAAAGTTCTTGGGCTTTTTCCGGAAGGAACCCGTTCAAAAACAGGGGAAATCGGTGAGGGAATGGCAGGAGCCGGATTCTTTGCTTTGCGCACAAACGCTTATGTTATTCCTTGTGCCATCATCGGTCCCTATAGAATGTTCCGCAAGCTGAAAGTAGTCTACGGTCCTCCGATTGACATGGAGGATCTGCGCAGCCGTAAAGCAAGTGCTGAAGAAACAACTGCTGTTATCATGGCCCATATTCGCCGTTTAAAAGAGGAAGCACATTAAAAGCATACTGCTTGACAAATGTGGGCAATTGTTAGAAGTTAGTAGAAAGAATATTTTATCAAATAAATGTAAGCAGTTCTGTATTAAGGAGGAGTACATATGACAGAGGACATGAATCAGGTAGAAGTGAACAATTATACAGTGGGCGATAAAGTACAGGCAACTGTAGTAAAGGTGGAAGAAAAACAGGTTCAAGTTGAAATTGAAGGCAGTAAAAAAGACGGCATTATTCCAATTAGCGAACTTTCAAGCCTTCATGTCGAAAAAGCAACAGATGTGGTAAAGGAAGGCGACAAACTCGAACTTCAAGTAACGAAAGAAGAAGACGACCTTTATGTTCTTTCCAAGCGAAAAGCAGATGCAGAAAAGGCTTGGGCGGAAATGCAAAAGCGCTTCGAAAACGGTGAAGTGTTTGAAGCGGAAGTAAAGGAAGTAGTAAAAGGCGGTCTTGTTGTTGATCTTGGCATTCGCGGATTTATCCCTGCTTCGTTAGTGGAAGATCATTATGTGGAAGACTTTGAAGATTATAAAGGGAAAACAATGAACTTTAAAATTGTTGAGCTTGACCAAGAGAAAAACCGCTTAATCTTATCCCATCGAGCTGTGATTGATATGGAAAAATCAGAAAACAAAAAGAAAGTGCTTTCTGAAATCCAAGCGGGCGACGTTCTTGAAGGGAAAGTTCAGCGTCTGACTGATTTTGGCGCTTTCGTTGATATCGGCGGCGTAGACGGTCTTGTTCATATTTCCCAGCTATCACATGAGCATGTTGAAAAGCCATCTGATGTCATTCAGGAAGGCCAGGAAGTAAAGGTGAAAGTTTTATCTGTAGACCGCGACAGTGAAAGAATTTCTTTATCTATTAAAGAAACGCTACCGGGACCATGGTCAGACATTTCTGAAAAGGCCCCTGTTGGTGCAGAGTTAACCGGTACGGTTAAGCGTCTCGTTTCTTACGGGGCATTCGTTGAAGTTTTCCCAGGAGTAGAAGGATTAGTTCACATTTCACAAATCTCCAACAAACACATCGGCACTCCACATGAAATATTAAAAGAGGGCCAGGAAGTAAAAGTAAAGGTACTTGATGTGAATGAAGAGGAAAATCGTCTTTCCTTAACGATGAAGCCATTTGATGAAGAACCATCTGCTCAGGAGAATGAATCGTACACTATGCCTGAAGAAAATACCGGCTTCCAGCTTGGTGAGATGATCGGTGATAAGCTGAAAGGTTTAAAAAGAGGAGAATAAGGAATAAGCTAAGTTCGGATCTGTTTTTATGGGTCCGTTCTTCTGCTTTTTTAGGAAAACGGTGATAAATAGTGACGAGAGCTCAGAGAAAACGAGAGCATATTCAGTATGCGCTTTCAACAGGCCAAAATAGGCAGACGGGGCTGGATGATGTAGAGTTTGTTCATCAAAGCCTTCCTGACACAGCGCTTAGCGAAATATCTATTCAAACCAAAATTGGCGGACTTTTATTAAGTTCGCCGATTTTTATCAATGCGATGACAGGCGGTGGAGGGAAAGATACTGAAAAGATTAACAGTCAGCTTGCTCTTGCGGCAAAAGAAACAGGCATAGCGATGGCGGTTGGCTCCCAAATGTCCGCTCTCAAGAATCCGGAGGAGAGGCAATCATTTTCGGCTGTTCGCAAGCTTTATGGCAATGGGGTGATTCTTGCTAATCTTGGCAGCGAAGCAACAGTCGAGCAAGCCGAAGCAGCGGTTGATATGATAGAAGCCAATGCGCTGCAAATTCACTTGAATGTGATTCAAGAGCTGACCATGCCGGAAGGAGATCGAAGCTTCAAGGGAGCGCTTGAGCGGATTGAGAGAATTGCTGATAAGTTGACTGTACCGGTCTTTGTGAAGGAAACGGGCTTTGGTTTAGGAAGAGAGACAGCGGAGAAACTCGCAAAATTACCTGTTGCAGCAGTGGATGTGAGTGGTTTTGGAGGCACAAACTTTGCCGCAGTAGAGAACGAACGGCGGGGAAAGATGCTGGATTATTTCAATAACTGGGGTATTCCGACGGCTCCCGCTATTGTCGAATGCAAAGCAGCGGCCAGCCAACTAGATGTGATGGCTTCTGGGGGTCTTCAAAATAGCCTTGATGCGGCAAAGTCGCTTGCGCTTGGCGCTGTGGCAGTCGGGATGGCCGGATCGTTGCTTCGTGTACTGATGGATAGCGGTCTGGAGGCTTTGGTAGCCGAGCTACATACCTTACATGACGATTTGAAAATAATTATGTGCGCAGTAGGAGCGAAAAAAATAACAGACCTTCACAAAACACCTCTTATTATCAAGGGGGAGACCTTTCATTGGCTTCATGTCCGTGGATATGAGCCGTCTGCTTTCAGTCAAAGAGGTTGAAGTTGACTGTCCATAAATAATCGTTATGTTTGAAAATAAGGATTATAGTTGCTTGGCATCTGGAATATTGATAAAATGAACGAGTTCAGAAAAGCCCTTCTCCTGTCAGAAGGGTTTTATTTGTACGGATGGATAAGCTAAAAATGAGATAGAATGTATGTATGGAAAGGGTGAACCAAATGGTGAAACCAGTTGTTGCGATTGTCGGCCGTCCGAACGTCGGGAAGTCAACTATTTTTAACCGAATTGTCGGTGAAAGGATTTCAATTGTTGAGGATGTTCCGGGAGTAACGAGAGATCGCATATATAGCACAGGTGAATGGCTAAATAATGAATTTAATATTATTGATACAGGCGGGATTGACATTGGTGATGAGCCGTTCTTAGAGCAGATTCGCCAGCAGGCGGAAATTGCCATCGAAGAGGCGGACGTAATTATCTTTTTAACGAGCGGGCGTGAAGGAGTAACAACCGCAGATGAAGAAGTAGCAAAAATATTGTATCGGTCAAAAAAGCCGATCGTATTAGCTGTTAATAAAGTAGATAATCCAGAAATGAAAAGCCAAATCTATGATTTTTATGCTTTAGGTTTTGGCGAACCGTTTCCAATTTCGGGAGCCCATGGGATTGGCCTTGGGGACATGCTTGATGCTGTAGTGAGCCATTTTCCAAATGCAGAAGATGAGGAGTACGATGAGGATGTCATTAAGTTTTCCTTAATTGGCCGCCCGAATGTCGGCAAATCTTCATTGGTGAATGCCTTGCTCGGGGAAGAACGAGTCATCGTCAGCGACATTGCCGGCACGACGAGAGACGCTATCGATTCACCTTACATGTATGAAGGTCAGGAGTATGTCATTATTGATACAGCAGGCATGCGTAAAAAAGGAAAGGTTTATGAGACAACCGAAAAATATAGTGTACTCCGCGCGCTTCGTGCGATCGAACGCTCTGACGTTGTCCTTGTTGTGCTAAACGCGGAAGAAGGCATCCGAGAGCAGGATAAGCACATTGCAGGGTATGCTCACGAAGCTGGACGAGCTGTTATCATTGTTGTTAATAAGTGGGACGCTATTGAAAAAGATGAGAAAACGATGAAAGAATTCGAGGGGAAAATCCGAAGTCACTTTTTATTTCTTGATTATGCACCAATTGTTTTCCTTTCAGCTAAAACAAAAAAACGTGTGCATACGTTATTGCCTGTCATTAATCAAGTAAGTGAAAGCCATACTATGCGCGTTCAGTCCAGTGTGCTAAATGATGTGGTGATGGATGCGGTAGCGATGAACCCAACGCCGACCGATAAAGGCAAGCGCTTGAGAATTTATTATGCAACACAGGTAGCTGTTAAGCCGCCGACGTTTGTTGTTTTTGTTAATGAACCAGAGCTAATGCATTTCTCTTATGAGCGCTTTTTGCAAAACCGCATTCGTGAAGCGTTCGGCTTTGAAGGGACGCCGATACGTATTATTTCACGTGCTCGAAAATAAGAAAAAAGCTGGTGAGTATCTATGAAAAACAAAGAGAGCATTGCAATGATTGGGGCGGGCAGCTGGGGAACAGCACTCGCCATTGTTCTTGCTGATAACGGTCATGAAGTTCGCCTGTGGACTCAAAACAAAGAACGCATCAAAGAAATCAATGAAACACACACCAACCAACAATATTTACCGGGCATTGAATTGCCCGAAAATATTGTTGCTTCCAGTTCAATGGAAAGCGTATTAAGCGGGTTGGATGTCGTTGTACTGGCTGTTCCCACAAAAGCAATTCGTGAAGTGCTCCAGCTCATCAAAGAGATTCGAATAGAACCTTTTACCATCGTTCATGTCAGCAAAGGAATTGAACCGGATACGTTAATGCGCATATCGGAAATGATTAGAGAAGAACTGCCTGAGAAATTATGTAAGGATATCGTTATTCTTTCCGGTCCGAGTCACGCAGAAGAAGTGAGTCTGCGTCATCCAACAACCGTTACAGTTTCTTCTGAGAATATGGAAGCTGCAGAAAGAATTCAAGATATTTTCATGAATCAGCATTTTCGTGTTTATACAAACCCGGATATAGTTGGTGTGGAAATTGGAGGAGCTTTAAAAAATATTATTGCTCTGGCAGCAGGTATTTCTGATGGTCTCGGTTATGGAGATAACGCCAAGGCGGCCTTGATTACGAGAGGACTTGCTGAAATCGCCCGCCTGGGCACAAAGATGGGAGCCGATCCGCTTACCTTTTCTGGACTAACAGGAATTGGCGATTTAATTGTTACATGTACAAGCGTTCATTCGAGAAATTGGCGTGCAGGCAATATGCTTGGAAAAGGACAAAAGCTGCAAGACGTTCTTGATAATATGGGAATGGTTGTGGAAGGGGTCCGCACCACGAGGGCAGCCCGTCAACTTTCTCTTAAATATGAAGTAGAAATGCCGATTACTGAAGCATTATACCGTATTTTATTTGAAGGAAAAGAGCCAAAAGCAGCTGTAGACGAATTGATGGCTCGTATGAAAACAAATGAAATGGAAAGTTTAGTTGATATTATTGATCGTCAGCAAGGAAGCTAGCAGAAAGGGCATTTAAAATAATCAAAGCCCGTGACTTAGTCATATAATAAAAAATGAATAAGCCAGCGCTTAGTAATTTGGTGGTCGTTATAGCTAAAGCGGCAAAAGCTGCTTTAGCTTTTTTATGTGGCAAGGTTGTCCAATTTTTTATTGGTTATGTTATAATCATGACGAAAAGGACAGGGGGTACCGAGCTACCCTGATTTGTTATTCAAGATGTAGCGATTGATCAAGGAAAGGGGCAATAGAAGATGTCAGCATCCATGATGAATATGTGGATCTCTTTTATAGGGATGGGACTAATGATTGTATCAGTTTTCGCCATCTATGTAAGCCGCTATAAATTTAAAAATGGGTTTTTAAAAGCGATTTCCGCTCTTTTGGCGTATGCTTGTATGATTATCGGCGGATTAATTATGGTGTATATTGTGTTTAGCGGTCCAGCTTGAAGATTGAAGGAGAGAATCAGCGAATGAAAAAACTAGCCATTGTTTTCGTAGTTACCCTGACAGCAGTCTTTATGAGCGGGTGTATGTTTCCTCAAGAGCGGCGGGCTGAAAATCAAATGCCGTACGGAGAGCAAGTTCAGACTGTTCAGTCTGCTGTTGATCAATTTAAAGAGGCGAATGGCGGAATTTTACCGATCAAAACAAAAGAGGAAAACACACCGCTATATGAAAAATATCCAATTGATTTTAAAAAGCTCATCCCGCAATTTATCGCTGAGCCTCCGGGTAATGCATACGAGTCGGGCGGGATTTTTCAATATGCTCTCGTAGATGTTGAGGAAAATCCAACGGTTAAGTTAATTGATTTGCGCATGGCAGAACAAATCAGGGATATACAAATACGTATTCGCTCTCAAGGATACCCGCCGTTTAAAAAAGAGATAGCGCATAACGTTTATTCGTTAGACTTTAAAAAAATTGGCTTTAAAGAGGAACCTTATGTTGTTAGTCCATATACACAACAAAACTTGCCGCTTGTTATTTCAGGTGACGGCAACATTTATGTAGATTATAGCAGTGACTTGTATGCAGCGATTAAGAAATCACAGGAAAAGCTGAAGCAAGGAGAAGATATTCGGCCGATATTGTTAAAGGATTCTCTGTTTGCTCCTGCATTTTCGCTTCCGTATACCGTGAACAATAAAAATGAACCTGTTTTTATGGTGAAATAAAAGAAGTCATCCGCTTATAGGATGGCTTCTTTTATTTTATAGGAATATTTTCAGTCATATAAAAGCAGGACAACATCATACAATTTATTGTAGGAACAATACCGCTAATAAAAAAAGCAAACAATAAAGTCGGGAGGGAATTTCTTGGAAAAAGCAGATATTTTTAAAGATATAGCTGAACGGACAGGTGGGGATATCTATTTAGGAGTCGTCGGGGCGGTCCGTACGGGGAAATCCACGTTCATTAAAAAATTTATGGAACTGCTTGTTCTTCCTAATATAGACAATGAAGCGGAAAAAGCGAGAGCGCTTGATGAACTGCCGCAAAGCGCAGCAGGCAAGCAAATTATGACAACAGAGCCAAAATTTGTGCCCAATCAGGCAATTTCTATAAATGTGGATGAAGGACTTTCGGTGAATGTAAGGCTTGTTGATTGTGTTGGGTATGTGATTGAAGGGGCGAAAGGGTACGAAGACGAAAATGGTCCAAGAATGATTCACACCCCTTGGTTTGAGGAGCCGATTCCTTTCCATGAAGCGGCTGAGATCGGTACGCGAAAAGTCATCCAGGAACATTCTACGATTGGCGTGTTAATTACAACAGATGGCACGGTTGGAGAAATACCAAGAGCCAATTATTTAGAAGCGGAAGAGCGGTTAGTTGAAGAATTAAAAGAAGTAGGCAAACCATTTATTATGATTGTAAACTCGGCGCGTCCTCATCATGCAGAGACAGAGAGCTTGCGTGAAAGTCTTGCTGAAAAGTATGATATTCCAGTAGTAGCGATGTCAGTGGAAAGCATGAGAGAAGCGGACGTAATGAGCGTGCTTCGTGAAGCTCTGTTTGAATTCCCTGTCCATGAAGTAAATGTGAATTTACCAGGATGGGTCATGGTATTAAAAGAAAATCACTGGCTGCGCGGTCATTACCAAGAGGCGATTAAAGAAACAGTTCAAGACATTAAGCGCCTTCGAGATGTAGATCGGGTGATTGGACAATTTGATCAATATGAATTTATTGAGAATGCGGGCCTTGCCGGTATGGATATGGGGCAAGGGGTAGCTGAAATTGACTTGTTTGCTCCGGATGAGCTGTATGACCGAGTATTAAAAGAAATTGTCGGCGTGGAAGTTCGCGGAAAAGATCATTTGCTCGAGCTTATGCAGGAATTTGCCAATGCTAAAACAGAATATGACCAAATTGCTGATGCATTACGAATGGTTAAACAAACAGGATATGGTGTGGCAGCTCCTTCGCTGACCGATATGAGTCTAGATGAGCCAGAGATTATTAGACAGGGGTCGCGATTCGGCGTGAGATTAAAAGCGGTAGCCCCATCTATTCACATGATTAAAGTAGATGTAGAATCAGAATTTGCTCCAATTATCGGAACCGAAAAGCAAAGTGAAGAGCTTGTTCGCTATTTAATGCAAGATTTCGAGGATGATCCACTATCGATCTGGAACTCTGATATTTTTGGCCGGAATTTAAGCTCCATTGTCCGAGAAGGCATTCAGGGTAAACTTTCGCTTATGCCAGAAAACGCTAGGTATAAATTAAAAGAAACATTGGAGAGAATTATAAACGAGGGCTCAGGTGGCATGATTGCTATTATTTTATAAGCATTTATTTGCAGACTTCCTTTTATGGCAGGGGAGTCTTTTTTGTGATTTTGCCCAAACCTAGAAAGAATGAGAATTATTAAGGGATTCTGCTTGATATGGCATTTCTTATGTGATAATCTTTTAACAGAATTAATGTATAAAACATTGATTTAAAAGCTTTTTTTCATTTTTATGTATAAAAAACGAAAAAATAGCTTAGGAATGAAAGTAATGGTAGAAAATACAGACTTTCGTTGAAACCCCCTTTGGGAGGAGGTGAATGGCATGAACAAAACAGATTTAATTAATCAAGTTGCAGAAACAGCAGAATTATCTAAAAAAGATGCTACTAAAGCGGTTGAGGCCGTTTTTGATGCCATCCAAAACTCATTAGCAAGCGGAGACAAAGTTCAATTGATTGGTTTTGGGAACTTTGAAGTACGTGAGCGTTCTGCACGCAAAGGGCGCAATCCGCAAACTGGAGCAGAAATCGAAATCGCAGCGAGCAAAGTACCTGCATTTAAACCAGGTAAAGCTTTAAAAGATGCGGTTAAATAATTACATAGCCTAACGGCTACAAGAGAGGCCTTCGTGGTCTCTCTTTTTTATATTTATATACAGCCAGCGTCTCTGTCCACATGTTTGCTTGCTGGAGAGCGGAGAGTGGAGACATTTATGGCTTGGAATGAACCTTCTAAAGCAGTCGCTAACAGGAAAAGGTTAACGATACTTTTTTGGCTAAAGAATCTTTGCCTGTCTAGATAGAAAGGGTATGATGGACTTATGTGTACTGGCATGGAATAGCTCTAGTTACTAAGCTAACTTTGCTTTCTCTATCAGAGTGTGTAAGCGGCCCTTCATGAGAACTATAAATCTGCTATGACGCCGAACGAGCGTCTTTCGCTTTTCGTCCAGTTATGCTACTATTTAGTGAGTGTTTTAATTTTACGATTGATAGAGAGGATTGTAGAGGATGGCTGAAGTAAATCACGCTCAAATTGAAGAAGCAGTTCGTATGATTTTGGAAGCAGTTGGAGAAGATCCTGACCGTGAGGGGTTGTTAGATACACCAAAGCGGGTAGCTAAAATGTATGAGGAAGTTTTCTCCGGTTTAAATAAAGATCCAAAAGAATATTTTGAAACTATTTTTGGAGAGGATTATGAGGAACTCGTACTCGTGAAGGATATTCCTTTTTACTCAGTATGTGAGCACCACCTTGTTCCTTTTTTTGGGCATGCACATGTTGCCTATCTTCCTAAGAACGGAAAGGTCACAGGGCTTAGCAAACTGGCAAGAGCAGTGGAAACAGTAGCGAGACGCCCTCAATTGCAAGAACGCATTACAGCTGAAGTTGCCGATGCAATGATGGAAAAACTTCAGCCGCATGGTGTAATGGTAGTAGTCGAAGCGGAGCATATGTGTATGGCTATGCGTGGAGTGAAGAAGCCAGGATCTAAAACTGTTACAACGGCGGCGCGCGGAAAGTTTGCCAATGATGTGCACTCACGCTCAGAATTGTTGAATTTAATTAAAGGCTGACAAAAGAGAGGTTGAGGATCAAATGAAGAACAATCAGGCCGACTTTATTATGATCCGGGCGATAGAAGATGGAGTGAACGTTATCGGTTTAACGAGAGGGTCCGATACCCGCTTTCATCATTCAGAAAAGCTGGATAAAGGAGAAGTCATGATTGCTCAATTCACAGAGCATACTTCGGCCATTAAAGTTCGCGGCCGCGCTAAAATTATTACAAGTTTCGGTGAAGTGGAAAGCGGAAATGAAGCATAAGGGGTATACGAGATGAATGAATGGCTTAAAAGAAAAACAATAATTGAAAAAGAAGTGCAGCGGAGACTTTCTTATCCTTATTTAAAGAAATTTATTGAGAGACCGAAAGTCGATGAAGTTCGCCTGCTTACTTTAATGCTGCCTTTTACTATGGAGCAGCTATCGTCAGAAGAGACGACAAAATATATTACAACAGCCACCCTAATTCAAATCGCCCTCGATACCCATGAAAAAGTAACGGCTTCATCTAACGAAATTGCAATTGATCAACAGCTGACTGTGCTCGCTGGAGATTATTTTAGTGGATTATATTATCAAATTTTGGCGGAATTAAAAGATATCCGAATGATTCGGACACTCTCAGATGCTGTTAAAAGTATCAATGAGAATAAAATCGTCCTTTACCAGCGGGAGCATACATCCATTGATTCTTTAATGGAAAGTGTATACAAAATTGAAACAGAAATTGTCGAACGCTTTTATACTGTTTTTCATTTTCAATCTTTTTTTCCGATGGTTTCCCGTTTATTGTTCGCGAAAAGGCTATTGGAGGAAAGACAGAACTTTCTCGCCGGAGGACAAGCTTTAACCGCCGAAGCAATCGCAAGCTTAGATGGTCCGCAAAAAAACACTCCGCTTTCCTTAGATAACCGACAGGCAATTGTGCAAGTGTATGATTATTATATTAATCGTGCCAAAAAAGAAGCGGAAAGAACTTTAGGATATCGATGGCCTGCTAGTTCTGAGGAACAGTTATACAGTTTGTTGTATAATGCGGTCTTTGGAAACAAAACATATGCGGAAGAAGGTTAAAGAATGCAACAATCAAAAGAAGAAAAAGTCCATCGCGTGTTTGAGAAGATTTCCTCTAACTATGATCAAATGAATTCTTTAATCAGCTTTCAACAGCATAAGCGATGGAGAAACACCACGATGAAAAAGATGAATGTCCCGAAAGCGGCTTCTGCCCTTGATGTGTGCTGTGGAACAGGGGATTGGACAATTGCGCTTGCGCAAGCTGTCGGGCCGGAGGGTCACGTGGTGGGGCTCGATTTCAGTCAAAATATGTTGAATGTTGGCAAGAGAAAAGTAGAAGAGTCTGGTTTGGAACAAGTGAAGATGATTCAAGGAAATGCTATGGAGCTTCCGTTCGATGATCATACGTTTGACTACGTGACCATTGGATTCGGACTTCGAAATGTTCCGGATTATATGCAGGTACTTCGAGAAATGAACCGTGTTCTCAAGCCGGGTGGCATGGCTGTGTGTCTAGAGACTTCCCAGCCAACCATGATCGGTTTCCGGCAGCTGTATTTCTTTTACTTTCGTTTTATCATGCCGCTATTCGGAAAGTTATTCGCGAAAAGCTATCAGGAGTATTCCTGGCTTCAGGAATCTGCCCGTGATTTTCCCGGAATGAAAAAATTAAAGCAAATGTTTGAACAGGCGGGGTTTGTCAATGTTAGCTATATGCCGCATACAGGTGGCGTGGCGGCAACCCATATGGGTTTTAAACAAAAGTAAATAAGCTGGGTGGAAAAAATGAAGTTAACTATGCTGTATTCGTTTCTCAAAGCGGATATTGATTTAATCGAAAAAGAATTAGAGATGGCGATCTCTTCTCCCTCTTCTTCATTGCGGGATGCATCGCTTCATTTGCTGCAAGCAGGCGGAAAACGAATACGTCCCATTTTTGTGCTGCTTGCGGCCAAATTTGGCGAATACAATATAGATCGGGTAAAGAATATAGCGGTGGCTCTCGAATTAATTCATATGGCTTCACTTGTTCATGATGATGTGATTGACAATGCAGAACTCCGACGCGGCAAGCCAACTGTGAAAGCAGAATGGGATAATCGGGTAGCTATGTATACGGGCGATTATATTTTCGCCAGAGCCCTTGAATACATGACAGATATTGAAAATGTTGAAGCGCATCAAATTTTGTCAAACACTATGGTCGAATTATGCATCGGTGAAATAAATCAAATAAAAGACAAATACCGTTTTGACCAGAATTTAAGGGATTACTTGCGCAGAATTAAGCGTAAGACAGCTATATTAATCGCGGCAAGTTGTCAAATAGGTGCCATTTCTGCCAATGTCCCGAAGGCTGTTCATGAGCAGCTGTTCCAATTTGGCTATAATGTCGGCATGGCCTTCCAAATCACGGACGATATACTGGATTTGACAGCTACGGAAGAAGAACTCGGTAAACCGGCTGGAAGCGATCTTTGGCAAGGAAATGTGACGCTACCTGTCCTGTATGCATTAGAGGATGAGCAGTTGCGGGAAAGGATCATCCAGGTAAACAAATATACTGTAAAATCAGAGATAGATGAAATTATCGGTTATATTAAACGAAGTGACGCCATCGACCGTTCACATGCGTTAAGCCAGCGGTATTTAAGCCGAGCTTTAGATATACTGGATGATCTGCCTCCTAATCGGACAAAAAAATCACTTCGGGATATTGCCAGATTCATCGGCAAACGAAAATATTAGTTTTTTGAGTGCAAACATTGTCAACTCGTCTAATCAATGGTACTATTTTTAAGGATTGTTATTAAAAACGATACATATTATAGGAGTGAATACAATGGAAAAAACATATTTAATGGTTAAACCTGATGGCGTTCAAAGAGGCTTAATCGGTGAAATCGTTGCCCGTTTTGAAAAGAAAGGTTTTCAATTAGTCGGCGCTAAACTAATGAGCGTTTCTAAAGAAACAGCTGAACAACATTACGCAGAGCACAAAGAGCGTCCTTTCTTTGGCGAATTAGTAGACTTCATTACTTCTAGCCCCGTATTCGCTATGGTTTGGGAAGGCGAGAATGTAATCGCTACAGCACGTCAAATGATGGGCTCTACAAATCCTAAAGATGCAGCACCTGGTACAATCCGTGGCGATTTCGGAGTAACAGTTGGCAAAAACATCATCCACGGCTCTGATTCTCCAGAAAGTGCAGAGAGAGAAATCTCTATCTTCTTTAAAGAGGAAGAATTAACAACTTACAACAAACAAATCAACGAGTGGATTTACTAATAAAAGCGGAGCCGACTGTTCTGGGGCGACAAGCGTATGACAGCATGACGAAGTGGCGTCTTTCCAGCCATGCAGTCAGGCTGGCATACGATCTCGAGCCCCAAGAAGGCATAGCTAGACAGTAATAAAAGCGGAAACGGCCGTTTATCGGCGACAAGCATAAGGCGAGCCGTCTGGAAGGTTGTTCTTTAACCTTCTGGACGGCTTGACTTATGACCTCGAGCCGATGGCTGTTGCAGCTGGATAAAAGAAAAGCGGAAGGTGCTCATTCAGCGTGATAGGGGATTGGAGGTGATTCCGAGGAGTCGTTCTTTGACTCCCCGGAATCGTCGTAATCACCGTACGCGCTAGCGCCTGCAGCTAGATAAAAGAAAAGCGGAGCCGACTGTTTTGGGGCGACAAGCGTATGACAGAATGACGAAATGGCGTATGTCAGCCATGCAGTCAGACTGACATACGACCTCGAGCGCCAAGGAGGCGTAGCTGGACAGTAAGAAAAGCGGAAACGCTTCACAAAAGAAAGGTATAAGCTGCCGTCAAAAAGACGGTAGCTTTTTAATTGTTCTTTAATTTTCCAAAAAATTCACCCCCTTATGTTTCTCTCTTCGTTATAATAGGAACTATAGAACGGTAATAAATGCCTATCAACAAACCGCACCAGACAAGAAGGGGGACGGGCAAATGAGTGATTATGAAAGCTTTATTATGAATATTAAAAGAAAAACAGGTATTGATCTTGGTAAATATAAAGAAGCGCAAATGAAACGGCGTTTAACTTCCTTGTATGAAAAGAAGGGCTGCCGCTCCTTTAAAGAGTTTTTTGACTTAATAAACGCAGATACCAATCTTCTTAATGAATTTTTAGATAGGATGACAATCAATGTATCTGAGTTTTATCGAAATGCTAAAAGATGGGAAGTTCTTGAAAGAAAAATTTTTCCGCGGCTGCTGTCAGAAAACAAAAAAATAAAAATATGGAGCGCTGCCTGTTCAACAGGGGAGGAGCCTTATACAACAGCAATGGTTCTCTCTAATTATTTGCCATTATCTCAAATCTCTATTTTGGCTACAGATTTGGATGTGAATGTTCTTCAAAAAGCAAAAAGGGCTGTATATCCTGAACGCTCACTGGCAGAAGTCCCGATTGAGAAAAAACAAAAATTTTTTACAAAAGAAGGGGACTTTTATAAAGTTAGCGAGGAGATTAAACGGACAGTTACATTTAAGAAGCAAGATTTGCTGGCCGATCGCTTCGATTCAAATTTTGATTTAATTATCTGTCGTAATGTGATGATCTATTTTACTGAAGAAGCAAAAGACCATTTGTATCAAAAATTTAGTGCGTCATTAAGAGAGGGAGGCGTGCTGTTCGTTGGGAGTACAGAGCAAATCTTTAATCCAGGAGAATACCAATTTGAAGCGGAGGACACATTTTTCTATCGCAAAGTTAAATAATTAAGAGGGAACATGTAAGGCTTTTCTGCGAAAAGCCTTTTCTTTTTGGAGATCAATATTTAGAAAAATCTAAAGAATTATGACAAATATGCCGTCAATTGTGGTAAAATTCTCAAAAACATACTTAAGAATTGAATCATAGTTAAAAAAATATGTTATAGTAGTACATAACCGCTTTAACGAGTTGAAGGGAGAAAGTAAAATGAGATACTTAACAGCAGGAGAATCGCATGGACCACAATTAACAACCATTATTGAAGGGCTGCCAGCCGGAATGCCCCTTACAGCTGAAGATATAAACAAAGAACTCAGCCGTAGACAAAAAGGCCATGGCCGGGGACGCCGAATGCAAATTGAAAAAGACCAGGCCCAAATTAAGAGTGGAGTCCGACATGGATACACGCTCGGATCACCAGTTACTCTTGTCGTCGAAAATGACGACTGGAAACATTGGACAAAAATCATGGGTAGCGAACCGTTTGATGAAACAGAAGGAGAAGAGATCAAGCGACAAATTACTCGTCCTCGTCCAGGACATGCGGACTTAAACGGTGGCCTGAAATACGGTCATCGTGATATGAGAAATGTGCTTGAACGCTCTTCAGCCCGTGAAACGACCGTCCGGGTAGCAGCAGGAGCTGTAGCGAAGCAGTTGTTAAAGCTGCTGGGCATTGAGATCGCCTCCCATGTCATCGAAATTGGCGGCATTAAAGCCGAACAGGTGAAATTTGAAAATTTATCTCAATTACAGGAGTTAAGCGAAAACTCACCCGTTCGCTGTCTTGACCCAGAAGCAGAAAAGAAAATGATGCAAGCGATTGATGATGCGAAAGCAAACGGTGATTCAATCGGTGGGGTTGTTGAAGTAATCGCTGAAGGAATGCCAGCCGGAGTAGGAAGCTATGTTCATTGGGATAGAAAGCTCGATGCAAAAGTAGCCGCAGCTGTTATGAGCATCAATGCTTTTAAAGGTGTAGAGATTGGAATCGGTTTTGAAGCCGCAGAGCGATTTGGAAGCGAGGTGCATGATGAAATTGCTTGGCAGGAAGAGAGAGGGTACTATCGAAAAACGAATCGTCTTGGCGGCTTTGAAGGCGGAATGACGACAGGAATGCCGGTTGTTGTTCGCGGGGTAATGAAGCCGATCCCTACACTCTACAAGCCACTTGAGAGTGTAGATATCGATACGAAAGAGCCGTTCACAGCAAGTATCGAGCGTTCAGATAGCTGTGCTGTGCCAGCAGCAGCTGTTGTTGCCGAAGCTGCCGTTGCCTGGGAGCTGGCTTCAGCTATTGTTGACCAGTTCTATAGTGACCGTATGTCGGCCTTATCTGCCTCATTAGATGAATTCCGTCGCTACACAAAGGAGTTCTAATTATGAGAGAACTAATGATTGAGACGCCGGGTCAATCCTATCCTGTTTATGTTGGAGAAGGAGCGTTGCACCAACTAACCAGATTATTTGCCGGTCCTCTCAAGGAAACAACAAAGCTGCTTATCATCGCTGATGAGCTGGTCGCATCGTTTCATGGGGACACGCTGAAGCAAGCTCTCCCACCAGGATTGCCATATGAGTGGTTGACGGTCCCGAGCGGTGAGCAGGCTAAAACATTTGCGTCATTTGAAAGCTGTTTAACATTCGCTCTCGAAAAAGGGCTCGATCGCAAATCGTGTATTTTAGCATTTGGCGGCGGTGCTACAGGTGATTTAGCCGGTTATGTAGCAGCAAGCTATATGAGAGGAATTGCATTTGTTCAAATCCCGACAACTATCCTGGCACACGATAGCGCGGTAGGTGGGAAAACGGCCATCAATCATCCGCTCGGCAAAAATATGATTGGTCATTTTCATCAGCCAGCAGCGGTCGTTTTTGATACTCGCTTTCTTCAGACGCTTCCTGAACAACAAATACGTTCAGGGTTTGCTGAAATTATCAAACATGCATTAATTGCTGATTCTGCTTTTTTAAAAGAGTTGCAGATCAAGGTAAATAGTTTTAAAGATCTGTCTTCTGACTTTCTTGCTTATTGCCTTGAAAAAGGCATTCAAATCAAAGGAGAGATTGTCAAAGAAGATGTTAAAGAACAAGGGATTAGGGCTTATTTAAACTTTGGCCATACATATGGTCATGCACTTGAAGCAAGACTCGGCTATGGCCAGATTACACATGGAGAAGCTGTAGCAGCGGGAATGGTTTTTGCTCTGTACGCGAGTGAGAAAAAGGTAGGCTTAGCTTTTGACTTGAAAAAGTTCATGGTTTGGCTTAAAGAGCTCGGCTATCCACTGGATTTAAATAGCGAACTGTCATTTGATGAATTATACAAACTAATGGAAAGAGATAAAAAAACGATTGGCGAAAGCATCCGCTTTGTTTTATTGCAGGAAGTGGGCCGGCCGGTTATTAAAGAGATGAACCGGTCGGAATTAGAAGAAGCTGATCGTTTTATGAGGGAGGAGGCTGCCGTATGATCAGAGGCGTTAGGGGAGCAACGACTGTTAAAGAGAATACTGAAAAAGAAATGATTGATTGTACGGAAGTACTTTTAAGAGAAATGGTTGAGCAAAATGATTTGCAGCCCGAGGATGTGTGTTCGGTCTTTATTTCAGTAACAAATGACATTAATGCTGCTTTTCCTGCAAGAGCTTTAAGGCGGCTGCCCGGATGGGAATACGTGCCGGTCATGTGCATGAATGAAATTCCCGTGCCTGGCAGCTTGGCACAGTGCATTAGAGTCATGATGCACGTGAATACTAAAGCAGCGCAGCAGGAAGTTAATCATATTTATTTAGAAGAAGCTGTGAAGCTACGGCCGGATCTGCAACAAACGAGCCAGTGTGGCCAATTAAGCAAGTAATCAAAAGAAGGGATTGTGATGAAGATGAAATGGAAACAACAAATTACCGGATTGAAAGCTTATCAGCCCGGGCGTTCAATTGAAGATGTGAAGAAAGAGTACGGTCTTGAAAAAATCGTTAAGCTTGCATCAAATGAAAATCCTTTCGGTTCATCCAATAAAGCGAAAGAGTGGGTGCAATCTTACGGATCATCCTATGCTCTTTATCCGGACGGTTATACAACGGCCCTTCGCTCCGCTCTCAGCGAATTTCTTAGTGTAGATGAAAAGCAGCTTATTTTTGGCAATGGGTCTGACGAGCTGATTTTGATTATTTCTCGAGCGATGTTAGAACCAGGCAAAAACACGGTTATGGCAACTCCTACTTTTCCGCAATACCGGCATAACGCTACGATTGAAGGAGCGGAAATCCGTGAAGTGCCTCTTGTGGACGGCGCACATGACTTAGACGCGATGCTTTCAGCGATAGACACACAAACAGCTGTTGTCTGGTTATGCAGTCCGAATAATCCAACGGGCATTTATATTAACAATGACCAGCTCGTGCAATTTTTAAATAAAGTCCCAGAGGATGTTCTCGTTGTGCTTGATGAAGCCTATTATGAGTATGTAACGGCAGAGGATTATTATAATGCGTTAGAGATTGCAAAGAAGTATCCGAATGTACTCGTTTTAAGAACGTTCTCTAAAATTTACGGTCTAGCGAGCTTCCGAGTCGGCTATGGATTTGGCTCCGAAGAAATTATCCGTGCTTTAGAGCCGGTTCGCGAACCATTTAATATTAATACACTTGGAGAAGGCGTTGCTTTATCGGCACTATCAGATCAGGACTTCGTAAAGAAATGCCGAGAAGAGAATAAAAAGGGCCTCGAACAATTCTATCAATTTTGTAAAAGTGAACATCTTGACTATTATCCGTCAGAAGGAAACTTTATTTTAATTGATTTCAAATGTGACAGTGATGAGCTGTTCCAATATTTAATGAAAAAGGGGTATATCGTTCGTTCCGGAAATGCCCTTGGTTGTCCAGGAGCTGTTCGGGTAACAGTCGGATCTTATGAACAGAATGAAGGAGTTATCCAAGCTATGAAGAGTTTTATAGCAGAAAACGCAATTAGACAGTAGGTGTTTGTGAAGAATGAGAGGAACTGTATTAGTTGCCGGATTGGGCTTAATCGGCGGGTCGCTGGCGAAGGCGATCAAAGCAGCCCATCCCCAGGCAGAAATTATCGGATACGACATCCGCGAAGGTGAAGTAGGCCTTGCCGAAGCATTGAATATTATTGACAGGCAGGCAGGCACATTTCAAGAGGGGGCAGAGCAAGCGGATCTTATCATTTTGGCTGTACCCGTTTTACAGACAGAAAGGCTGATCAGACAGCTGGCTGAATTTGATTTAAAAGAAGAAGTCATCATCACAGATACGGGCAGTACAAAAAAGAGAATTATGTCCTGTGCCGCCATTTTGGAAAGCCGCCACATAACCTTTGTTGGCGGTCATCCGATGGCGGGCTCTCATAAGAGCGGAGTGACAGCTGCAAAAGAGCTTTTATTTGAGAATGCCTTTTACCTGCTAACGCCAGGTGAAGGAGCGAACGAAAAGCAGGTGGCCGTTTTAAAAAAATGGCTGCAAGGAACCAAAGCGAAAATATTGGAAATTTCTGCTGATGACCATGATCACCTTACAGGGGTTGTCAGTCACTTTCCTCATATCATTGCTGCCTCTCTTGTTCACCAGGCTCGCAAATACAATAATAGCAACTCCTTGATTTCCCGTCTTGCTGCCGGGGGGTTTCGGGATTTAACGAGGATTGCCTCATCAAGCCCGGAAATGTGGAAGGATATTTCGCTACATAATAAAGAAGTGCTTCTCACACTTTTATGCGATTGGAAAATAGAGATGGAAAGAGTCATAGATATTTTAAAAGAAGAGAGTGCTCCTCTTTTATTTGATTATTTTAATGAAGCAAAAGAATTTAGGGATGATCTTCCTGCTAAAGCAATGGGAGCTATTCCTTCATTTTATGATTTGTATGTCGATGTACCGGATTATCCGGGAGTCATATCAGAAATCACGGCTTACTTAGCGGAAGAGAGAATTAGCATCACGAATATTCGGATTGTGGAAACGAGAGAAGATGTGTACGGAGTGCTTGTGATTAGCTTTCAGAATGAAAAAGACCGGATGCGGGCCCGGCAATGCATTGAAAAACAGACAAACTACGACTTATTTTTAGCATGAAGGGTGATTCGATGAAAGAAATGGAATTAAGGCTGACAAATTCCCCGCTGAATGGGCGGGTGGAAGTACCGGGAGATAAATCAATTTCCCATCGCTCAGTTATGTTTGGCGCCTTAGCTGAAGGCAAGACAACCATTCGGCATTTTTTGAAAGGGGAAGATTGCCTGCGGACGATTGACTGTTTTCGAAAGCTCGGTGTGAACATTGAAGAGACCGATGAAGAAATTGTTGTCTATGGAACTGGATGGAACGGATTGATTGAGCCTTCTGAAATCCTTGATGCTGGGAACTCTGGAACAACGACGAGACTTTTATTGGGGATTTTGGCCGGCCGTCCATTTCACTCTGTATTAATTGGAGATGAGTCTATCGCCAAACGGCCAATGGATCGGGTTGTTGCCCCTTTAACGAGCATGGGAGCAAAAATTAATGGCAGAAGCAATGGACGGTTTACACCGCTGGCAATTGACGGTTCAAAACTGTCCCCCATCCGATATGAATTGCCTGTAGCGAGCGCTCAGGTAAAGTCTGCCCTCTTGTTTGCTGCTCTCCAGACAGAAGGAGAAACAGTGATCACGGAGCCGCAGCCAACCCGTGATCATACAGAAAAAATGATCAAACAATTCGGCGGGGAAGTTACACGCCGCGGCAATGATATTGTCGTGCAGGGTGGCCAGTCATTTAAAGGGACAAGTGTATATGTACCTGGAGATATTTCATCTGCGGCCTTTTTCCTTGCTGCTGGGGCGATGGTTCCCGGCAGTGAAGTCATTCTTGAAAACGTTGGCTTAAATCCGACAAGAACGGGAATTATTGATGTGCTTGTTCAAATGGGGGCCGATATTCAAATTGAGGCCCGTGAGACTGTTGGAGAGGAGATAGGGACGATTACTATCCGTACTTCTCAATTAAAAAGCATTGAAGTGGGCGGCGATTTAATTCCGAAGCTGATTGATGAAATTCCGATCATTGCTCTGCTTGCCACACAGGCAGCAGGAAAGACTGTCATCAAGGATGCAGAAGAGTTGAAAGTAAAAGAAACAAATCGTATTGACACGGTTGTGAATGAATTAAAGAAGCTTGGCGCGGAAATTGAAGCTACAGAGGATGGAATGATTATTCATGGCAAGAGCTCGCTGTCTGGAGCTCGTGTTTCATCGCATGGAGATCACCGAATTGGTATGATGCTGGCTGTTGCTTCTCTAGTGGCTACAGGAGCCATTGAGCTTGAAAATCCCGAGGCTATTGCGGTTTCCTATCCTTCTTTCTTTGAAGATATGAAGCAACTCATTCAAAAGTAATGAAAACAAGGTGTTTAGTTGGCGACGCACACAGCAGCCAACAAAAAGGAGCTGATTTTATCAGCTCCTTTTTCTGCATAAAGAAGGAAATTGCTCTTTCCTGGAGAATGTATTTACTATTGAAGATAAAAAAGTTGCTGTCAGGCTTTTCTTTCACTATGATAACAATATTACAAGGTGTGAACAGGATGATTGAAAGCACCCTGGGATTGATGGCAAATGACCGTCCTTTAAAACTTAAGTCTGATGTAGATGAGGATGATCGATCAAGCAGACTAGTAATAAAGAAGTCGGACGTTTGTCGATAGTCCTAATAAGAGTAAATTGTTTTTTAGAAAGGATTCGAAGAAAATGTCTTATGCACAGCAAATGCTAGAAAGTTTAGAAAAAGGGGAAAATCAACAAGCATTTTCTCTATTTAAAAAGGTCCAGTCGTTTTCCTCAGATGAAGAGAAATTTTCGCTGGCCGAACAATTATATGGTCTGGGCTTTCTGGAAGAAGCGCGGGAGCTGTACGAAGGGCTTCTGGAAACCTTTCCGGAAGAAGGAGAGCTGCGCGTCCTTCTTGCTGAAGTGCTCGTTGATATGGATAAAGAAGAAGAGGCCATGCTTCTCCTTGAGCAGCTGGACCAAGCAGACGAAAACTATCCGAGAGCTCTGCTGTTGCTTGCTGATCTATACCAAATGCAAGGTCTATATGAAGTAAGTGAACAGAAGCTGCAAGCTGCCAATGAACTGTTGCCTGATGAACCGGTTATTCAATTTGCGCTTGCTGAGTTCTACTCGGAGCAGGGAAGGTTTTTGGAAGCTATTCGTCTTTACAGAGCCCTGCTTGCAGATAGACAAGAAGAGATAGCGGGTATCTCCATTTATCAGCGCCTGGCTGAGTCATTGAGCGTAGGCGGAGCTTTTGAGGAGAGCTTGGAGTATTATGAAAAAGCGCTTGAAGGCCATCTGGAAATTAACACACTATTTGGTTACGCTTTCACGGCTTTTCAAGCGGGCTTTTATCAAACAGCGATCGCTAAATTTGAAGAGTTAAAAGCGCTTGACCCAGACTATCACTCTATTTATCTTTATTTAGCCAAAGCATATGAGCGGGAGGAGGAGTTAGAAAAAGGGATAGAAGCAGCTAAGGAGGGAATTAAGCATGACGAGTTTCACAAAGAGCTGCATCTCATTGCAGGTAAGCTTAGCCTAAAGTTAGGCAGAGAGGAGGAGGCAGAGCAGTTTTTGCGCGCTGCCTTGGCATTAGATCCTGAGTATTCAGAAGCCGCCCTTACCTTAAATAAATTGCTTCTTCATCAGGAACGCTATGAAGATGTATTGGAAATTACCGAACTGCTGAAGAAAGATGGAGAGGCTGATCCACAGCTTTTATGGGATGAGGCAAAAGCCCTCAATGAATTAGAAGAGTATAGTCAGGCATTAACTGCTTATAAAGAAGCATATAATTTCTTTAAAGGTCATGCACACTTTTTAGAAGAATACGGATACTTCTTAATGGAAGAAGGAAATCGTAAGGAAGCACTGCAAATATTCCGTCAGCTGCTGGAGAATGATCCCGCGAATGAAGAGTGGCTGTTGCTCATTGAGCGACTTTCGGATTAATTAAATGACTATCTTTACAGAGGAGGGATTTATAAAATGGCTGCCCCTGTATCTGTTCATGAGAAAAAAGATTTTATCCGCTGGTTTTTAAATCACTATCAATTAAAAAGAAGAGAATCTGTATGGATTTTAAATTATTTAATGAGCCACGACCAGCTCATGGAAAAGGTGCATTTTGTAGAAGACGCACAATATTGTCCACGGGGAATGATCATGTCTACCCACTGTGTTGACAGTGCCCCGTTTCGTTTTTTTAAAGAGAACATCATGACAACGGATGCAGAAAAATCATTTCATGATATCCGGTTGAACAAGGAAGAGGACATTTATATTGAATTGAAGTTCAAGTCTTCCAATATATCTCATCAATATGCGGCCGTAATGGAAGAAAACCCATTTATGCCAAGGAATTTACGAATTACGGAAAAGGATAAAGTGCTTGCTGAAAACTTTCTTAAAGAGGGAATCTATCGTTTTCAGAAGGAGCGATTGCTCAAAGACATAGATAGAGCGCTCGATAGCGGAGATAAAGCAGCATTTCTGGCGTTGACTGATCAACTAAATGCTTTAAAATAGTCTTTTGCCTGCGGCAAAAGACTTTATTTTTGAATAAAGAAGGATGATTCTCATCGAATCACTGTGGTACTATAAAACAAGAGGTGAATGACATGAATTGGAATGGCAGAGATACAGAAAGCTTTCAACAGCAAAAAGAATATGTGGATACAGCACTCGTGCCGCTCATCCCTATTTCTTTTGAAAGCGACATGAAAGAAACAGCTTCTCAATATGAATTTATGCAGTTGTTAACTACGCTGCTTGAGAAGCAATTTAAAGGGCGAATCTTGCTTATTCCCCCGTTTACTTACATAAGACAGCAGGAGGAACAAGGAAAGCTTGCCGCGTTAAATCGCTGGGTTGAGGAGATGGACAAGAGTGGGTTTAAACATAAGCTATTCTTCACTTCAGACAGCAGCTGGAAGTTGGCTGAAGAAGAGATCGGTGGCTCATTAATCTGGGTTCCATCCGTGCCGCTTGAACATATGGAGGATTCGTACAAATACTCGTTAATAGAGGATCAAGCAAAACAATTTGTCAATATAATCGTCCACAAATGGCAGCAAAATTTGTCATAATTCAGAAAATCGTCACATACTTTGATATATTTTCGATCGCTGTGATATTGACCTGTTTCCAAGTTTGGATTATCATAGTGGTGTCCTAGTTTATGTTTGTGCGCTTATAAATACGTCCAGTGCGGACGCAGCTTACAATAGAGGGGGGAAAAGAATGAGTAAACAACCTGTATCAAGACGTCAATTTCTTAACTATACACTGACAGGCGTTGGCGGCTTTATGGCAGCTGGCATGTTGATGCCAATGGTTCGTTTTGCAATTGATCCAGTTTTGGCGCATGGTGGAAAAGGCGAATACCATACTACGAAGCAGAAAGTGGATGAATTGTCTACGAAACCGACTCGTGTGGACTTCTCTTACGAACAAAAAGATGCATGGTACACATCCGATGTTACACAAACGGCCTGGGTTTACAAGAATGAGAAAGGCGAAATCGTTGCCCTTTCACCTGTATGTAAACACTTAGGCTGTACGGTTGACTGGGAAGGAAGCGGTCACAAAAACAAGTTCTACTGTCCGTGTCATGGTGGTTTATATGAAAAGAGTGGAAAAAACATTCCTGGTACACCACCAACAAGACCGCTTGATAAGTACCCAACGAAAGTAAAAGACGGTTTCTTGCAGCTCGGCAAGCCGGAGCCACAAACCATTGCGTAAAGGAGGCGTAATTCATGCTAAACAAAATTTATGATTGGGTTGATGAGCGTTTAGATATTACGCCTTTGTGGCGGGATATTGCTGATCATGAAGTGCCTGAACACGTAAACCCGGCTCATCACTTTTCGGCTTTCGTTTACTGTTTTGGCGGATTGACATTTTTCGTAACCGTTATCCAGATTCTATCAGGTATGTTTTTGACTATGTATTATGTGCCTGATATTAAAAATGCCTGGGAATCGGTTTATTATCTTCAAAATGAAGTGGCATTTGGAATGATTGTGCGTGGTATGCACCACTGGGGTGCGAGTTTAGTTATCGTTATGATATTCTTACATACGTTGCGCGTGTTCTTCCAAGGAGCTTACAAAAAACCACGTGAACTGAACTGGATAGTGGGCGTATTAATTTTCTTTGTTATGCTTGGTCTCGGCTTCACGGGTTACTTATTGCCATGGGATATGAAAGCGTTATTCGCAACGAAGGTAGGTATAGAAATCGCCGCTTCCACTCCATTCATTGGGGAACAGGTAAAAACCCTGCTTGCGGGTCATCCGGATATCGTTGGAGCCCAGACGCTTACTCGTTTCTTTGCGATTCACGTGTTCTTCCTGCCGGCAGCGTTGCTCGGCTTAATGGCAGCTCACTTTATTATGATTCGCAGACAAGGTATCTCCGGACCATTGTAAAATTAAAATTTCATTGAATGTCTAAAGATCTTTTTAAAGGAGGGGAACGCCATGCATCGTGGAAAAGGGATGAAATTCGTTGGTGATTCGCGTATCCCGGCAGTACGCAAACCGAATGTTCCGAAAGATTACTCGGAATACCCGGGGAAAACTGAAGCCTTTTGGCCGAACTTTTTATTAAAAGAGTGGATGGTTGGTGCCGTTTTCTTAGTTGGTTATTTATGCTTGACAGTAGCGCATCCATCTCCGCTTGAGCGTGTCGCGGATCCGACGGATACAGGTTATATTCCGCTTCCAGACTGGTACTTTTTATTTCTTTACCAGTTACTGAAATACACGTATGCTTCCGGACCTTACAATGTTATTGGAGCTTTTGTTATTCCAGGACTAGCTTTTGGAGGACTTTTACTTGCTCCGTTCATTGACCGAGGACCAGAACGCAGACCAATTAAACGCCCATTTGCTACGGGCTTTATGATTCTTGCTTTATCAGCCATTGTTTTCTTAACATGGGAATCCGTTGTTCATCATGACTGGGAAGCTGCAGAGGCACAAGGTAAAATTGTCGAAGAAGCAGAGTTCGATAAGAATGATGAAGGATACAAAATCTTTGCTGACCAGAAAAATGGCTGTATTAACTGTCATGGAGAAAATTTGACAGGCGGTGCAGCAGCACCATCTCTTGTCGGCACGGGATTAAAGCCTGAAGAAATCCAAAAGATTGCTCGTGAAGGTAAAGGGGCCATGCCTGCAGGTGTGTTTAAAGGCACTGATGAAGAGCTCGATAAAATGGCTGAATTTATTTCTAATTTAAAATAGTACAAAGAGAAGATGTCCTATCTTGAATAGGGCATCTTTTTTTCTATATAATAAATGTAATCATTACAATATTTTTCCGATATGTTTAGCAGAGAAGACAGGATGGTGCCATTTTGCAATATGTATACTGGTTTTTAGCGAACAAAAGATTTTTACTTATTTTATTTTTCATTAATCTAGTCGGCACAATTTACGGATATATGTGGTATGCGCCGCAGTTAGTCCGCACAGATTGGTTTTTCTGGCCCTTTGTTCCGGACAGCCCCACAGCAAGCCTGTTTTTCACGATTGTGTTGCTAGGATTTTTATGGAAAAAATCATGGGGGCTTTTTCAAGCATTGGCCATTGTGACACTGTTTAAATACGGCATATGGGCAGTGGTAATGAACATACTCGTATTAAAAGTGACTGGCTATTTACCATGGGAAGGATATATGCTGATGGCTTCACATTTAGGAATGGCTATCCAAGGGTTGCTCTATGCGCCATTTTATCGCATCAAACCATGGCATTTAATCATAGCTGCTTTTTGGGCTTTGCATAATGAAATCATTGATTATGTCTATATGCAATATCCGTCATATCCGCAATTACATCTATATATTAAAGAAATTGGCTATTTTACTTTTTGGTTGAGTGTCTTCTCTATTTTTCTGGCTTGGTATTTAACAAGCAGAGAAAAACGTTTGAAGTGGACTTTATAACTGGAATAAACGAGCGTCTACTATAAGTTTCTCTTCTCGTTTCCTTGGTTCATGCATATATTAACAGCAGGAGCGGAGGAGGGAGAGAAATGAAAAAAATAAAGTGCTTGTTTCTTATTTGTTGCTTATTTATTATTCCCGTTCATAGTCAGGCAGAGGATGCCGATGCCCGCCTTCTTAGATTAGATCAAATAGCCGGCCAGGCTCTGGAGTTTACGAAAGCCGGTCTCTATGAAGATGCAGAAGCACAGCTAAAAGCTGTCCAGCTTGAACTTATACAACTTCAATTTAAAGACAGTGGACTTCCTATGGAAGATTGGACAGTTTTATCGACGGCTCTTGGAGAAGCATTGCATGTGATTAACTCTCCTGAAGGAAAAGAAACAGAAACGTTGGAAACTGTTACGACCTTCCGCTTGGTGGCCGATGCAGTGGTTTCTCGTTACCGGCCGTTATGGACTGAAATGGAACAGCCTGTTATGTCTTCCCTGCAATCTTTAAAAAAGTCTTCTATGACAGCTGATTCCTCAGGGTTTCATGAATCACTCAATAGATTTTTGGCTAATTACTATATCATCCAGCCCAGCTTGAAAGTAGATGTTTCTGAAAAGAGTGTTCGGATACTTGATGAACACGTTCGTTATATGGAACAAAATGGAGAAAAGATGTTGAAAGAGGCATCTGCTGAAAGTGAGATCGAAGAGTTGGAAAAAGCAGTAGAGATGGTGTTTAAGGAAATGGAAAAAGAGGACCCTGCCCAGCCTTCTCTTGGATGGGTCATCAGCTTTACTGGGGGAATTATTATTGTAACGCTTTCTTATGTAGGCTGGAAGAAATATAAAGGGCAGAAGGAAGAAGAGAGGAAGAAGCAGAATCATTGATATAAAAATTAGAAAAGGATAAAATAAAAGAGAAGTAAATATTAGTACAAATGGGGGTAACACCAAACAATGGGCTTTCTAATTTACTTTCTTATCCTAATTCTCGTTCCAATCTGGGCGCAGATGAAAGTAAAAAGTACGTATAATAAATATTCCAAAGTTTCTGTCTCCACTGGTGTAACTGGGGCGCAGTCTGCTCGGCGCATTTTAGATGAAAATGGCCTTCACCAAGTGAAAGTAGTGGAAACAAGCGGTTTTTTAAGTGATCACTATAATCCGTTAACAAAGACGGTTCATCTTTCTCCAAATAACTATCACGGACATTCTATTGCTGCCGCTGCTGTAGCAGCCCATGAGGTAGGTCATGCTATTCAGGATAAAGAGGGATATGCCTTTCTCCGATTCCGTCATGCACTCGTACCTGTAGCAAATATTGGATCAAACTTATCGTGGATTTTCATTATGATCGGGATCTTTACATCAATGACAGGAGCTTTTTTACTCGGGATTATTTTAATGGCAGCAGCTGTTTTATTCCAAGTGATTACCTTGCCTGTCGAGTTCAACGCTTCTTCGCGCGCGATGGATCAAATTGTTTCATCAGGTATTATCCGCAATGACGAAGAGCGCGAGGCCCGCAAAGTACTAAATGCCGCAGCCATGACGTATGTTGCTGCCGCCGCTGTAGCTGTACTGGAACTGGTTCGTCTAGTCTTGATGTTTACCGGTATGCAGCAGAACGAAGATTAATTTCATAAAAAGAGAAAAGCAGGAGAGTGAGTCTCCTGCTTTTTATATTTGGATCGGCTGCTTGTTCTCATCAAGGGTAAATCCTTCACCGAGTACATCATGCACAACTGTAACGGAAACGAAAGCATGAGGATCAACCGAGTTGATAATGTTTTTAAGGCGGACAATCTCATTTTTGCCAACTACGCAATAGAGAACTTCCCGGTTTGTCTTTGTAAATGCACCGTGGCCTTTTAATATAGTAACGCCTCGTTCCATCTGTTTGGTGATTTTCTCAGCAATTTCTTGATTATGGTCAGAGATGATCATGGCTCCTCTGGCAGCATAGGCACCTTCTTGCATAAAGTCAATGACTCGCGCCCCGACGAAAACAGCCACGAGCGTGTACATAGCTTCCCGGTAATTTAGATAGGTTAATAAAGAGGCCGTAATCACAAGAGCATCAAATAAAAACATCGTTTTTCCCATGCTAACATTGCGGTATTTATGAATCAAACGAGCAATAATATCGACTCCGCCTGTTGTTCCGCCATAGCGAAAAATAATGCCAAGCCCTACACCAGCAAAGACCCCGGCAAATAAAGAAGCGAGAAACAAGTCTTCATGGAGCGGAATAGGAAGCTGCTTGCGCTGGAAAATCCAAAGAAAAACAGACACACCGACTGTTCCAATGATCGTATAGAAAAATGACATTCTGCCAAGTAGTTTCCAACCAACAAAAAATAAAGGCACATTCAGAATTAGATTGGAATAAGAAGGATCAATTTTAAACAAATTGTATAAAAGTAATGTAATTCCGGTAAAACCGCCTTCTGCCAGCTTGTTCTCCATGTTGAAATGAACAAGGCCAAAACTATAAATGGCACCGCCAATTAAGATAAAGAAAATATTTTTGAGTTTCATGCCAAATATCATACGCCAGCCACCTTTGAATTAATATTGAGACAGTTATTGATAACTGTCATTATATATAACTGTGCGAGATCAGACAATAAGAAACATGAAAGTCTGAGGTGTATAGAGCGATAAATTCATTGTCAACTACTCAAGAATTAGCTAACATAAAATTAATTAAGGAAGAAAGCAGGGAAGACATGGATAAAACGATCAAAGAGATGCAAAAGGAAGTCGATGAATACATCGGTCAATTTAAAGAAGGCTACTTTAGCCCGCTTGCTATGATGGCTCGCTTGACTGAGGAACTAGGAGAGCTGGCACGGGAAGTGAACCATTACTATGGTGAAAAGCCTAAAAAATCAACAGAAGAGGCGAAAACCATAGCAGAAGAACTTGGTGATCTGCAGTTTGTCATTATTTGCCTGGCAAATTCACTAAATATTGATCTGCAAGAAGCTCATGATCAAGTCATGAAGAAGTTTAACACGAGAGATAAAGATCGCTGGACGAGAAAAGAGGGGGAATAAATAATGGAAACGATTAAAGTCATTATTGCAGGGCCGCGCGGGCGAATGGGGAAAGAAGCGGTATATATGGTACAGAGATCAGAAAACTTACAACTTGCTGCTGTTTTAGATCGTCAGTACAATGGACAGCTGTTAAGTGAAGTAGAGGGATTTTCGGGAATAGACGTGCCAATTTTTACAGACATCAATGAATGCTTTAGTGAGGTAGAAGCTGAGGTGCTTATCGATTTAACGACACCGGAAACAGGATATATACATACAAAAACCGCTCTAGAACATAATATTCGGCCAGTTGTAGGTACTACGGGATTTACAGAGGAACAATTAAAGGAGTTAAAAGAACTCACTGAGGAAAAAAACCTTGGCTGTATTATTGCTCCAAACTTTGCTATTGGTGCAGTGCTTATGATGAAATTCTCTGAAATGGCAGCCAAGTATTTTCAAGATGTGGAGATCATTGAGCTTCACCATGATAAGAAATTAGATGCACCGTCGGGTACGGCAATTAAGACAGCTCAGATGATTGCCGAAGTAAGAGAAAAGAAGCAACAGGGCCATCCTGAGGAAAAAGAAACAATGAAAGGCGCCCGCGGAGCAGAAATGGATGGAATGCACCTTCATAGTGTACGTTTGCCAGGATTGATTGCTCATCAGCAGGTGTTGTTCGGAGCAGATGGTGAAACGTTGACCATTCGCCATGATTCATATAATCGGACTTCTTTTATGACAGGCGTCAAAGTGTGCGTAGAAACTGTTGTAAAGGTAGAAACGCTTATCTATGGCATGGAAAATATTTTAGATTGAGGAGGCGCTTATGAAAATAGCTTTAATTGCCCACGATGAGAAAAAGGATGATTTAATTCAATTTTTTCTAGAACATGTGAAAGTATTTTCAGAGCATGAGCTGTTTGCCACGGGTACGACAGGGCGGCGGCTCATGAAGGCTTCCGGGTTGCCCATCCATTGCTTCCAGTCCGGTCCGCTTGGCGGGGATCAGGAAATCGGAGCGAGTATTGCCAGAGGAGAAATGGACTTAGTTTTCTTTTTCAGAGATCCGCTTACCGCCCAGCCTCATGAGCCAGATGTATCAGCGCTTGTCCGGCTCTGTGACGTGTACGCTATTCCCCTGGCAACTAATATAGGTACCGGAACGATTTTAATAGAGGGCTTGCAGAGAGGCGACTTGGATCAATTACAAGGAAAGAGGCCGACCTATGGAAACAATTAAAGCAGATATTCTTGCCTTCGGTGCTCATGCAGATGATATTGAAATTGGCATGGGGGGGACAGCGGCTAAATATGCGGCGGCTGGTAAAACGGTTGTTTTCTGCGATTTAACAAAAGCAGAATTGTCATCTAACGGCACGGTAGCTTCGAGAGCAGAAGAGGCAAACAAAGCAGCTGCTCTGTTAGGTGTTCGGGAGAGATTGACGCTTGACTTGCCAGATCGTGGGTTGTTTCTAACACAAGAAGCGATTCAAGCAGTAGCAGAGGTCATCCGTCGTTACCAACCGAAAGTCATTTTTGCACCTTATGAAAAAGACCGTCATCCAGACCACGGTGCTTGTTCGCGTATCGTACAGGAAGCGTTTTTTTCTGCCGGAATTAAAAAATACCAAACGACTGCCCACGGAAATGCTCATAAGGCGGAGCGCCTTTATTTTTATATGATCAACGGTTTTCATACCCCTGATTTTTGCGTGGATACAGGAGAATTTATGGATAAGAAAAAGCAAAGTCTATGCACTTATCAAAGTCAGTTCCAGATGGGGGAAAAATCAGTCGCCACACCTTTAACGACCGGTTACATAGAGGCGGTTGAAGCGAGAGACCGTCTGATGGGAAAAGAAGTGGGGCGAACATTTGCAGAAGGGTTTTTAACTACTGTCCCACTGTTAATAGATCAAGATTTGATTGGGGATTTATAATGAAATTAAAAATAGGAATTACGTGCTACCCTACTGTCGGTGGCTCGGGTGTAGTAGCATCAGAACTTGGAAAGCTACTTGCAGAAAAAGGACATGAGATCCATTTTATCACAACGGATCGTCCGTTCAGGTTAAACCGGATGTACCCGAATATTTATTTTCATCAAGTGGATGTCAACCAATATTCCGTTTTTCAGCACCCGCCGTATGAAATTGCACTAGCAAATAAAATAGCAGAAATTATAACGAGGGAGCAGCTCGATATCCTGCATGTCCACTATGCGATCCCGCATGCTGTTTGTGCTATTCTTGGCAGGCAAATTGCACGTTCCAATATTAAGATTGTTACAACGTTGCATGGCACGGATATCACTGTGCTTGGACATGATCCTTCCTTAACAGCAGCGATTCGTTTTGGTATCGAAGAGTCCGATGCTGTGACTGCTGTGTCTCAAGCGCTAATCGCTCAAACGATGGATGTAATTTACCCTCAAAAGAACATCCAACCTATTTATAATTTTATTGATGAGCGAGTTTATCGAAAGAGACCGGCAAATGAGCAACTGCGCGAAGAGTTGGGAATCGCTGCTCAAGATAAGGTGATTATGCATGTATCTAATTTCCGCAGTGTGAAAAGGGTGCCGGATGTGGTTCGTGTATTTAAGCGGCTTAGAGAACACATGCCGGCAAAGTTGCTTTTGGTCGGCGATGGACCAGAAATGACTATCGTTTGCAAGCTTGTTTCTGAACTGAACCTCGAAGAATGTGTTTTGTTTCTCGGCAAGCAGGATAATTTAGAAGAGCTATATGTGCTCAGCGATTTAGTCTTATTGCTATCGGAGAAAGAAAGCTTTGGTTTGGTACTTTTGGAAGCGATGGCTTGCGGAGTTCCTTGCATTGGCACAAATATTGGTGGCATTCCCGAAGTGATTGAAAATGGAAAAAATGGTTTTCTCTCTGAAGTGGGAGATATTGAGTCCGTGACAAAACAAGCTTTGCAGCTGCTAACGGATGATAATTTTTATCAAAAGATAAGTGAACAGGCGATACAAACAGTACAAACTCATTTTCATTCAGAAAGCATCGTTCGCGAGTACGAAAAGCTATATATGAGTTTGCTTCCCCAACAGGCAGGTGCGGATAGTGAATAATGAGTTAATCTTTGAGAAAGCCGCTCCGATTCTTGCCCAACTCGAGAAAGCAGGGTTCGATGCCTACTATGTAGGAGGAGCGGTAAGGGATTATTTGTTGAATCGTCCGATTGGCGACGTTGACATTGCCACAGCTGCCTTGCCAGAAGAGGTGAAGCGCGTCTTTTCTAAAACTGTCGATGTCGGCATTGAACATGGAACCGTGCTCGTGATTTGGCAGGGGGACGGTTATGAAATTACTACCTTTCGAACAGAATCTGATTATAAGGATTTTCGACGACCGGAAAAAGTATCTTTCGTTCGGACACTGGAAGAAGATTTAAAGAGAAGGGATTTTACTATTAATGCGATGGCTATGGATCGACATGGAACCATCGTTGATCCTTTCGGCGGAAAGGCTGCATTACAATCACAGCAAATTCAAACAGTTGGCAAGGCGCAAGAGCGTTTTTCAGAAGATGCCCTTCGAATGATGAGGGCCGCCCGATTTGCCAGCCAGCTTGGCTTCCAGCTGCATATCGAAACAGAAGAAGCACTAAGCCGCTGTGCTAGTCTACTGGAGCATATTGCGGTTGAACGGAAACTAATGGAGATGGATAAACTACTGGCTGGGAAAGAGGCGGCAGCTGGCATCAAGATATTGCTTGAAGGAGGCTTGATTGCCTACTTGCCAGGGCTTCTCGGGCAGGAGCAACGGATAAATAAGATGCTCTCCTACGATCTTAACAAGTTAACTGGAATCCAAAAGTGGCTTCTTCTGCTCGTCCTTCTTGCACCACATAAACCAGGTGATTGGCTGAAGAAGTGGCGGATGCCAGCTAAGAAAATAAAGTATTTAGCGGGTACATACGAAACGGCTCTCAAACAGCAGAAAGAAGAGTGGACAGATTTTTCATTATATGAAGCCGGTGTAGACCAGGCGATGGATGCTGAGGCGGTCAATGCGCTTCTTGCTGGCCGTCCTTCAAAAGTAGAAGAGCTGAAAAATCGACATGCCGACCTATCGATCCACACTCGAAAAGAACTAGCTATCACCGGTAAAGAGCTGAAGGAATGGAAGAATGAAACAGGTGGGCCATGGATGAAAAGTTATATTGAAATGATCGAGCGGGCTGTTGTAGAGAGAAAAGTTGAAAACAGTAAAGAAAAGATAAAGGAGTGGCTTGAAGCGTGCAATCTTCTGTAAAACAGCAATTATTAGAGGCGTTTTCAAGAGCGGATGGAGAATTTGTATCTGGTCAGGCGCTTGCAGAAATCCTCGGCTGCTCGCGGACGGCCATTTGGAAGCACATTGAATCATTGCGCCAAGAGGGATTTGAATTGGAAGCGGTACGGAAAAAGGGCTACCGCATTCTTACAAAGCCGGATAAAGTAACGGAAAATGAAATTTTAATCGGCCTGCAGACCGACTGGCTTGGAAAAGAAATCGTCGCATTGGAATCTACCCCTTCGACTCAGAAGGAGGCTCATCGCTTGGCACAAGAGCCTTTTAAGGAAGGTACGGTAGTGATTGCAGAAGAACAGACAGCGGGACGCGGAAGAATGACACGTGCATGGCATTCTCCAAAATATACGGGCATTTGGATGAGCGTACTATTAAAACCGTCTTTGCCGCCTTATAAAGCGCCTCAGTTCACGTTGATTACGGCAGTTTCCGTTGTTGAAGCGATTATTGAAGTGACCGGATTGCAGCCAGAGATCAAGTGGCCAAACGATATTTTGTTAAACGGCAAGAAGATTACCGGTATTTTAACAGAACTGCAAGCGGACGCTGACCGCATTCATTCAATTATTATCGGCATCGGCATTAACGTAAATCAAAAAGAGTTTCCTGACGAATTGAAAGAAGTGGCTACCTCGCTTGCTATTGAAAAAGGAGAGGCAGTCTCACGCTCGCAGCTGGTTCAGGAAATTTTAAAAAACCTTGAAAATTATTATGACATATACATGAAAGAAGGATTTATTAACATAAAAAAACGCTGGGAAAAGCACGCGCTGTCGATCGGTAAAAAAATTACGGCGCGGACAGTGACTGGTACGATTCACGGCAAAGCACTCGGTATCACAGAAGAAGGTGTATTGAAGCTGCTTGATGATGACGGCACCATCCATGATATTTACTCCGCTGATATCGAAATCGATACAAGGACAGATGAATGATGTAGAAAAAACTGCCCGCTGGACAGAAGCACGGGCAGTTTTCTATTTAAGACATAACCCTTTGCCATTAATGCGGTTCTTTTAAAAGAAGAAGTCGATCATCATCTTGAGAAGGTGTCCCTCGGCCATCTGTATTATTTGTCACAACATATAAATAGTGATCGCTCGCATATACATCTCTCAAGCGTCCTTCGCCTTGAAAAGAAACCGTCATTTTCCGATGTTTAAGATCGAAAGCAAGCAGCCTTTCTCCCCTAAGGGTAGCAATAAAGAGTTGTCCTTTACTATAAGCTAGACCGGAGGGAGCCCACGTTTCCTCGCCAGAATGAATGAAAGGTGATTCCATTCCTTCTCTTTTCTCGTCTCCTTGAATGAGAGGCCAGCCATAATTTTTCCCTGGACTAATTTTGTTCACTTCATCATGAGCGCTTTGCCCATGTTCAGTCGCATACATGGTACCGTCTTTGCTCCAGGCCATCCCTTGCGGATTGCGATGTCCATAGGAAAAAATATAGGAACCTTTAAAAGGATTGTCAGGGGGAACAGAGCCATCTAAATTTAAACGTAAAATTTTCCCGGATAGCTGCTGTTTACTTTGTGCAGACTCCTTTACACCGGCATCTCCTACAGTTACGTAAAGCTTATGGTCAGGACCAAGAGCGATCCGTCCGCCATTGTGGATCGTACCGCCGGGAATGCTGGCCAACAGTTCTTTTGTCTCTTGCCAGCCGCTGCCTTTCTTTTGAATTTGTACAATTCGATTCATTATTTTTTCTTTTTCCTTGTACGTATGATAGATGTAAGCGCGTCCGTTGCTGGAAAAGGCAGGATCAAGCTCAAAGCCTAATAAGCCGCCTTCTCCTTCGTGCAGTACCGGTTGATCCAGCTTCAATTCCATTTCTTTTTTCTTTCCATCAGAATAAATTTCGGCAATTGTACCTTTACGCTGGCTAATAAAGAAGCTGTTATCCAACTTAGTAATGTTCCATGGAACCTCCAGTTTTTTAGCGATAACTTTTATTCCAGCTGATGTGCTTGCAGGAATATTTTCGGAAGATTCTTCTTCGGGAGCTTTTTCAGGCGAAGAGCAGCCTGTAAGCAGGACGAGAGCGATCAACAACCATTTTTTCATCTTCTCACCTTCTCTCTTAATAGTTACTTATTCATCCTATTATGATCAGGTAAATTTCTAATAGTCAAAGAAAAAAGATGTTGTTATAATGAAGGCGGGCAGTATCTTAAAGAGAACTGCACTTGTCTGAAGTCAGCCGCTGGAATAATAAAATAAGCGAAAAGTTCTGCCTTGATCCATAAGGACAGGGACAGAGGGTCGAAACAACGAATCTAATTATTCGGGTCCTTCTGTCTGAAGGACCCTTTTTATTTACTGATTGTTTCGTCTCCTCTGATCGAAAAAGGAGGAAGCGTACATGAAGCAAACGAGTGACTTTATCAAAATGAAAGCAAACGGTGAAAAAATTGCCATGATCACCGCCTATGATTATCCTTCTGCTAAATTATCTGAAGAGGGTGGGGCGGACATCATTTTAGTCGGAGACTCTCTTGGTATGGTTGTACTTGGGTATGAATCAACCGTTCCTGTTACCCTGGACGATATGATTCATCATACAAAGGCAGTAAAGCGGGGGGCGAAAGAAACATTTGTCGTTACTGACTTGCCTTTTATGTCGTATCAGATTAGCCGAGAAGAAACGATGCGGGCAGCAAGAGCGCTTATGCAGGAAGCAGGAGCGCATGCTGTAAAAATTGAGGGCGGCGAAGAGGCAGTAGAGGCCGTTCGGGATTTGACGCAGGCTGGCGTACCAACAGTCGCCCACTTAGGGCTAACTCCGCAGTCCGTTGGGGTTCTTGGCGGTTATAAAGTGCAGGGGAAAACAGCAGAGGCAGCCCGAAAGCTGCTGGATGATGCAAAGAAGCTTGAGCAGGCAGGGGCATTTATGGCCGTGCTTGAATGTGTCCCTTATCAGATTGCAGCTCAAGTGGCAAGCGCTCTTACTATTCCGATAATCGGAATTGGGGCAGGCAAGGAAACGGATGGACAAGTGCTTGTCTACCATGACCTTATTCAATATGGGGTAAGCCGAACACCTAAATTTGTTAAATCGTACAGCAATGTGAATGATGAAATTATACCGGCCGTTTCTGCTTATGTAAAAGAAGTAAAAGGTGGAATATTCCCGGGAGTGGAGCATTCATTTACGATGAAAGAAGAAGAATTGGAAGCTTTGTATGGAGGAGCGCGTTCATGAGAGTAATTAAGACAGTTAAGGAATTAAAAGCCTTTGTCCGGACGGAAAAACAGGCTGGACACCAGATTGGTCTGGTGCCGACAATGGGCTTTCTTCATGAAGGGCATCTTACTCTCGCCAATAAAGCACAACAGGAAAATGACACGATTATTATGAGCATCTTCGTCAACCCGCTGCAATTTGGACCAAATGAAGACTTTGAACGTTATCCGCGGGATTTAGACCGAGATGAGCAACTCGCCGCTTCAGCAGGTGTAGACTGTCTTTTTGCTCCTGAAGTAGAAGAGATGTACCCGGAGCCTTCTATCATAACTATGACAGTTACAGACAGAACAGACAAGCTGTGCGGCGTGAAGCGGCCAGGACATTTTGATGGGGTAGTGACGGTCGTCACGAAGCTATTTCATTTAGCTGAGCCAGATAAAGCTTATTTTGGCTTGAAAGATGCCCAACAGTTTGCTGTCATTGACGGTCTCGTGAAGTCATTAAACTTTCCGGTGGAAGTTGTAGGAGTGGAGACTGTCAGAGAAGAGGACGGACTGGCAAAAAGCTCACGCAACGTCTATTTAACGGAAGAGGAACGCACAAAGGCGCCATATTTGCAAAAAGCTCTCCAGCACGGCGTACAGGCAGCAGAACAGGGTGGAAAAAGTGTAAAAGAAATTATTGATTTGACTGCTTCCTATTTAGAGACTCACACTGGCGCAACAATTGATTATGTGGACTTGCTTTCTTATCCGGAATTAAACTCTTTAAAAGAAGTGCAAGGAAAGATGATTCTGGCAGCAGCGATCAATTATTCAAAAGCGCGTTTAATTGATAACATTATTTTTACGGTTAGAGGAGAATGCTGAAATGTTTCGTACAATGATGAATGGGAAAATTCACCGGGCTACCGTAACGGAAGCGAACTTAAATTATGTGGGCAGCATTACGATTGACCAAAATTTAATGGACGCCGCTGGAATGATGGCAAATGAGAAAGTGCAGATTGTCAACAATAACAATGGTGCCCGTTTAGAAACTTATATTATTCCAGGTGAACGGAACAGCGGCGTGATCTGTTTAAATGGGGCGGCAGCAAGACTTGTCCAACCGGGTGATAAAGTTATTATTATCTCCTATGTCATGGTCGCCGAGGAGAAGGTAAAGGATCACCGTCCGAAAGTAGTGGTGGCTGGGGAAAATAATGAGATTGAACAGCTTCTTCACGAGGAGATTGCTGGTACAATTATATAATTGGAAAGTCCACATAGAGGTGGAGCTTTCTATAGCAGAAGATAGCTTTAACAAGCAGAGTTAAAATTAGTTGAGAGCAATTCCTCCCTTTGGTAAAGGGAGGAATTGCTCTCTCTTTTTTTGTGCCTGTCAAGCTTCTCGGACAGCGTCCGCCTGCAGCAGAAATCAACAACAAGTATACAGCGCCAAAGTTTTTAAAAACTGTAGCCGTCTGATGAAAGCGGTAAATGTGTCAATTCTGGTTGAAATCAGCCAATTTTGAACGAACGTGTTTCTATATAAGGAGATTGAACACTTGATATGTAAAGGGTTTATAGACTACCGGTCATTGGCACGCTTGTTGCATATGTTTAATGTGGACGAAAAATTATAGCAGGAGGAAAGTATATGTCAGTAGACACATCGGTATTAGAATTGAAAATGTTTGTCAATGGAGAATGGAAAGCAGCAAAAAACGGAGACGAGAATATTGTGATCAATCCGGCGACACAAGAAGTGATTGCCAGAGCGCCAAGAGCAACAAAAGAGGAGACAGAAGAAGCGATTGCAGCTGCCAGAGCAGCTTTTGAAAGCGGTATCTGGTCAGGCTTAACGACACATGAACGGGCCCAATACTTAAATAAAATTGCAGAGAAAATTGATGAAAAGTTTGAGGAGCTCGTAAACTTGGAAGTCATGGATAACGGCAAGCTGAAAGCGGAGGCAGAATTTGATGTAGCTGATGCTGCTACATGCTTCCGGTATTATGCCGGCTTAATTCTAACGCCGGAAGGAGAAACATACCAAGTACCTGAAAACGTTCAAGCTATGGTCGTTCGTGAGCCAGTGGGAGTTGCTGGATTGATTGTACCGTGGAACTTTCCCCTTTTGATGAGTGTGTGGAAAATAGCACCGGCTCTTGCAGCTGGTAACACCATCGTGTATAAGCCGGCAGAAGCAACGCCTATTACAGCGATGAAGTTGGTCGAGATTATTGAAGAAGTGGGGGTTCCACAGGGAGTGATGAATCTCGTGATGGGAAGAGGGGCAGTTGTTGGCCAGACAATTGCTGAAAGTCATGATGTAGATATGATTTCATTCACCGGAAGCACAAATGTTGGCCGAGAAATTATGAAGGCAGCAGCTGGAAATCTAAAGAAGATTTCTCTTGAACTTGGGGGTAAATCACCGAATATTATTTTTGCTGATGCTGATTTTGAAACAGCAGTTGACTACGCGTTATTCGGCATTTTCTTCGGAGCTGGACAGGTATGCTCTTCAGGAAGCCGCATTCTTGTCGAGGAGAGCATCTATGATCAATTTGTAGAGCGTTACATAGAGCGCGCAAAGCAAATTAAAGTAGGTCCAGGAATGAATGAAGATTCCCAAGTTGGAGCCATTGCAAGTGAACAGCAGATGAATGCTATTTTAAATTATATCGAAATCGGCAAGCAGGAGGGAGCTACTCTTGCTTGTGGTGGAAGCCGCTTGCTAACTGATGGATTAGATCAAGGCTTCTTCATTGAGCCGACAGTCTTCACAAATGTAACTTCTGATATGCGGATTGTAAAAGAAGAAATTTTCGGACCGGTTGTAACGATTCAAAAGTTTAAAAGTGAAGATGAAGCCATTCAGCTTGCAAACGAAACAGATTTTGGCTTGGCAGGGGCTGTGTTCTCAAATGATGGAGCAAAAGCCTTGCGTGTCATTAAACAAGTACGTGCCGGCATTACATGGATAAATGCTTATCATCCTACTTACGTGGAAGCACCATGGGGGGGGATACAAGCAAAGTGGAATCGGTCGAAGCCTTGGAACATATGGACTCGAAGATTTTCAGGAAATCAAACAAATTAATATTAATCTTAATGTAGAACCGGTTAGCTGGTTCCCGGGTTAATGAAACTTTAGTTGAGAAGTGGATTAGATACAAACAAGATCCATTTCTCACTTCTTTTTTAAAAGAAAGCGCTAGTTGAAAATGCCGCAAGGGCTCAACAAGCCAGTAAAAGTAAAACATATTGGGGGGGAAAACATGAGTACAAACATGATTCATCGCTATAAAGCAGACGCACGGGAATCATATACATTGCCATCGGATTATTACACAAGTGATGAAGCATTAAAATTAGATAAGGAAAAGATCTTTTATAAAAACTGGATTTATGCCGGGCATATAGAAAAAGTAGATATCCCAGGGAAATACTTTACCTTTCAACTATTTGAACAAAATATTATGATCGTTAAAGGGAAGGATCATGTCATTAGAGGTTTTTATAATGTATGTCCGCACAGGGGGCATGAACTGGTCGAAGGAGAAGGGAAAAAATCCGTCATTGCTTGTCCTTATCACGCATGGACATTTCATTTAGACGGTCAGTTTAACCGGGGCCGTGCCGTTGATCAAATTAAAAATTTTGATCTTGAAGAAGCATGCTTAACCCCTGTGCGGGTAGAAACTTTTTTAAACTTTATCTTTGTTAATCTTGATCCGAACGCTAAACCAATGCGGGAAATGATGCCGGGATTAGAAGAGGAAATTCGTGCTCATATCCCTCAGCTGGACGGTTTAACATTGTCACATCGGATTAAATATGATATCAAGGCTAATTGGAAGAACGTAGTAGACAATTACCTTGAATGTCATCATTGCCAAGTGGCCCATCCTCAATTCGTCGAGTTGATCGATATGAAGAGTTATAAAATTGAACCGCAAGATTATTATGTGGCGCAAACGAGCAACAGCAAGGGGAAATTAGTTTGCAATACTGACAGTGAAACAAATGATCAGGATATCGAAACGTATCTTTCTTATTGGTTATGGCCGACTTTGGCTATCGACGTTATGCCGGGAGAGCCGGGATTAATCATTATGTATATCGAGCCGAATGGACCAGAGTCTTCCATTGAATATTTGGAATTTTACTATTTAACGAAGGAGCCATCGGAAGAAGGATGGGAAAATATCAAATATCAAGATGAAGTATTAACGCCCGAAGATATTAGTTTAGTTGAAAGCGTGCAACGCGGACTTCGATCAAAGGGATATGTGGATGGCCGTTATGTGATTGATCATGAAAGATCATCCATAAGCGAGCATGCGGTTCATCATTTTCATGGTTTAGTTTTGAAGGCATTAGAGGGGGTCTAAGAATTAATGAATGAAAAGGTCGGACTAAAAAGACGCTTAAAGTTTATTCATGTTTTTGTGCTCGGATTAGCTTTGCTAACGCCTTCAACCGTCTTTGATACTTTTGGAATCGCGTCCCTTGCCACTAAGGGACACGTTCCTTTAGTGTATATGTTCGCTATGTGTGCCATAATTTTTACAGTATTGAGTTATGTCCAGATGGTAAAAGCATTTCCAAGTGCGGGTTCGGCCTATACGTATGTCCAAAAGACTTTTCATCCCAACATCGGCTTTCTAGTTGGATGGTCTGCTTTATGTGATTATCTCTTTCTTCCAATGGTCTATGCCTTAGCGATAAAAATTTATATGTCTGCTTATTTCCCTTCTGTACCGGAATGGTTATGGGTAGCTATTCCGATATTGCTAATAAGTGTGGCGAATTTATTTAATATTAAGGTGGCTGTATCGTTTAGTACATTTTTCGTATTATTACAAGTACTCATCTCCGGTATTTTTGTTGCCTTGCTGATTGGAGGGATGATGAACAGCGAGGAGGCAGGAAGTTTATTTTCATTAGAACCGCTCTATTCAGCTAATTTAACTTTTTCAGCTGTTTTGGCAGGGGTAACTATTTTAGCTTATTCATTTGTTGGCTTTGATGCAATGAGTACGCTGGCAGAGGAAACGATAAACCCAACGAAAACGATACCCAGGGCGATGATTGCTTTAGCACTTTATACAGGAATCACGTATACGGTGATTACTTATTTCTTACAGGCAAGTTATCCGGATGTATCGATTTTTCACGACCCCGAAGCAGCAGCAGCTGAAATAGCGCCCAAAATTGGAGGGATGCTTTTTGCCTCTATCTTTCTGGGAATCATTATCGTCAGTAATATATCGAGAGGAATAGCAGCACAATTAAGTATTTCGCGCTTATTGTACGCAATGGGGCGAGATAATGTCCTTCCTCGGAAAATATTCGGATACGTCACGCCTCGCTCCGGCATTCCTATTTATAACATTATTATTTCTGGAGGAGTGGCTTTAACGGCGGTATTCTTTGACCTGGTGACGGCCGCTTCGCTGATAAGTTTTGGAGCATTTACAGCTTTTACATTTGTTAATTTATCCGTCATTGTTTACTACTATGTGAAGAATAAAAGGCGGTCTATAAAAGAGACATTTTTGTATTTGATCTTTCCATTAATAGGGATCGGTTTTCTTTCGGTTATGTGGTACAGTATGGACGCACAGGCACTTTTACTCGGTTTGTTCTGGAATACAGCGGGCTTTATTTTCCTGCTGTGCATTACAAAAATGTTTAAAAAATCAGCGCCAATGTTTGATTTTGATGAGTCCGAGCCTGAACTCATTGAAGAGGGTAAGAACCATACAGCAGTAAACGAAGTTAATATCTGAATATTCAAAAATTAGCAAGAACAAAACTAATCAATGTCTTACCTCAGGAGGCTATAATGAAAAATACAAATGAAATGGTTGATATGACAATTATTGGGGGCGGACCAGTCGGATTATTTACTGCTTTCTATGCAGGGATGCGTCAGTCATCGGTTAAGATTATTGAAAGTCTTCCTCAATTAGGAGGACAGCTTTCAGCGTTGTATCCAGAAAAATTTATTTATGATATTGCCGGCTTCCCAAAAGTCCGTGCGCAAGAATTAATTGATAATTTAATAGCGCAGATGAATGTGTTTCATCCTATTGTTTGCCTGGAGCAAACAGTAGAGCATGTTGAGAAGCTAGAGAACGGTTTATTTAAAATTGTAACAGATAAAGATCTTCATTATTCCAAAACGATTATTATTACGGCCGGCAATGGGGCCTTTCAGCCGAGAAAGCTGCAGATCGAGGGAGCAGATAAGTTTGAGAAAGAGAATCTTCATTACTTTATCAATGATTTAAGCCGGTACGAAGGTAAAAGAGTGGCTATTTTTGGTGGAGGAGATTCTGCTGTTGACTGGGCCTTAATGCTGGAATCAATTGCAGAAAAGGTTACACTTGTCCACCGTAGGGAGAAGTTTCGTGCGCATGAACACAGTGTAGAGCTATTGAAAAAATCTAGAGTTGAAGTCGCCGTGCCGTTTGTTCCAGTCGGATTACGCGGACAACAACAAATTGATCAAGTTGTCTTGGAAGAGGTAAAAACCGGTGAAGAACGGGTGTTAGACGTAGATGATGTGTTAGTCACATACGGATTTGTGTCTTCCCTTGGTCCGATCAAGGAGTGGGACCTAGAAATTAAAAAGAGTTCAATCGTCGTAAATTCAAAAATGGAGACAAGCGTGGAAGGCATTTATGCAGCAGGAGATATTTGTACGTATGAAGGTAAAGTGAAGTTAATAGCAAGCGGGTTTGGTGAAGCGCCCGCTGCTGTAAGCAATGCGAAGGTATATATTGATCCGAAGGCAAAGGTACAGCCGCTTCACAGCACAAGCATTATGGGGGAAAAAGATAAAGTGACGGTTTGATAGAGGTAGACTTACTGAAAGCGAAATGATTTTAGCAGAAGGAGGAGAGGAATGTATGCCTCTCCTCCTTCTGCTTGGTTATAAATTAACAGCTTGCAGAGTACTTTCTAATTAATCTTGCCGCTCTCGATTGGCTAATTTTAAGAAATTCAGCTACCTTTCTATAATTTTTAAAGCGGTTGTATGCCTCAATGATAATTTTCTTTTCAAATTCTTCGAGTGATTGGTCAAAAGATGTAAAGGGGGAATCAGTGGCGTGATGATCGGCTTGTTCTTGCAGAGTATCAGGGATATGATCGATATCGATACAAGTCTCAGAGACAACTATGAGCTTTTCAATTAAGTTTTCAAGCTCTCTTACATTCCCAGGCCAAGTATATTCATTAAAAAAACGGTAGACGTCTTTGGAGATGGTGCGCTCTGTATTGAATTTTTTATTGAATTTCTCCAAAAAATGATTGGTTAAAGGAACGATATCATCCATCCGTTCTCTTAACGCCGGCACTTTTATGTCCACCACATTTAATCTATAGTAAAGATCCTCTCTAAATTTCTTTCTTCTTACCATTTCTCTTAAGTTTTGGTTGGTAGCTGCAATAATACGAATATCGACCTTTCTTGAGGCTGTTTCACCAATAGGGGTGAATTCGTGGTCTTGAAGAACCTGAAGCAGCTTCGCCTGGATATTAAGCGGCAGCTCTCCGATTTCGTCAAGAAAGAGTGTACCGTGATTTGCCGCTTCGATTAAGCCGATTTTTCCTGCTTTGTTGGCTCCTGTGAAAGCGCCGTCCGCATAGCCAAAGAGTTCCGATTCTAACAAATGCTCGGGGAGAGCAGCGCAATTAATAATGATGCACGCTTCCTTTGCACGGGAGCTTTTTTCATGAATATATTTTGCTAACAAGCTCTTTCCTGTTCCTGACTCCCCATAAATAATAACTGTCGTATCAAAGAGTGCTATTCTTTCCAGTGTTTTCATCAATTTGTCCATATGCTTATTTTGCGAAACAAAAGTGAGCATGCTCTTAATCACTCCCTCTTGGAATAACGGTAGAAATACATAAACAATGAAAGAAAAAAGATAAAATCATTTCTCTCGTTTGTCTATTAAATTGGAAAGGGTTTCATAAACGCGCTGACGTAAACCCGAATCAATAGGAGCTAAACCAAATAGTTCTGAAAACCACAAACCGTCGGTCGTTAAGCGGATGATGGTAGCAATGACCGGGTCTATTTCGTCATTTTCCAATTGGCTTTGCCATAGTTCATAATAATCTTTAGCCGGCCTGAGCAGTTCAGGATTGTTTACAAGTGCAGCAAGCAACGCGACCACAAACTCATTCTCTTCCTGATCGTGCATAAGAAAGGTCGTTTTAATATAAGAGCGTGTTCGTCCACCCGGTTTTTGGTCCGCTTCATATTCTTGGTTAAGCTGGTGGTCAAATTGATTAAATAGCCGATTCACCATCGCCTCAATTAATAATTCTTTCGTTGGGAAATGGTAAAATAATCCACTTTTACTAATTCCTGCTTTTTCGGCTACTGTCTCCATAGTCATTTTTGCGATTCCTTGTTTTTGAACTAAGGCATAGACTGCTTCAATAATTCGCTCTTTTGTATCTTTTTTTTCAGTGATCATATCCAACGCCTCGTTTTCTAAAAATTTTGTCTTTTAATTGTACCGTCCGGACGGTACAGTTGTCAACGTCATGATAATGAAGAAGGTATATCAGAGAGAGAGCAGCATCCCAACAGATTTTTGTCCTGTCTGGCTCTTACATGAATTCATATGTTAAACTGGTGAAGAAAGTTTAACGGAAAAAGGTGCGTAACCGACTATGAAGGATTTTAAATTTGTCGTAACCGACTTTGAAACGACCGGCCATGCGTCGAAAGGAAATGACCGTATTATACAGGCTTCCTTTGTCGTAATTGAAAATAAGCAAATTACTGGACAGTACACCTCTTTTTTTAATCCAGAAATGCCGATTCCTGTGTTTATTGAAGAACTGACAGGTATTTCTGACGATCTCGTGAAAGATGCCCCGTTTTTCTATGAAGCCGCCAAGGACATTCTTCCCTTGTTAGAGGGAGCAATCTTTGTTGCTCATAACGTCGCTTTTGACCTTCAATTCCTACAGTCGGAGCTTGAACGAGCGGGATACAGTGCTTTTTCAGGTCCTGCTATCGATACGGTGGAATTGGCTAGAATTGTTTGGCCAACATCAGATAGCTACAAGTTGGGGGAATTAACCAGCAATCTAGGGCTTCATCATGATCGTCCTCATCAAGCTGACAGTGACGCTTATGTAACAGCAGAAATGCTGCTGATGATGATTGAAAAGCTTGAGAGCCTGCCAATGGTAACCCTTGAGAAGCTGGAAAAGCTCTCTATACGCTTGAAAAGCGATATTTATTTATTAATTAAAGCGATTATTCAAGATAAGCAATCTAATATTGAGCAGCTGCCTGAACAGACCGAAGTATATCGGGGGCTTGCTCTTCGTAAAAAGAGAATTGAACAGAGAATCATCGAAAAAACGCCCCCTGCTTACCCGGAAACAGTAGAGGAAAAAGCCGCATTAATTGCGGGTGTTCCTCATTTTGAGCTTCGTGAAAGCCAAATGGACATGATGGATCTTGTCCATCGCTCCTTGCAAACTTCACAGCATTTAGCAGTAGAGGCGGGAACCGGCACAGGAAAATCTCTTGGTTACCTTTTGCCGGCTGTTTATCAGAGCAAACAGGAGAAAGAACCAGTTATTGTTAGTACATATACAGTGATTTTGCAGCAGCAACTGCTGCAAAAGGAAATTTATCAGCTGCAACAGCTGGTGCCTTTTCCAATAAGGGCCACTGTATTGAAAGGCAGAAACCATTACATTGATTTATATAAATTTTCCCAAAGCCTCAAGGGAATGAGCGATAATTATGACTTTACACTTGCTAAAATGCAAATTTTAACGTGGCTGCTTGAAACAGAAACGGGCGATGTAGATGAAATCAATCTTTCCTCGGGCGGGGAATTATTTTGGAATGAAATTCGGCAGGATAGCGATTACATGAATAAAGGGCGCAAAGCCTGGCTTGATAAAGACTTTTATTTGCACGCTAAAAAACAGGCGAGAGAAGCAGATATTATTATTACGAACCATTCTTTACTTGTTGCGGATTTAATGGCAAAAAACGCATTCTTTCCTGCATGCCGTCATGTAATTATTGATGAAGCGCATCATTTTGAACGGGCAGCAAGAGATCGTCTCGGCTTAGCGATTGACCAACTCACGTGTAAACAGTTGTTTTCAAAAATTGGTACCTATGAACAGAAAGAGTTATTTTATCAAATTGAAAAGCTATTTTCCAAGTATGGCAAGCCAGAGAAAGAAGACGAACGGTTGTCTGTCAATCGCAGGCTGCAAGAGCTTCAATTTGAAAGTGACGAATGGTTCAAAGTATTGCAAATGTATTTTGAGCAGCATACGAAAAAGCGGTCAGGAAACTGGCACCGGCGTCAGTTGAGAATAACTGATGAAACGAGAAACCTCCGTTATTGGGATCATATCGAGTATGGTGCAGAAAGAATAGATTCGTTATTGGGAAATCTTATCACCTGGATGAAGCGCCGGCTTGGAGAGCTGGATGAATTCAGAGAACAAATGTCGGCTTCGGAACAAGTGAAGACGGATAGCTTTAAAGAGGTGATTGCAGAATGGGAGGAACTTCAGCTTACGCTCTTACGGTTGATTTTCCGTCCGGAAGAGAATGAAGTTATTTGGATGGAAGGAGATAGCCGCTCCTTCGCTAACACGTTTGTCATTAAATCTCATCCAATGGAAGCGGCCAAAATGATTCAAGACACCTTGCTTCAGCAAAAACATGTAGTGTTTACTTCGGCAACACTGGCAGTCAACGGCTCTTTTCGTTTTTTCGCGGAAGAGACAGGTCTTTCTGCATTTGATCATAAAGAGGTCATTTTGCCATCTCCGTTTGATTTTAAGCAAAATTGCCGGATGATCATTCCAAATGATGTTCCGGAAGTAAAAAATGTCCATCAGGAAGAATACATCGAATCTTTAGCCAATCATTTAACAGCCGTTGCTGAAGCGGCCAAAGGAAGAATGCTCGTTTTGTTTACGTCGTTTGACATGATGAAAAGAACGTATGACCTAATGAAAGATAGCGGCCTTCTTGATGATTTTATTTTGTTGGCCCAGGGAATTACAAGTGGAAGTCGCACCCGTTTGACAAGAAATTTCCAAAGGTTTGACAAAGCGATTTTATTTGGTACAAACAGCTTTTGGGAGGGAATTGACATTCCAGGAGAAGATTTATCTTGTCTTATTATTGTCCGACTACCATTTTCCCCGCCTGATGAGCCGTTTACCCAAGCAAAAAATGAACAACTGGCGCAATTGAGGAAAAATGCTTTTTCTGCTTACTCTCTTCCCCAAGCGGTTCTGCGCTTTCGGCAAGGGTTCGGCCGGCTCATTCGCAGCAGCACAGATCGGGGAGTCATCATTGTATTTGACCGGCGCATTCAGACAAATGCGTATGGGAAAACATTTCTACAATCGATTCCAGCTATTCCGGTAGAAGAAGCATCGCTTGGCGAGACGATTTCAATCATTGAGAAATGGCTGTGATTTCCGGAAGGTAGCCGTGTTTATTTTGCAAGCGAATGACGCACCATAACGGTAGTGAAAGGAGCGGCCGTTATGAGAATCGTCTTATTTATCTTTGTATGTTTGTTAGTTATTTCTCCTACGTATGGGGAGGCTTCTATTATCCATGTGCGTCTAGAAAAAGAAGAGTTTGCGCTCTCGTTTTTGCCATTATCGGATGGGGAAGCCGCCTTTTTGCATACCGCAGATGGGCGTCATTTTTTAATTAATACAGGATACAAAGGAACCGAATCTGAAATCTTTCAATATATGAACAACTTTCAGATTCGGAAGCTGGCCGGATTGATTGTAACGGAGAAGAAATATTGGAGACGATCATTTATTGAAGAGTTGATGAAAAAAAGAAAGTTAAAGAAGGTATTTACCGGCTGGCCTTTGCCGGCTAACTGGCGCAGCCGCCGTATTATGCATGAACAGTGGCAGGAGGGCGACCAGCGAGAGATTAGTCAGGGGATAAGATTGTCTGTGCTCCACAGTGGTACAGACAAAAATGAGGGACTCGATTTTTCCATTAAGCACTATGATTCCCGGTTCTTGTGGATGTCCTCTTCGTCACAATTGGCTGAAGAGAGGCTGCTGGCGCATTCCCTTAAAGATAGCAATATTATAAAAGTTCCGCGATTTGGCCAAACAAACAGCCTTTCTCATGACTTGCTATCTCATATTGACCCGCAAACAGCGGTCTTATTTAAGCGAAAAGAAGGCTATCCAGATGAAAGATTAATGGAAAAACTTTATCAAATGTGGATTGATGTTTATTACACAGAACAGCACGGATTGCTTATAATTAAATTTACAAAAGAAGGATATGAACTCTTTTCCCTCCCTGATTTAAAATGAGCGAGATTCACACTTTTCGCAAAATTTATTAATGACCTGCTCTGATTTCCTGCTATAATATAAAAGAATGGAGGCATTCGCATGGAGAGTAAAATTGAAGTTTTATCCTCTGTTACCGTCAAGAATCAGCCTGATTTATATAAGATTGTTGATACGTTAAATCGTACATTAAAGCGGAAGGACTTAATGTTCGGCTTGGCGCTTGATAAAACAGATAAAGATAAGGCTGTTTTTACTATTTATCGTACATAACTAAATAAAATAGAAGAATAGTGGAGGTATTTTTGTGAACGTACAATTGGCTCAGCGGGTTAAAGCGTTAACTCCTTCTACAACACTAGCTATTACAGCAAAAGCAAAGGAAATGAAAGCACAGGGGATTGATGTCATCGGTCTTGGAGCTGGAGAGCCTGATTTTAACACACCAGACCATATTATCGAGGCTGCCTATGAATCATTGAAAAAAGGCCAGACAAAATATACACCATCTGGTGGTTTGCCTGAATTAAAAGATGCCATTATCGGCAAGTTTGAAAAAGATCAAGGCATCTCTTATAAGCGCAGTGAAATTATTGTAACGACAGGGGCAAAACATGCCTTATACACGTTGTTCCAAGTGATCCTGGATGAAGGAGATGAAGTCATTATCCCGACTCCATACTGGGTAAGCTATCCGGAGCAAGTAAAACTTGCTGACGGTACGCCAGTTTACATTGAAGGCAAGGAAGAAAACAATTTTAAAATTACCCCGGAACAGCTCGACGCAGCTATTACGTCAAAAACAAAAGCAGTAATCATTAACTCGCCTAGCAATCCGACAGGTATGCTTTATTCCAAAGAAGAATTAGAAGCGCTTGGAGAAGTAGCGCTAAAGCATAACATCTGGATTGTATCAGATGAAATTTATGAAAAACTTGTGTACGGCGAAAACAAGCACGTGTCTATCGCAGAGATTTCTCCGGCATTGAAAGAGCAGACCATCATTATTAATGGTGTATCAAAATCTCATTCAATGACAGGATGGCGTATTGGATATGCGGCAGGCAATGAGCAAGTGATCAAAGCCATGACGGATCTTGCAAGCCATTCAACCTCAAATCCGACAGCTGTATCACAATATGGTTCGATTGCTGCCTATGAAGGAACACAAGAGCCGGTAGAAGAAATGAAAAAAGCGTTCGAAGAGCGTCTAAATATTATTCACCGCAAACTGAATGAAATTCCGGGTGTTAGCTGTCTAAAGCCACAAGGGGCTTTCTACCTGTTCCCTAACGTGAAGGAAGCAGCTGCCCTGACAGGTTTTAACGATGTTGATGGCTTTGTGAAAGCTCTCTTAGAAGAAGCGAAAGTAGCGGTTATCCCGGGAAGTGGATTTGGCTCGCCGGACAATATCCGTCTCTCTTATGCTACTTCTCTTGAATCACTTGAGAAAGCTGTTGCTCGCATTGCTGAGTATGTGAATAGCCATACAACAGCGAAGAAATAATATATGTATAGTTTGAAGAACAGGCTGTCTCAAGCAGAGACAGCCTGTTCTGTTTAAGTCAGGGGAAGGGATGAAACATGTCGGTCGTTCTGTACCGCGGAGCATCATGGGTTAATGAGAATACGGCTCAACAATATTTACCGTTTGCCCTAGCTTTTCTAGTTTGCTCTAACAAGCATTTCTTGCACATACGAAAGAAAGACAGGTATAATATGAAACGAATGGGTTAGAATTGCCAATATGTTGGAGGGACATTTCATATGAAAATAACTATAGCAGAAGTAAGCCAATTCGTTGGACAAGAAGTAACGATTGGCGCTTGGCTGGCAAATAAACGTTCCAGCGGAAAAATTGCTTTTTTGCAGCTTCGTGATGGAACTGGTTTCATTCAAGGGGTTGCCGTTAAAAGCGAAGTAGGAGAAGAGCTGTTTAAAGCAGCAAAAGCTCTGCCACAGGAATCGTCCTTATATGTAACGGGAGTGGTTCAGGAGGATAATCGGTCGCCTTTTGGTTTTGAGTTGTCAGTAAACGGAATTGAGATCATTTCTGAAGCGGTAGATTATCCGATCACACCGAAAGAGCATGGCACTGAATTTCTAATGGATCATCGCCATTTATGGCTCCGATCCCGTCGACAGCATGCGGTTATGAAAATTCGCAATGAAATTATCCGGGCAACATATGAGTTTTTTAACGAGCGGGGATTTGTAAAAGTAGACCCGCCGATTTTAACAGGCAGCGCTCCAGAAGGAACGTCTGAATTATTTCATACCCAATACTTTGACGAAGATGCGTATCTTTCCCAAAGCGGGCAGTTGTATATGGAAGCAGCAGCAATGGCGCTCGGAAAAGTGTTTTCTTTCGGACCGACATTCCGCGCTGAAAAGTCAAAAACTCGCCGTCACCTGATTGAATTTTGGATGATCGAGCCAGAAATGGCTTTCTATACCTTTGAGGATAATTTAAGAGTGCAAGAAGAGTACGTGGCACATGTTGTCCAGTCGGTTCTAGAAAACTGCCGCCTGGAGCTTGAACGGCTTGGTCGTGATACTTCAAAGCTTGAACAGGTCAAAGCGCCTTTTCCGCGTATTACATACGATAAAGCCATTGAATTTTTACATGAAAAAGGGTTTACTGACATTGAATGGGGGGACGACTTCGGGGCCCCGCACGAAACAGCCATTGCGGAAAGTTATGAAAAACCTGTATTTATTACTCACTATCCGACTTCTATTAAGCCATTTTATATGCAGCCGGATGCAGATCGGGAAGAAGTAGTCTTATGTGCCGATTTAATTGCTCCCGAAGGATATGGAGAAATTATCGGCGGTTCGGAAAGGATTCATGATTTGGACTTATTAAGTGAGCGGCTGAAGGAACACAAACTTGATTCAGAAGCATATAAGTGGTATCTTGAACTGCGAAAATATGGTTCTGTCCCTCATTCCGGCTTTGGTCTAGGGCTTGAACGGACAGTTGCTTGGATTAGTGGAGTGGAACATGTCCGTGAAACCATTCCTTTCCCTCGTTTGTTGAACCGTCTCTATCCATAATTACTATTAAGGTCATCCCGCTAGCCAAGAACAAACTCGTTGAGCCATCATTTTATAAAAACATGGCTCAAAGGTTCGGAGAGCAAGTGGGATGGCCTTTTTCTACTGTTTAATCATGATCAAAAAGGCAAATCACAATTTCTCATTTGTCAATCCTAAATTTTATAACTTCCCCGTGATATACTTAATTGTGAGGTGTCTGCAATGGAGCAAAAAGAGTTGTTAATGAATTGGATGGATGAAGGAATGGTTAGCGTTCCTCAAGTGTTACTCGCGTATTATAATAAATTGAAGCTTACGGAAATTGAGCTTGTTCTATTGCTGCAAATTTTTTCCTACAAACAAAAAGGTCGGCATTTTCCGACATTCGAGGAGCTTGCTGCTCATATGACTATTTCTTCTGGAGAATGTTCTCTTTTAGTAAAAAAGCTTGTCCAGCAGCAAATGCTTGCCATTGAACAAGGAGATACATTGGGTTTTGAAAGCTATTCTTTAAAGCCGCTTTGGAAAAAACTTGCTGATTTTATGCTGCAGCAATCAAGACAATCTGCCCTGCATCAAGCCATGAGCGAAGAGCAGGATCTGTATACTTGTTTTGAAAAGGAATTTGGCCGTCCGCTTTCTCCACTTGAATGTGAAACATTGGCAATTTGGATCGACCAAGACCATCATGATGCAGTTATTATTAAGGCTGCCTTGAGAGAAGCTGTTATTTCCGGAAAGATGAATTTTCGATATATTGACCGGATTTTATTTGAATGGAAGAAACAGGGGATTGAAACGCTCGAACAGGCGAGAGAATATGGACAACGCTTCCGGAAAAACCAATCTCCCTCTGATCAAGTACAGCGTTCCAAAAAAGCTGTACCGTTCTATAATTGGCTTGAGCAGTAAAAGGAGAGAACAGTCATGTTGAACAAAACACAAATACGCTATTGCCTTGATACGATTGCCGAGATGTTTCCTGAAGCGCATTGTGAGCTTCGCCATGATAATCCATTTGAATTGGTGATTGCTGTCCTGTTATCCGCACAGTGTACAGATGCCTTGGTTAATAAGGTAACGAAGGATTTATTTAAAAAGTATAAAACACCAGAGGATTATTTGGCTGTTCCACTTGAAGAGCTACAAGAAGATATTCGGTCGATCGGATTGTTTCGCAATAAAGCGAAAAATATTCAGAAGCTGTGTCGCATGCTGATTGAAGAGATGGGCGGAGAGGTGCCGAGAACACAGGAAGAGTTAGTGAAGCTTCCGGGTGTTGGCCGAAAAACAGCCAATGTGGTTGCCTCTGTTGCTTTTGGTGTGCCTGCTATTGCCGTGGATACCCATGTAGAGAGAGTGAGTAAACGGCTCGGTTTCTGTCGATGGAAAGACTCTGTTACAGAAGTTGAAGAAACTCTTATGAGAAAAATTCCTAAAGACGAATGGTCTGTCACTCATCACAGACTCATTTTTTTCGGGCGCTATCATTGTAAAGCGCAGTCTCCTCAATGTGAAATTTGTCCATTGCTTGATTTATGTCGAGAGGGACAAAAAAGGATGAAGAGAAGGTTAGGATGAAAAAAGACCGTATAAAGCTTGTTGAACAGTTAAAGCACCCACTGTTCTTTCCCAATGAAGGGGTGGGAGAATTGCCAGTTGGAGCTTCTCTGTCTTCAGCCCCTTTTTTTATCTATGAGCTTTCGGGAACGGAACAGCCATGGCTTAGTGAAGAGAAAGGACTGCCTCTCATTAAAGCAGAATGGCCTCGTTTAAAGGAGCAGCTTGAACGTAAATTCCAGCAGCGGGATCGAGAGGTACATAACGAAGCAAAGGCGATGATAGCCTTATTTTTGATGAATTTGTTTTGGAGCAATGGCCAGCCAGTACAATTGCATGATTGGAAGCAGAGAATAAGGGAGTTGAGCATCAAACCGGTGAACGTAGAGGAGCGGCTTGAATTTATCTTTAAGCGGCCTTATTCTTATCATTCATATATGCAAGTATCTGAGCTGATGATCGAGCAAGAAAAACAAACAGCAAAATATTTAGCAATTAAAAAGAAGAACAAAAAGGATGGCCTGTAGGCCATCCTTTTATTTTATTATTCATCAGTACCTTGTTTCTGGTTTCCAGAAGGAGGTGGTGTGGCTGGTGTATCTTGCTGTGTATTGCCATTTCCGGAAGGAGGAGTCGGCGTTCCTCCACCTGACCCAGGAGTCTCAGTTGTGGGAGGAGTCGGCGTTCCGCTGTTGCCGCCGCCGTTATTGCCGCCGCCGTTATTGCCGCCGCCGTTATTGCCGCCGCCGTTATTACCGCCGCCGTTATTGCCGCCGCCGTTATTGCCGCCGCCGTTATTGCCGCCGCCGTTATTGCCGCCGCCGTTATTGCCGCCGCCATTATTGCCGCCGCCGTTATTGCCACCACCGCTATCACCATTGCCATTGTCTCCGCCATTATTGTTATCATCACTGTCTGGATTATCTGGGTTATTGTCATCAGGCTGTGTCGGGTTATCCTGATCCTCATCTACTGGAGGCTCTTCTCCCGATGGAACAGTAATGGATGTTGAGGCTGTATCAACTGTTTTGCCATCGACTGTAGCTGTTACAGTAAAACTGTATGAATTTCCCGGTTGTGCATTGCCAAAGACGACAGATGATCCGCCGGTCGATTGTGATTCTCCGGTAGAAGAAGAAACGGTAAAGCTTGGTGATCCTTTTCCTCCGAACGACCAACTTACAGAAATGCTTTGGGAAGAAGCGTTATAAGAGGCCGTTAGATTTTCAATTTTTCCTTCTGTTTCTTCCTCTTTTTCTTTGTCCTTATCCTTCTCTTTATCCTTCTCTTTGAAATCATTAAATACTTTTTTAGGCTCTTCTCCTTTAACAAACAATTCATATACTTTCTCGCTGTCAGGTGTGCCTGCGCCAGCGATTTCAGCTGGGTTTGATCCTTTTTTAATTGGTAACTCCACTACACTGTTTGGTTTTTTAAAGTTTTTGGTTTCTTCGTCCGATGAAACTTCTTCCATTAAATGCTTAAACAGTTCTTTGGAAATCTTTTGGCTGTCCTTTGATAAATATTCCTTTTTACTTTCGTATCCCGTCCAGATGGCTGCTGTGTAGTTTGTTGTGTAGCCGACAAACCAGGAATCAGGTGAACCAGATGAAGGGATATTCCACTCCCTTTTCTCTTTAGCTGTGTAGTTTGTTGTCCCGGTTTTACCCGCTAAAGGAAGTCCAGGAATATTCGCCAAACGACCCGTTCCTTCATCCACAACATCTTTCAGCATATCGGTAATCATATAAGCTGTATAATCGCTCATTGCTTCTTTCGGTTTGACATCGTTTCTTACTTCTGTATCACCATCAGGTAAAATAATTTTCTTCACTGTGTGAGGTTTATTGTAGGTACCTCCATTGCCAAAAGCTGCATAAGCACCGGATAAATCAAGTGGAGAAATGCCGCTCATCGCTCCAATGGAGTTAGATTCATTTTCCGATTGCTGCTTTGGAATTTGAATGCCTACATTGTTTAAAAATTCATTCGCTTTTTCATGGCCGACTTTTTTGTATGTCTGCAAAGCCGGGATGTTACGGGAATACACGAGAGCCGTTCTCATAGATAAAGGTCCCATGTAAGAACCGCCGGCATTTCGAATCGGCGTTCCGTTCGAATAAGTATCTGGACGGTCATCTAGTTGCTGATAGGTAGACCATTTCAAATATTCGATAGCCGGTCCATAGTCAATAAGCGGCTTAATGACTGATCCTGGCTGGCGTTGTTTTAAATCTACTGCATAGTTGAAGCCGCGCTCTACTTTTTGGTTACGGCCGCCGCCAATCGCCCGAACTTCTCCTGTTTGCGTATCAATCAGAGAAATCCCCGCTTGGAATTGCTCACTCGGATAATTAATGATCTCCTCTGTGTCGAGCAATTTTTCCATATAGGTTTGCGCTTTCGGGTCAAGGGTTGTATAAATTTTCAATCCATCAGAGTAAGGGTTATATTCGCCCATTTTCTCCACTTCTTCAATGACCAAATCGATATAAGAATTAAACTTCTTTGCATTTCCAGTGTCTGGTTTTTTTTCAGCCAGCTGGCTAGATAAAGAAGCTTGCTTTGCTTTCGCCATTTCTGTGTTCGAAATTTTATGATGCTGCTCCATTAAAGACAGCACAACATTCCGGCGCTTTTCTGCCCGGTCTGGATGATCAAATGGATTGTAGTTATTTGGGCTTTGTGGCATACCTGCAATAAGGGCTGCTTCGGGCAAAGTTAATTCATCTAAATCTTTTCCAAAATAATGATTAGCTGCTTCTTTAATGCCAAAAATGCGGTCTGACATATATACTTTGTTCACATACATTTCAAAAATTTCTTCTTTGGAGTATTCCTTATCAAGCTGATAAGCAAGCCAAGCCTCCTGGGCTTTTCGCTTCAATGTTTTGTCAGGAGACAAGAAGGACATTTTTACGACTTGTTGGGTAATCGTACTCGCTCCCTCTGAACCAAAGCCATTTGTTACGTTTTTTATGGCCGCTCCTCCGATACGGATAATATCCACACCGTGATGTTTAAAGAAACGGGCATCTTCTGTGGCAAGAATAGCGTCTCTTACTAATTGAGGGACATCTTCATATTTTACATAATCACGTTTTTCCGAACCAACAGATGTAACAAAATCGCCATTCATATCGTAGATCTTTGATGAAATCGGATCGCGCAGCAGTCCTTCGTCCAGCTTTGGAGCATCTTTTACCATCATTGCAAATGTTCCTACACCGCCTGCCAGGCATAAAAGAAATAAGGCAGCAAAAGTAAGGAATATTTTTTTAGCTAAAGATGATTTTTTCTTTTTTGGTTTTTTTGCAGCTGGCGTTGGCGCCGTGTTTTTTGGCGCACGCTTCTTTTGTTTCTTTCTTCTTTCTATACGTGAATTGTATTGATCAGACATTTTTGTTCAATATCCTCGCTTTCGGTGGAAATAAAGATTGTTAAGATCTATGACCCTAAAAATATAGCTGATCGATGACAGACAAATAAGGAATGCGGGGGTGCAAGCCTGTCGGAATCGAAAAGCTTGAGCTCTCCATCTCCGCTTTTGTAATCGATTTTCGGCCGCCGTTTTCCATTCTGTCCCAATACTCGAACAAACGGCTGGCTGGAAGATAAAATACCTCCTGTGTTGTAGTAAAACGAATAATAACAAAACTAATACCTTGCTGCTTTTCCACGTTTTTCATATGAATGATTTGATGTTCATGAAAGTTTTTTAATGGAAAGGCGGTTGTATTTTTTGTTTCTTTTGCCTCAAAGTCGACATATCTCCCCCGATATACGCCGTTGTAATCCGTAGTGGAAGCCTGTTTAAAGTAGGCCTCCTTAATGACTGCGGCACTTCTTCTTGGATAATCAACCTGAACAATTTGCACAGGTGTCGGCTTCTTATGGATAACAGCCAGGCCACGTTCAAGATAGAAGATGTTAGTCTCATTTAAGTCTTCTTCAAGAGTCATTCCTCTATTGCTGTAACTATCCCGCAGAGGAGGCTGCCTGGTTGCAGTTGCTTTCGTATCCGCCACATACTTTTTTCCGTTCGGATATCTTATCGTCATCGCATACACCTCACAAGATAATACATATCATAACAGAAAAAATTATACACGGGGTAATAAAATAGGATCATTTTTTCCCTTTCTCCGTTTAGTTTGCGGAGTTTTATTATCCGCTACTCTTTAACCCTCTTGTACAGTTATGCAGTTTGCCCGCCTCATATAACCTTTCCACACTTCTTTATTATAACCTTTTCACGTGTGATCTGCATTTCATAGAATATAGTACTTTCAGAGGATAAAAGCTTTGTCGAATAAAATAAGACTTTTGTTCGGTTGCTTCTTTCTTTGCCGAATGACACCTAGTTTTGTCAGGTAGGAAGGAGTTCGTTAAGAGAGGGAAGAAAGAGTTGGGCAAGGGAAGAATGAAAAGAATAGATAAAGGAGTGGGAAGGATGACAAGAGAAGAAGTGCTTCGTACATTAAATGAGATTGAAGAGAAGGTAGAACAAATCGAAAATGTATTAAAAAAGAGAGTGACTATTCTGCATAAAGCCCACTATTCCCGTCTCTGGAAAAAGAAAGAGTTAGTAATGGCACGCATGCAACAGCTTGAAGAGGGAGCTGATTTCCTATTGGCTACTACCTCTAACTACCGCATGGTGCAATCTTTTTGAATCTATAATGCTTTCACAGAGCTCTCTTGAAGACTATCGGAAAAACTTATAAAATTATAGAATAGATAAAGAATGACAGGGTGAAGAGGAGAGTAGAATATGAGCAAACTTCAAGAGTTAACAGAACAGCTGGTAGACACCGTCACCCGCGCTAATGATCGGTACCATCTGGCGAGAGAGCAGCAGGAAAAAGGAGATTTTTATACAGAGGTAAAACCATTTGCTGATAAGGCCCGCTCGCAGGTAGAGGAATGGGAAAAGGAAATTTCCACTTATTTAAAAACGAGGCACTTTAAGCATATCCATTATCCACAAGTGAAAGCGGTCGTTGAGAATATAGAGTTGATTTCAGTACAGGCCTTTTTTCCGGAAACAAGTTATAAGCGCTTTCGGAATTACGTGGAATCAACACTTTTTGTTTTGCAACAATTGTTAAAAGAGCTGGAATAGTATTCACTTTTTCCTTTGGTGCAACATAGCATGTTATAACTAATGTTGCGGGAGGGGAAAAAAGATGAATCCGTGGGATCAGGTGCATCCATATTCCGGACATTATCCTTATCATTCACCGCCGGCCTATCCTGGCCATACGCCTTCTCCCTCTGGATACTCCCAGTTTCCGGGGGAATTGTGGAGCCATCCACTTTATCAAATGCAGTTGCCAGAAGGACCGTATCAAATGTATCCGCCCGCTTCTTCTATGCCGCAAAATATCCCGCCGACACCACCAGCGAAAAGTAACAGCCAGCTTTTGCTAAAGTCTTTCCAAAATAAAGATGGAACATTTGATATTAATAAAGCGATGGATACAGCGGGGATGATGGTGAATACCGTATCGCAGTTGTCAAAAGTTGTAAAAGATATGTCCGGTTGGCTGAAAGCCTAAACACCCCGGCCCTAAAGGAATAATTCCTTCAGGGTCTTTTTTGAAGTGCAGAAATCGTTCGTTTTCAAGAAGGGGCTGTTTTTTCTTCCAAATGGATCGTTTGTTCGCTAAAATGAAGGAGAGGTGAGAGCATGCTATTCAGGAGAAAAACATTGCAAGAAGCCATTGACTGGCTAAGGCAGGAGGAAGCTGTTCGTTCAAATATTATTCATTGGCATACGATACCGGAAAAAGAGGCGACGGTCGTTCCGCTGCCGGCTGACATGGTTCCTGAGCTTGCCGCTGCATTAAAAAAGAGAGGGATTAAGCAATTATATACCCATCAATTAGCGGCTTATGAAGCTGCAAGGAGTGGTGAAAGCTTTGTGGCAGTAACACCGACAGCCTCTGGGAAAACACTCTGCTATAATTTGCCGGTGCTTCAATCTGTAATCGAAAATGACGAAGCCCGGGCGCTTTATCTATTTCCTACCAAAGCGCTTGCCCAGGATCAAAAAAGCGAAATCAATGAATTAATTCAAGAAGTCGGCTTGCCAATCAACAGTTACACATATGATGGAGATACGCCAGCAAACATCCGCCAAAAAGTGCGAAAAGCTGGACAAGTTATTCTTACTAACCCTGACATGCTTCATTCTGCTATTTTGCCGCATCATACAAAATGGGTGTCGCTGTTTGAGAACTTAAAATACATTATTATTGATGAACTTCATATATATAGAGGGGTGTTCGGCAGCCATGTAGCGAATGTTCTGCGCCGTTTGCAGCGCATTTGCCGTTATTATGGAAGCGACCCGGTTTTTATTTGTACATCGGCCACGATTGCAAACCCGCTTGAACTTGCCGAAACGCTAACTGGAAAAAAGATTAGATTAATAGATAAAAATGGAGCACCAGCTGGCAAAAAACATTTTGTGTTTTACAATCCGCCGATCATTAATAAGCCGCTTAACATTCGCCGTAGTGCTGTTTTAGAAGTTCGTCGGCTTGCCGGCGAAATGTTAAAAAATAAAATTCAAACGATTGTCTTTGCCAGAAGCCGGGTGCGGGTAGAGATTCTATTAACGTATTTGCAGGAGCTCGTTAGAAATGAACTCGGAGCCAAGTCAATTAGAGGCTATCGAGGAGGGTATTTGCCGACACAGCGGCGTGAAATTGAGAGGGGATTAAGAAATGGAGAAATTTATGGAGTAGTAAGTACGAATGCACTGGAGCTGGGAGTAGACATCGGCCAACTACAGGTTTGTGTCATGACTGGTTATCCAGGGACTATCGCCAGTGCCTGGCAGCAGGCGGGAAGAGCAGGACGCCGCCACGGAGAATCGCTTGTTCTCATGGTTGCCAGCTCCGATCCGCTCGATCAGTTTATCGTTGATCATCCTGATTATTTTTTTAAGCGGACGCCGGAAACAGCTCGCATTAACCCTGATAATCTAGTAATCTTAGTCGATCATTTAAAGTGTGCAGCTTATGAACTGCCATTTAAGCAAGGAGAGCTGTTTGGAGAGACGGATGTGGAGGAAGTGCTTGAGTTTTTAGCAGAAGAAAGAGTGCTTCATGAAAATCAAGGCCAATGGTTCTGGATGAACGATTCTTTCCCAGCCCATAACATTAGCTTGCGCTCTGCTTCGCAAGAAAATGTCATTATTATTGATATTTCTATAACAGGCAGCCATAAGGTCATTGGAGAAATGGATACGTTCAGTGCCATGACGCTTCTGCATGATGAAGCCATTTATCTGCATCAAGGGATTCAATATCAAGTGGAAGAGCTTGATTGGGAAGAAAAGAAAGCGTATGTTCGCGAGGTAGAGGTGGATTACTTTACGGATGCCAATTTAGCGGTTCAGCTTCAAGTGCTAGAAGAAGATAAAAAACAAGAAAAAGAACACATCACATTTTCCTATGGGGATGTAGCTGTTCACGCGATGGCTACCATCTTCAAGAAAATTAAATTTGATACTCATGAAAATATCGGATCAGGACCGATTCATTTGCCAGAGGTGGAACTGCATACGAATGCAGTGTGGATGTCACTGAATACAGAGCTAAAAGAGTTTTCTGAAGAGCGTTTAGAGAATGGTCTGATTGGAGCCGCTCATTCGCTAAAGGCGATTATTCCGCTGTTTGCGATGTGCGATCCGCAGGACATTCATATCGTACCGCAAGTAAAAGCGAGTCACAATGAAAAGCCGACTATCTTTGTTTATGATCATTACCCAGGTGGGGTTGGGCTCAGTGAACAAGTTTTTAATCAATTAGATGAAATTGTAAAGCAGGCAGCAGAGCTTATTGGTCATTGTCCTTGTCCGAGTGGTTGCCCTTCTTGTATCGGCACAGATACCGCTCTTCGTTCTGCCAAAGAGGATGCCTACCGCCTGCTGAAGATGTTTCTCACAATGGGAGAGAAGTAAAATGGGATTATCGGGAAAGCTTCAGCGGATGAAGCGTCATATTGTTAGAGAAGAGATGGAAAAGCCTATAGAAAAGAAGGATGTTCAACAAATGGATTTGCCTTACAAGGAGGAGTGGGAAAAAGCCGGTGTAAAGCCTTATGTTCTTGGTGATCAGTGGTGTCTCATTCGCGAAGCGCGCTATCCGCTCTCTTTCCAACATGGCAAACATTCATTTTCCGATGCAAAAAAAGTGATCGCTAAATGGAATGAATGGGAAGGGACGCATCCCTTGTCTGCCAAAGACCTATCCGCTTCTGATTTGTTTTTTTTCGACACAGAAACGACTGGTCTAGGGGGCGGAACCGGGAATACGATTTTTTTGCTCGGCTATGCGAGAATACAGGAAGAGGAAGTGATTGTGCGTCAGCATTTTTTGCCTGCCCCGGGAAATGAGGTGGCGTTATATTCAAGCTTTTTGGAAAGAGTGGATTATACTACCCTGGTCACGTATAACGGCAAGTCATTTGACTGGCCACAAGTAAAAACCCGTCATACACTCGTCCGGGAGCATGTGCCAAAACTGCCGAGCTTTGGTCACTTTGACTTATACCATGCTTCTAGAAGGTTGTGGAAGCATTCGATGGAGTCCGTTAAACTTGTGAACGTTGAAAGAGAGAAGTTGGGCATTTGCCGCACAGAAGATGTTCCCGGCTATTTAGCTCCAATGATTTATTTTGATTTTGTAGAAAGGAAACATCCAGAGGGTATATTAAAGGTAATGGAGCATAACGAAAAGGATATTCTAACACTCATCACTCTCTATACCCACATTAGTCTGCAGATCTTACAGGCAGAAGAGAGCCAGACAAGTCGGGAAAAACTAGAAGTCGCCAAGTGGCTGTCAGCGGTCGGTGAGAAAGAATTGTCAGCAGGAACATACCAGCAATTGATTGATGAGCAGTATGAAGAAGTGCAAATCTCCGCCAGCCATGCACTAGCTTTTCATTTTAAAAAAGAGAAGAAATGGCTACAGGCGGTAGACCTTTGGGAAAAAGTGTGCAGTAAAGGGACGCTACCTGAAAGAATCGAAGCGCATATTGAGCTAAGTAAATACTATGAACACAAAAAAAGAAATCCTTCTCAATCATTGCATCATGCGGAAGCAGCTGACGCTCTTCATGACGGTGCGAGAGCACGATTGACGGAAGATTTAGCCAAAAGAAAAAAACGGCTTCAGCAAAAAATCAATAGGTAGGTATTTTTTTCTTCGTTTTTATTTTACAAAAGCGACAGTCTTTTATCTTTTTCGTCAAAATTATTTCGTGTTGTTTATTGTTTCTTACAACAAAAGACTGTAAAATGTAGAATGGTACGAAAAGCTAAGAGAAAATATTTATGGGGTGGAATGAACGTGTATCGCGCTTTATTTGTGTTATTTTTTGTTGTTGTCGGCTTAACTGCTTTCTTTATGACGAACATGAAAGACAGCTTTTCTAACTTTATGTAAATGTATTGTAACCGACCTGCGGTATTGCCGGCGGTCATTCATCCGCCGATCCATTGTAAAAGTCGCACGTTTGAGCAATTTATTGTGCCGCTTATTCATCCAACACATACGGCCAACATTACTCATCAATGTATCAACATCAACACTATTATCCGCATACTCAATCCTTTGCTCAAGATGTGTGCAATCAACAATTACTTTGTGGGGGACACCCTCGTCGGCCGTTTGGCTTCTAAGTAGATAAAAAAGCAAGGAAGCTCCTTGCTTTTTTGTTATGCTAAAGGAGGTTTTCCAATGTCTGTGTGGACAGTGGCTGGGTATAAGCCTTATGAGCTCGGTATTTTCAAACAGGATGATCCAGCAGTTCTCTTCATAAAAAAAGCACTCGAAAATGAACTGCGTCGGCTACTTGATGAAGGGATGGATTGGCTGTTGATCAGCGGTCAACTCGGTGTTGAATGCTGGGCGGCAGAAGTGCTGTTTGAATTGAAAGAGGAATTTCCTGCTGTTAAGCTTGCTGTACTGACCCCTTTTTTGCAACAAAACGAAAACTGGAATGAGAACAACAAAAGCTATTATGAAATGATCCTAGCAAGAGCGGATTTTGTGGATTCTGTTTCTAAAGAGCCTTATAAAAGCCCTGCCCAATTTCGAAATAAGAACCAGCTGTTTTTGCGAAAAGCTGATGGTTTGTTAGCGGTCTATGATGAAGAACATCCAGGTTCACCGCAATATTTATGGGATATGGCTCGTTCTTTTCAACAGGATCACCCATTGGATGTTCGCCAAGTGACATTTTATGATTTGCAATTCGTTGCAGAAGAGGAACAGCAGAAGGAAACAGACTGGGAATAGCAACTGAATAGATTGACAAATCAGTCCGTTTTTGAAAAAATAAATGAAACATGGTTTGGAATATATTGAGGTGATGACGGGAATGTTATCTAATAAAGTGAAACTGACAGCAAAGGATATTTTGGAAAAAGATTTTAAAACCTCTATGAGAGGATATAATCCAGATGAAGTAGATCAGTTTCTAGATTTAATCATTAAGGATTATGAAGCGTTTCATCAGGCAATTGAAGAACTTCAACAGGAAAATCTCCGCTTGAAAAAGCAAAGTGAAACAACGATGCGCCGCTCACAGCCAGCTCCAACTCCGCAGCCAGCTGCCGGCTCTACAAACTTTGATATTTTGAAGCGATTATCGAATTTGGAACGGCACGTATTTGGGGATAAGTTGTATAACGAATAAGATAATGCTTAATTCAAAAGGACTCTTGCATTAATTGTTATTTTCCTATATAATAGTGCAGGTGACAATAATAGCGTTCGGGTAATCGCTGCAGCCTTTCCGCTGCAGAGGAAAGTCCATGCTCACACGGTGCTGAGATGCCCGTAGTGTTCGTGCCTAGCGAAAAAGTAAGCTAGGGCAGTTCGGCTCAGGCTGGATTGACGGCAGGGAAAATGCCTAAGTCTTCGGATATGGCATGATTACCTTGAAAGTGCCACAGTGACGTAGCTTTATAAGAAATTATAAAGGTGGAACGAGGTAAACCCCGCGAGTGAGCAACCCAAATTTAGGTAGGGGCACTCTCTTTAAGGAAATGAACGATAAGAGGGGCGGATGTTTTAGAACGTCCGCAGATAGATGATTACCGCCGGAGTACAAGATCATCCCTGATCGCTTGCAGTACGATGGTACAGAACATGGCTTACAGAACGTTATTATGGGATATAATTTCACAAGCTCTCCTTTATGGAGAGCTTTTGTTCTATATGGATATTTTCTTGCAATCAATACATAACTCTATAAGTGCAGGTGATTAGATGTCAACCTATACATTAATGGCTACAGCGGCAATGGGTCTGGAATCAGTTGTAGCAAACGAAGTGAAAAATCTTGGCTATGAGTGCCGGACAGAGAATGGAAAAGTAATTTTCCAAGGAGACGAATCAGCTATTGCCCGCTGTAATATGTGGCTGCGAACGGCAGACCGCTTGAAAATTATTGTTGGTGAATTCAAAGCAACTACGTTTGACCAGCTGTTTGAAGCAACGAAGGCTTTGCCGTGGGAACAATATTTACCAAAAGAAGCAGAGTTTCCGGTACAGGGGAAGTCTGTGAAATCGACTTTATTCAGTGTTTCTGATTGCCAAGCCATTGTCAAAAAAGCAATCGTTGAACGGTTGAGAAGTAAGTATAAAATCCAAACATGGCTGCAGGAGACAGGGCCTTTGTTCAAAATCGAAGTATCCTTGTTAAAAGATAAAGCAACATTAACGATTGATACGAGTGGAGCTGGCCTGCATAAAAGGGGATACCGAATTGCCCAGGGAGGTGCCCCATTAAAGGAAACGCTAGCAGCTGCTCTGATTCAGTTAACGAACTGGCAGCCTGATCGGCCGTTTGTCGATCCGTTTTGCGGCTCAGGAACCATTCCGATAGAGGCGGCTTTAATTGGCCAGAATATCGCTCCGGGCTTTAACCGGGAATTTATTTCTGAAGACTGGCATTGGATGGGCGAAGATGTGTGGGAGAATGCCAGAATTGAGGCCGAGGATGTAGCAAACTACGATCAGCCACTTGATATTAGAGGCTCAGATATTGATCACCGAATGGTGGAAGTGGCTCAAAAAAATGCGTTTGAAGCAGGACTTGCCGATTTGATCCAATTTAAGCAAATGAATGTAAAAGATTTCTCCTCATCAAAAGAGTACGGAGTGATCGTTGGAAATCCCCCTTATGGTGAGCGTCTCGGAGACCGGCCGGAAGTAGAAGCAATGTACCGGGAAATGGGTCAAGCGTTCGCTAGTTATGATACGTGGTCAGTGTATATGTTAACGTCGCATGAAGGATTTGAGGAATTTTATGGTAAGAAGGCGACAAAAAAGCGGAAGCTGTTCAATGGATTTATCCGAACGGATTATTATCAATATTGGGGGAAACGTCCGCCAAGAAAAAATGATTAAATAAGCGAGCAGCATGACGGAAGCATTTCAGGAGAAGGTCTGGAAAAGATGTGAATCTTTGTTAAGATAGAGGAAATATAGATAAGTTAGCTTGTTTTCATTATTTTTTATAATGGGAGGACAATCAAGTGATCGGAAAAGTTGTTTCTGATGCTAATTGGTTTCAGCTATGGGGAGTCGGCTACCTTGTTGTCTTAGGATTGTTGTCTTTTCTGTATGCAAGGTTAGCTTCTTCTAGCAAATATACCTTTAAACGGATGCAGCGATTTTACTTTTATTCAGCCTTGATTTTGTTTTATCTCTTTGTGGGCAGTCCGTTTGCTGCCATTGCGGCAGAGGACTTATTCAGTGCCCATGTTGTCGAAATAATGGTTATGTTATTTGTCGTGCCGCCGCTTTTTGTTTTAGGCCTGCCGAAAGAATGGTTGCGGTCTTTCTTCTGGTCTTATCGGATGAGATTTGCGTTAAAGGTGTTTACTCATCCATGGGTAACGGCCTTATTATTTAATTTGCTGCTGTCTGCTTATCTGGCTCCGGCAATTTTTAATTTTTTACAAAAACATGCGATTCTTTTAGGAATCACTCAGGTGGTTATGCTAGGAGCTGCTTTTTTAATGTGGTGGACCATAATTTCGCCTTTGCCCGAGATTAACCGTCTATCTGAATCTATACGGGTGATGTATGTGTTTGTCGCTTCTTTGCTGTTGCTGCCGATCGGAATTTTTTTGCTGGTTGCTGATAGTCCTTTCTATACTGTATATACGCAAGGCCAACAGCTGTTACCTAATTTAACAGCTCTTCAAGATCAACAGCTAGCCGGAGGGATGTTAAAAGGAATCCAGCTAGCCTCTTATGGCATTGCTCTTTTCCTTCTTATTTCTAAATGGGCAAAGAGAGAGGAAGAGCCGGATGATGACTTTCCGTTCCATCCGGGACAAGCCCTAAATCATCCAATCAAAAAATAAGGATAATTATGGGAGCTAATTTGTTGTTGTTTGCTATTTTGTTTGAAAGTTGCGAATAATAGAGAAGAAAAAATCAAAAATGTTCGTAAATAGCATTGAAATTCTTTTTTATGCTGATATAATTAGAATACAATTAAATGCAACATTCGCTCATATAATCGCAGGAATATGGCCTGCAAGTTTCTACCGGATGACCGTAAATCATTTGACTATGAGTGAGCAGTGGAAGGGCAGTCTTTCTTGCTGTCTTCTCAAACCCCAAAGGGCATTGCTTCACTCAATAATTGAGGAATGACATGATCTTTGGGGTTTTTTCTGTCCAAATGATCGAAAAAGTTGAGGAGGATACAAAGTGAAGAGTTTGCAAGAAAAGATTGTAAGAGAAGGCAGAGTACTTTCAGATCAAGTATTAAAGGTGGATTCCTTTTTAAATCATCAAATTGACCCTAAGTTAATGAAGGAGATTGGTGAAGAGTTTGTTCGTCGCTTTTCTGGTGAAAAGATCACAAAGATTTTGACGATCGAATCAAGCGGGATTGCGCCAAGTGTCATGGCTGGTCTTGTGCTCGATGTACCAGTTGTTTTTGCGAGAAAGCGTAAATCCCTTACATTAACACAGGACCTCTATACAGCAGACGTCTATTCCTTTACAAAGCAAGAAACAAATCCGATTGCTGTCTCAAAGTCCTTTATAACGAATGAGGATCATCTATTAATTATTGATGATTTTCTTGCTAATGGACAAGCCGCTTTAGGCTTATTAGAAATCGCTGAACAAGCCGGCGCTACTGTTGCAGGCATTGGCATAGTCATTGAAAAAGCTTTCCAAGACGGCGGCAACCTGCTCCGTGAAAAGAATGTAAGGGTGGAGTCCCTTGCCAGAGTACAGTCGCTTGAAAATGGCAAAGTGACCTTTGCAGAAGGAGCACTCGTATGAAACCTTCCGTTTTAAAATCAGCTTCATTAGGCTTTCAGCATGTGTTAGCAATGTATGCCGGCGCTGTGATTATCCCGTTGATTGTCGGAAATTCGATGGGGATGACAGCTGAACAACTCACATATTTAGTTTCTATTGATATTTTCATGTGTGGAGTGGCGACTTTCCTACAAGTATGGAAAGGCCGCTTTGTGGGAATTGGTTTGCCGGTCGTTTTAGGATGTACATTTACAGCTGTCGGTCCGATGGTAGAGATTGGTGAGAAACACGGGCTTTCAGCGATTTACGGAGCAGTATTAGCGTCAGGGATATTTGTCTTGTTAATCTCTTCTTTTTTTAGCCGTCTCGTCCGCTTTTTTCCGCCGGTCGTCACAGGATCAGTGGTAACCATTATTGGACTTACACTTATTCCAGTGGCAATGAACAATATGGCGGGTGGACAGGGAAGCAAGGATTTTGGCTCTGCATCTAATATTATTCTAGCATTTGCTACTTTATTTATTATTATTGCTTTATTCCGCTTTTTTAAAGGCTTTGTCCGTTCTATTGCAGTGCTTATTGGGTTGCTTGCGGGCACAGTGATCGCTGCTTTTATGGGAAAGGTAGATTTTTCACCTGTAAAAGATGCGGCGGTTGTTCATATGGTGCATCCATTTTACTTCGAATGGCCAACCTTCGAATGGGCATCGGTTATTACGATGATTCTTGTGGCAGTGGTGAGCATGGTAGAATCAACAGGTGTTTACTTTGCCGTTTCTGATATTTGCGACAAGGAAATATCAGAAAAAGATATAGCAAAAGGGTATCGTGCAGAAGGTCTTGCTTATACACTCGGCGCTATTTTTAATGCTTTTCCTTACACAGCATTTTCACAAAACGTCGGTCTCATGCAGTTATCCGGTGTGAAATCTAAAACGATTATTTATTATACAGCTGGTTTCTTAGTTATTCTTGGCTTGGTGCCAAAAATTGGTGCCTTTACAACGATTATTCCTTCCGCTGTTTTAGGGGGAGCGATGGTAGCCATGTTTGGGATGGTTGTTGCCCAAGGAGTTAAAATGCTGAGCCGGGCAGATATGTCTTCTCAGGAAAACTTATTAATCATTGCTTGCTCAGTCGGTATGGGGCTTGGAGTAACGGTGGTGCCGGGATTATTTGCCGGCTTGCCATCCAGTGTCCAAATTTTAACGAGCAATGGTATCGTTGCCGGCAGTCTAACTGCCATTTTCTTGAATATCTTATTTAACGAACTTGGCAGCAAGAACAAAAAGGTTGTTAAACTGGCAGAATCGAAAGTTTCATAATATCGTGTACATTCAGCAAGATTCTTTTTCATCACCAAGGGTTTAAAACATCGTAACGCCCCTTCCATTACTTTTTAGTAAAGTAATGGAAGGGGCGTTTTTCAACTGATCAAGCAGCGGTGTATAGAATGCAGAAAGGTAGATTCGTAAGAATTTCGAATGTCATGGGTGATCAAGGAATAAGAATTTCAAAATCAGTTATATATCAGGACTGAAAAAGTATCGACATGGTGGCGGATGGGATAGAGTAACTGCTGCTTACAGTGAGAATAATAAGAAACAACAGTTGATTGTCTCTGATGTCAGGCCATAACGATCACTCAATAGAACGAGCCTTTTCAGCACGCTGTTACACGAAACAGCCATAAGCTTGTCATGGTCGGATAAGCATAAGTGAAAGAGTGAATGAATGTAACAAAGAGAATGCTACAGAGATTTCTACTTGAGTACCTTAATGGGTACTCATTTTTTGTCTTTTTGTTTTTGGATCTGTTAAAGATAAATGTTGTTTTTCCACCGTTGATCGCAAAGGAAGGCGGTGGCTCCAGCGGCAAAAGAGCTTCCTGGCGAGACCTCGCAGGAGTGCATACAACGAGGAGACTCACGGACCGCCTGCGGAAAGAGTCCGCCTGCAGTTAAAATCAACATTCAAGTATAACAGAGCCAGAGCCTTGTTTTTAAATCATGATTAGTGAATATTTATTGAACATAATGCCGACAACTATGACCTAAGGAGGGATTATGTTTGTTGCTTATTGAAGTAATAGCGGGCATAATTTTAATCGTTGCATTTCTTCATTTTCACATAACAAAAAGAAAAAATACTTATCAAACAGCCCTGATTGCCCATCAAATGGATATGAGTAAACAGATCAAACAAACGCTGGCAATGGGTCTTTATTTAAGATTTAAAAAAGAACATAAAGATCAGCCTGAAAACTATTCAGCTGCTTTCATTAGGGAAGATCCGTTAGCTTTTGAGTTATTTGTGGCGGAGGCAATCGAAAAAACAAGAGGGGGCACGACCTGGGTATCTCCCCCAAACGGAGATTTTGGGGTTGACTTTGAACACACGATCAAGGAAGGATTATTTTTAGGGCAAGTTAAATGTTGCAAGGAGGATATAGGGTATGAAGCCATTGCCATACTCCATTCCAACATGATCAAGCAAGGAGCCAAAGGGGGATATGTAATCAATATCGGTTCTTTTACCAAGGCCGCCAAAGAATACGCGGAGGGGATAAGTATTGAGCTGATTGACGGAATGAAGCTCGTAGAAATGTGGTTGGAAAGTACTGAGCAAGAAGTAAAAGCGGTTATCCCAACGTACGTATAGTCAGCCCTTTTAATCATTGCAGGTGATGAGAGTATTGGTCAAATAATAGGATCTAGCGCCAGCTTTTTTTCAATAAAGGTCCGTGTGGATGTTATATGATTAATTGGAACGGGGGTTGTGAAAGTCCTTCCGTCATGCACTCGCATGACCTTGTATGAGGGAATGCAAGGATGTCATTCAACTTCTGAGAAAGCGAAGCGACTAAAGGGCAAATTCACACTAGAAGGCTCGCTGAATGAGAAGCAATTTCTCTGATTTCATGCACTTTGATTAGCGAAATAGAAATCGATAGAGAGTATACAAAATTAAAAAAACAGAAAAAAATAAAAATATAATTGAAAATCATTATCGGCCATGCTAAGATGTAATTGAAGATGAAAATTATTCTCAACTTGTGAAAAAATATTAATCAAAAGGACGGTGCTTTTCATGGTTTGGATGTTTGTAACGGCGACAGTTGTGATATATGGAGGCGTAATGAAATATGTAGTCGGCCACGTCGGCAAACCACAAGCACCGCACAATTGATTATAAATTAAATAATAAACTAGAAGAAGGCTATCGAGGCCTTCTTTTTTTCGTATGGGAAAGTTGACGAAAATCGTTTACAATAAAAGAAACTTGCAAATAGCTGAGAAACTTAATATAAGGAGATTTAACAGAATGTCAGTAGCAACTATCCAGCAATCAATGCCCCAAGTGATTTCTAAAACCGTCGGTCTTTTTGAGATTTTTCAACAGGCCGGGGATGAGGAGCGGGCCGGAAAAGCCAAATTATTTTTAAAAAAACTGCATGACGAAGAATTTATCGTGGCTTTTTGCGGCCACTTTTCAGCAGGTAAGTCAACGATGATTAATGAGTTGACTGGTGAGAACTTGCTGCCGTCAAGCCCTATCCCGACAAGCGCTAACCTCGTGAAAATTCACCATGCTCCCGAGGACTTTGCCAAAGTTTATTATAAGGAAAAGCAGCCGTTGCTTTTTAAGGCGCCGTACAACTTTGATAGAGTGAAAGAATTTTGCAAAAATGGAGAGGAAGTAGAAGCGATTGAAATCGGTCATAGCGGATCTAATCTGCCGGCTGAAGTCACTGTAATGGATACGCCAGGTGTTGACTCTACCGATGATGCCCATCGCATTTCAACAGAATCAGCCCTTCACCTCGCAGACATGGTGTTCTACGTAATGGATTACAATCATGTGCAGTCAGAACTGAACTTTATTTATACGAAAGAGCTGCTTGCACATGGGGTTAAGCTTTACCTGATCATTAATCAGATTGATAAGCACCGGGAAGAAGAGCTCTCGTTCGAAGAGTTTAAGCAATCCGTATACACATCCTTTGCTGCTTGGGGAGTAAAACCGGAGAAATTTTTCTTTACGAGTTTAAGAGAACGTTCCCTGCCGGGCAATGACTTTCAGGAAGTGAAGGATCTGATTCAAGAAAGCATGGCTGACAGGGAAAAGCTTGCCCTCCGATCAGCTGAAACAATGATGAATCGTCTTGTCAGCGAACATCTTGCCTGGCTGAAAGAAGCGCAGGCTGAAAAAAAGGAGCAGCTCTTAAATGTGCTTGGTGATCAGTGGGACGAAACAGAGATCGTTGAGAAAGAGCAGCAGGCCAAAGAGCAGCTTGATAGTCGTGATGCTAAAGCACTTGTTCGCCAATGGGAAGAAGAGCGGGAGAAAGTACTGCAAAACGCATATTTAATGCCTGCTTCTACACGCGAGTTAGCCAGAGAGTTTTTAGAAGCCGTACAGCCTGGTTTTAAAGTGGGAATGCTGTTCAGCAAAAAGAAAACGGAAGAAGAACGCCAACGAAGACTGGAACGCTTTCTCTCCGATCTCAAGGAGAAAGCAGAAACGCAGCTTGAATGGCATTTGCGCCAGCAATTAGGCAGTTGGCTTAAATCAAGTGGGCTCAATGATGATGAATTGCAGCTTGAAGCAGAGGAGCTGGCTGTATCAGTGGACGAACAGCTCATTTCTAATACGGTCAAACCGGGGGCAAGAGCTACTGGTGATTATGTTCTTACGTATACAGACGATCTTGCCAGCCAGTTGAAAAAAAATGCACGTAGCTTAACCGAGGAAATAAAAGAAAAAGCAGCGGCTCGTATGGAAACGCGTTTTGCAGCGGAGAGGCAGGAGTTGCAAGCCAGATGGTCTACTTGGCATGAGAAGCTTGAAGCCATCCAGCAGTTAGCCAGCTTAGAAGCAGCAGTGGATAATAGACAGAAGGCGATTCGTCGCCTGTTAGCAGAGGAGCCATTAAGCCTACCTGCACAATATGAAGCGTTCGTTCATCAATGGGCTGAGCAGCAGAATAAAGTAACTGTTTTTAATGAAGATTTAGCAGTTGAGCTTACTGCGGCTCCTGCTGAAAAGAAACCAGAGATAAAAGAAAATGTTTCAGCGCCTGTTGAAAAACCGGCGGCTACTGTAGGAAAGACAGCTGAACGATTGAAGAAAATGAGCGGACAGCTTGCTGGTATACCTGGATTCCAACGTTTTATCGATGGACTCAAACAAAAAGCTGACCGTCTAGAGCAACGAAAATATACGATTGCGTTATTCGGTGCGTTCAGTGCCGGTAAATCTTCATTTGCTAATGCCATGCTCGGTGAAAAAGTATTGCCGGTTTCACCAAATCCAACAACAGCGGCTGTTAACCGTATCCACCCGCCGGATGAGAAAAATCGGCATCGTACAGCTGCTGTTCATTTAAAAACAGAAAAGCAGATGTTGATTGATTTACAGCAATCACTACAATTTTTCAATCAGTCCGTACAGTCGCTTGATGACGCATATAAAGCTATCCCAGGGGTGTTACAAAATAATGGGGGAGAAGGTCGGGAAAACATTCACTTATCTTTCTTGAACGCTTTCTATGAAGGATATAAAGAATACAAAGACCACCTTGGTCAAACGCTTTCTGTAGACCTTCCTGCTTTCCAGGGATTTGTCGCTAATGAAAAGCAAAGCTGCTTCGTCGAGTCTATTGACTTATACTATGATTGTGAGTTTACGCGCCAAGGGGTTACCCTTGTCGATACCCCAGGGGCTGATTCTATCAATGCCCGCCATACAGGGGTAGCCTTTGAGTATATTAAAAACTCAGATGCCATTTTGTTTGTAACGTATTATAACCATGCTTTCTCAAAAGCTGACAGAGAATTTCTTATTCAGCTTGGGCGTGTAAAAGACGCCTTTGAGCTTGATAAAATGTTCTTTATTGTAAATGCCATCGACTTAGCGAGCAGCGATGAAGAAGTAGAGGATGTCATCAATTATGTGAAAGAGCAGCTGCTTCAATATGGCATTCGTTTTCCTCGCATCCACGGTGTGTCCAGTCTGCAGGCGATCCAGGAAATTGAACGGGGAGAACTTGATCATCCTTATTCGAATTTGCGCCCGTTCAAACAAGAGTTCCAGCAATTTCTGGAAGGTGACTTGGCAGAAATGGCGATCCAGTCTGCAGAAGCCGAATGGAATCGTGGATTGGAACAGCTTCGTCAGTTAATCGCAACAGCTAAAGAAAACCGTGAAAACCGGGAGCAGAAAAAAGAAGAGCTCGAAAGCCAGTTGAATGAAATTAGCAGCTATATAAAAAATGAAACAGCTCAAGTCATTAAAAAGCGTATGATACAGGAAATGGACGAACTCGTGTTTTATTTAAAACAGCGTGTCTTCTATCGCTTCTCTGATTTCTTTAAAGAGTCGTTTAATCCGGCATCCCTAAATGGCAGCCGTCCGATTAAACCGGCGCTAAGCGAGGCGATGAAAGAGCTGCTCGAGGCTGTTGGCTATGATTTAGCCCAGGAGATGCGGGCAACCAGCCTGCGTTCTGAAAAGCAGGCTCACAAGCTGCTCGCAGAGAAGTATGAAGCGCTGAAGCTGCATTGCCAATCAATCCAGCCGCAACTACAATTTTCAGCGATGGAGTGGCCGTCAAAGGAAACACCTGAATTTCCTGCTGCTTTTCAGGAAATGGCGCCTGAAGCATTTGGCGATGCTTTGTCTCTATTCAAAAATGCGAAGTCTTTCTTTGAGAAAAATGAAAAGCAGCTGATGCAGGAAGCTCTTCATAACCGTTTGTCAGAGCTTGCTGATAGCTATTTGGCAGCAGAAAAAGAAAAATTAAGCAAATGGGCGCTGGAAGAAGCGGTGGAAGGTATGGATATCATGAAGGAAACAGCAGCTTCTGATGTTGAAGAGCAATTCACTGCTTGGCTGCAAGTATTGAATGCAGCTGAAAATATTGAGGAATGGGAGCATATACTCGTTGAACTTGAGCGACCGTAAAAAAGCGATTGTTAACCATTTTCATGCTTGTGCTACTTGCCGTCACTTTCAGCCAGTGAAAGCAGAAAAAGGCATGCGGTATTATTGTGCTCGGCTGCAGTATGAAACAAAACCCCGTTATCAATTTAATTGCTGGGATCCGAAAGACCAGGTTGTTAAGTTATTGAACAGGAAACTCGACGAGATTAGTAACTCTAATGATGAGTAAAAAGGAGAGGAGAACGTGAAGTATATTCGCTCGATTGACTGGCTAGCAGAGCACTTAAATGATTCGAATATTTGTATTGTGGACTGTCGTTTTCATTTGGCAGATCCTGCTGCTGGTGAAAAAGAATACAATGAAGCACATATTCCCGGTGCCTTTTATGCTCATCTTGATCGACAGTTATCAGGGAAGAAAGGAGCGCATGGCGGACGCCATCCGCTTCCTGATCTGCATGAGTTTCAAAAGACAGCAGAATCTTACGGAATCACAAATGAAACAACCATCATTGCCTATGATAATGGCGATGCCATGTTTGCTGGACGATTTTGGTGGCTGATGTCTTATATCGGCCATCAGCATGTATATATTCTTGATGGTGGTTTTTCGGAATGGAAAAAGCAAGGTCTCCCTATGACGAGTGAAATACCTGCCTCTAAAAGCGGACGTTTATCAATCAGTCTGCAACATGACTGGGCTGTCTCAATCGAAGATGTGAAAAGAGCGGCGCTTGAAAAAGAAGGAGCTGTTTTGATTGATTCGCGGGCACCAGAACGTTATGCGGGGAAAGTAGAGCCGCTTGACCGTGTGCCAGGGCATATCCCTACTGCTGTAAATTACTTCTTTTTAGAAGGCCTTGACGGTTCATGCTGGAAAAGTCCAGAAGAACAAAAAGAACGATTTAAACAATTAGACCCAAATGAACCGGTTATTGTTTATTGCGGATCAGGTGTATCGGCTACTCCAAATATTATTGCATTGAAGCAAGCGGGCTTCCGCGATGTCCGTCTCTATCCCGGAAGCTATAGCGATTGGTCGTCTTATGAGGATTTACCGGTAGAAAAGGAAAAGCAATAAATATAACAGCCGTTCTGTTGCTCACAACAGAGCGGTTTTTGTTTGTTTTTTTCAATGGACAAGCGACTTATGATAAAATAAGAGAGAGGTGACAAAATGAATAAACAAGAACATTTGCTGCTCATAGATGGCATGGCTTTGCTGTTTCGCGCTTTTTTTGCAACAGCGGTAAGCGGCCAATTTATGGTGAATTCCAAGGGGATGCCAACAAATGGTGTTCAGGGATTTATGAAGCACGTACTTACAGCGATTGAATATATGAGACCAACCCATGCAGCTGTATGCTGGGATATGGGGAGCCAAACATTTAGAAATGAATTGTTTTCTGATTATAAGTCGAATCGGCAGGCACCTCCTGTTGAACTCCAGCCGCAATTTGACTTAGCCAAAGAAGTAGCAGCCTCTTTTTTGCTACCTAATATTGGCGTAAGGGGTTACGAGGCTGATGATTGCATCGGCACAATTGCCAAACGAGAGCACAAAGAACGGCGGGTGACAATTTTAAGCGGAGACAAAGATCTTTTGCAACTGCTTGACCACAATATTGAAGTAACGCTCTTGCAAAAAGGCTTTGGAAATTATTTAACGTATACAGCTGAGAGTTTTGCAGATCAGTTTGCCATTACTCCAAAGCAATTTATTGACGTGAAGGCGCTAATGGGTGATCCGAGTGATGGATATCCAGGTGTTAAGGGAATCGGCGAAAAAACAGCCTTTAAGCTTGTACGGGAGTTTGGCACCATTGAGGGGATTCTTTCAAATATTGAACAGCTCACTCCTTCACAACAGAAGAAGATAACAGAGGGAGTGGACATGCTCCAACTGTCGCGGCAGCTGGCGGAAATTGATTGCCATGTCCCGCTAGTTTGGGATATTAAAGAAGCAGACTGGACAGGAATTGAAAGAGGGGCAGAGGTCGCAGTGGAAGAACTAGAATTAAAAGTGGTACGCCGCCATGTGGCACAAATGAAAGCTGCAGCTGCCTATGCAGAGACAGCAGATCCGTTTGCATAACATTCAAGGTGGGAACTTAAGTGGAGAAAGAACAGACGCTGGCAGATTATTTGCTCAAGCTGGAGGAAAAAGGATTTCGGTTTTCTGACGAGGTGATTGCTTTTATTTATTTTGGCAAGAGGTCCACCAATGCTTCAGACCTATTGGTCATAGCAGGCATAGAGCTTACATTAAAAGTACAGAAGGAATTTGACGGCAGCTTTTTTCTATCCTTATTAGAATGGTTTAAGGAAAAAGGAATAGCAGATCGGCAGACAGCTCTGAGTTTTGCCTATTCTAATGGGTTGCTATCATAAAAAACGTCCGGGTTCTCCGGACGTTTTTTATGATTTATTGGCAGCAGACCTTAAGCTAAGTAATTTTTGGACAGGGATCTCTGCGAGCAGCATGCCAATGAAAATAAAGGCACACCCAGTTAACCCCGCTGCAGTGAGCCGTTCATCAATCCAGAAAAAGGCGGTTAAGGCGCCAAACACTGGCTCCATTGCCAGGAGGAGAACGACCCTTGTCGGTGTTGTATGTTTCTGAGCTGCAGTCTGAACAAAAAATGCAAGAGCTGTCGCTAGAAAAGCAGTAATGAGCAGCGCACTCCAAACAGAAGAGTTAAGCAAATTAGCAGCGGTTAAAGCAGATTGCCAGTCTTCCAGTATAAATCCGCCTAAAAGACACAAAACAGCAACCGTGGTAATTTGTACAGCTGTTAAGGACAATGCAGAAGAAAGCTGAGTGTATATGTCGGTGAAGATGATATGAAAGGCAAACCCAAAGGCGCAGATTAACACAAAAAAGTCACCGATGTTCCAGCCGTCGGCTCCGCCAGCTGTTAGCAAATAAAGACCGCCCGCAGCGGTAACAGAACCAATTGCCGCCCCTGGTGCAGGCTTCTTTTTCAAAAGAATAAGAGAAAGAAGCGGCACGAGCACAACGCTTAAGCCGGTAATAAAGCCTGTTTTAGAAACTGTTGTATATAAAAGGCCGATCGTTTGAAAAGCATAGCCGATGGCTAGACAAATACCGAGTATAATGCCGTACTTCCATGTTTTTATCGTAAGTCCGGCCATCTTCTTCCGAAGAAAGATTATCAGGAAAAGCAGGAGAGCAGCGCATAAAAAGCGAATACCGTTGAATAATAAAGGCGGTAACAGATCGATCGCTTGTTGAACAATGACGAAAGTCACTCCCCAAATGAGGGCCACAAACAATAAGGAAAGTTCAGCCGCCCATCTCATGACTTTTCGACACCTTTATTTTGTCTGACTGCCTCACGGGCAAGGCCATCCGCGCGATTTTCTTTGCTAGGGATCCACTTGACGAAGAAGAGCGGAAACTCTTTTGATAGTGAAAGGATTTCTTGCAGCAGCGGTTGATAGAGTTTTTTATGTATATATTCTTTTTCAATTGCCTGAACGACTGTCTGAGAATCGCTGCGCAAAGAAATGGTCGCTGCTTGTCTTTCTTTTAATAGCTTTAATGCTTGAATGACGGCCAGAAACTCCGCTTCATGTGTATCTCTTATACCAAGAGGGAATGAATAGCGGTCAACACGACTGCCCTCTTTAATGAAAACACCCGCTCCCGCCCAGCCGGGAGAACCAGTGCTGGCTCCATCTGTATACACTTCAAACAATCGAATTCCCCCCCCTTGTTTAGCTTCATACCAATAAATTTTACGGAAAAAACAAACAATTTGCAATAAGAAAAGCGAAGCCGCCTGTCCTGGGGTGACAAGCATAAGGCGAAATGGTGGAGTGGCGTGGTTCAGCCACATAACCAGGTCGACTTATGACCTCGAGCCCCAAGGAGGCGGAGCTGGACAAAGAAAAGCGAAGCCGCCTGTCCTGGGGCGACAAGCATAAGGCGAAATGGTGGAGTGGCGTGGTTCAGCCACATAACCAGGTCGACTGATGACCTCGAGCCCAAGGAGGGACGTTCCACTAGTTCCTGGTTTCCGCTCATAAAAAATATGACTGACAAATGGAGCTTCGTTCAGCCATCGATTCGTGATTATTTAGGAAAACGTTTAGCGATATAGCCAAATGGGGTATCCAATAACGCTATAATCCATTTTAAAGCACAGGTTGAAAGGAAAATCTGTACCCAAACATCTAGTGGGAAAGCACCGAGAAAGGCGATGCTCGTAAAAACAAGAGTATCCAGCAGCTGGCTGATCATCGTGCTGCCGTTGTTACGAATCCAAAATTGTGAATCTGTCGGAAACTTTTTCTTTAAATAAGAAAAGATATATACATCGGCAAATTGGCTCACTAAATAGGCGGCAAGACTTCCAACAGCAATGCGGGGCAATAAACTAAACAACTGGCTCATAGGCTCCTGAGCAAAATCTGATGGTCCTGGCTTAAAAAGAAGAACCATTTGCATGATCATTGTCATCATGACTAGCGTAAAAAAGCCGAGCCACACTGCTTTTTTTGCATCTTCTTTCCCATAGCGTTCATTGAGCAAATCCGTGGCCAGAAAGGCGGTCCCATACATCGTGTTGCCAAGGGTAGCGGTTAAGCCGAACACTTCAATAGTCTTCACTACTTGAAGATTAGCCAGTATGGTGGCGACACCAACCCATGTAAACAATCCTGTACGCCCAAATAGTCGATACATGGCTAAAAATATAGTAAAGTTAATGATAATAAATATAAAGCCAAACCATTCATTGAACATACAAAACCTCCTGTGATATGAAAGAAATAGCGGAAAAATGTCTGTCTTTATTCTTGTGTTTGAGCATAACGTACATTATACAAAAACATGAAAATTGGTCAAGAAGAAAGCGGGGATCAATATGAAAATGAAAATTAAGTGGCAATATGAATTTAAAGGCAGGAAAACAGAATTTGAATCAGAGTGGCTAAGCAAAGACCTGGTGCTGCCCATTGTTGAAGATTTAAATAAAACAGGGAGAATGAAAAATGCTACAGTTACTGATGAGCTCTTAAATGAATGGACAGTGAAGGAATTCACTAAACTAAACAAGCAGCTTGATGAGGCACCAGGTGAAGTAGAAGTGTATTTTGACGGCGGTTTTGACAGAGAAAACCAAATAGCCGGCATTGGGATTGCTGTTTACTATAAAAAGAATGGAGAAGATTGGCGCTATCGGATAAATGAAAAGCTTCTCCAATTGGAGTCCAATAACGAAGCGGAATATGCAGCCCTTTATAAGGCCATTGAACTGCTTGAAGAAATCGGCGTCAAACAAGTACCGGTTACAATTACAGGGGATTCTCATGTAGTCTTGAAACAGCTGTCAGGGGAATGGCCTTGCTTTGATGAAACATTAAATAAATGGCTTGATCGGATTGAACACAAGATGCAATCGCTTCATTTGTCACCGCTTTACAAACCGGTAGACAGAAGGCAAAATAAAGAAGCGGACAAACTGGCGAACCAAGCACTGCAGGGAAATTTCGTCAGCAGCCATTCCGTGATTTCTTAAGCAAAAGCTGTATAGAAAGGTGTGACTTACTTGGAAAGAAAACAGCTTATGGCAGAGGTAGAGGAGATTCTACAAACATATTGCGATGGATGCCTGCTCAAGGTGACATTTCGAAAGGAAAAGGGGAAAGCATATGCCCATAAGTTTTGTATCACTAAATGCACAGTAGGGGAACAGCTGAGAAAATGTGGAGAACAGCTGCTTAAATAAAAATAAAAAGCCGGCAAGATTTGCCGGCTTTATGAGTTCAATTATAGTTTTACAACGTTAGCTGCTTGAGGTCCACGGTTTCCTTCTACGATTTCAAAAGAAACTTCTTGACCTTCTTCTAAGGATTTGTATCCGTCGCCTTCGATTGCAGTGAAGTGAACGAATACATCGTCTCCGCCTTCTACTTCGATAAATCCAAAGCCTTTTTCATTGTTAAACCATTTTACTTTACCGTTTTGCATATTAATGAATCCTCCTAAATCTTCGAAACACATCTTATCTATATGTGCCCAAATCAAAATATTCATTACAAACAGAAAAAACTGTTTATAATACGTATAATATACCGGAAAAAGTAAAATTAGTCAAGGAAGGGAAAGGGGAAAAAGTCAAAAAATTTCATTGTTCCCTATGAATAGGAAAAGCCCGGTGGCTTGTGCTCAAATCGCTCTTATAGTAAACTTAAAGGGATGAGTATATTCAGGAGGGTCCCGATGCCGACACCAAGCATGGAAGATTACATAGAACAAATTTTTATACTTATAGATAAAAAAGGATACGCCCGTGTGTCTGATATTGCGGAAGCATTATCTGTCCATCCCTCATCTGTAACAAAAATGGTCCAAAAACTGGACAAGGATGAGTACTTAGTATACGAGAGATACCGTGGGCTGGTTTTAACTGCTAAAGGAAAGAAAATTGGCAAACGCCTTGTAGAAAGACATGATTTGCTTGAGGAGTTTTTGCGGATCATCGGCGTGAAAGAAGAACACATTTATGAAGATGTAGAAGGTATTGAACATCATTTAAGCTGGAATTCTATTGACCGCATTGCTGATCTGGTGGATTATTTTAATGAAGATCCGGAAAGAGTTGACATGCTTCACTCTCTGCAAAAAAAACCGTTAGAATAAAAAATTGTCCCGCAAAAGTTTCAGCTGATTGCCGGGACAATTTTTTAATGGTTCTTACTGCCTATATACAAACTGATGCTTTTCGTCTATTATTAAAAAACTAATGAGCCTTCAAACCTACATAGAAGCATAAAAAGGCGAAAATGAAAATAATAAAGATAAAAAGCAGAGTGAGTTGAGAGTGAAATGCAGGGGGAACCAAATTTTTATTCTTTAATGAAGAAGATGGATCAGACGTTAACGCTGGAAATAAAAAAAGAGTTTCCAGGAGCTCGTTGTGTAGGAGGGAAGTATTCGCCCGCTACCCATTCGATTACCCTCTTTAAACAAGACATTGCCATTCAATGCGAAAGGCTTCTTGGATCACTGGAGCAGTTGAAGGAATATGAATGGATTATTTTTGCCCATGAGCTTGGGCATGCATTAGACCAGGAGCTGCCTTCCTTAAGTGCCCGACTGGAAGAAACGAAAAGCGTCGAAGTTTTGGCTCAAATTGAGTTAAATGCCTGGAGGATTGCTGAAGAGCTTATTCCTTTCGTTAATCCCCAATTGTTTACCCGCATCAAAGAAGAGTCGTTGCGTTATTTCTCAAGAAGTCCGCTGATCAGTTCATAAAGTGATCCTTCACGTTCGAATGAAAAGGAAGCCGCCCCTGACCTCAGGAGCGGTTTCATTTATATTGCCGAAAGCTATTCTATTCCCTTACAATGAAAGAAAGCAGGAGGGATGAAAATGGCGGATGTATCGTGGCAAAAAGAAGCGAAAAACCAATGGAATGCGAGAGCAGGCGGGTGGCAAGCTAAAAGTGCCGACATGTGGGAAAATGGCAGCCGTAAAGGAGTCTGTCCTTTCTTTGCCAATTACGTCCCGAAAAACAGCCTTGTGGCCGATCTAGGCTGTGGAGATGGCTATGGCAGTCAAAAGCTGAACCAAGCAGGATACGAAGTAGTTGGAATCGATTTGTCCAATAAAATGGTGGAATTTGCACAAAAATTTGAGACAGAGCGGCTAACTTTTAAGCAAGGTGATTTAGCCAATCTACCTTTTCAAAACGATGAACTCGATGCTGTAATGGCCATTAATTCTTTGGAGTGGACTGAGAATCCCTATCATGTGTTAAAAGAAATTAAACGAGTGCTGAAGCCTTCTGGGAAATTTTGTGCAGCGATATTAGGCCCAACAGCCGGTCCGCGGGAAAACAGCTATAATCGTTTGAGCGGCCAGCCAGTTATTATGAATACAATGATGCCTTGGGAATTTGTCAAGCTCGCACGAGAAAACGGCTTTCAGCCTATAGCAGAAGAATATGTTTATAAAGGCGGCATGACAGAAGCGGCGGTACAGTCTTTTTCCGCTGAATTGAAACAGTCATTGACCTTTTTTACATTATTTATGATGGAGAAAGAATAGGATGTTTGTTTGAACAACAATAAAGAAGGTGTTGATTTGTTTGATCCGACTGCTTTTGATAACATCAAATTCATGATACAAGCCGAAATATATGACCGGGATCTGGCCGGCCTTTTTCACATTCATAACCGTACGGATAAGATGGATCTTGCCAATCTTAGTCGAGAAGCAGCGATCACATTTTCGCTCAAAGAAAACGAGCAACTCAAGGTGTCACTGACCGTTGAAGCAAATCTTGAAAAGTTGGCGGGCGAACTGTTGCCTCTTCCCGGTGCTATTCCGGGCGTGTCGCTGCATATTTTATACAGCGGGACAGAGCAAGATTTGACAGCGGCGGATATGAGCCTTTTAGAAAAAATATGGGGAAAAGAGAGGCGTTATGAACGGAGAAGAATCGAGTCTGATCAAACAGAGACCATGTGTGAGTGGCACGTTTACTTTGAACGAATGATCACGGAAGAGATGATGACAGAGTTTGGTGAGTTAATCAGCTTTATCGCTGATTCGCTGCAAATGATAACAAAAGGCAGTGAATGATTTGCAAATGGGGAGAGAAAGAAAATGAGAGCACTTACTGTGCAAGATATGTCAAAATCGTACGGAGAAAAATTGCTGTTTGACGAGATCACTTTTTCCATTGCCGAAAAAGAACGGGCTGGCTTGATTGGTGTGAATGGCACAGGGAAATCTAGTCTGTTAAAAATCGTCGCAGGAAAAGACATGCCTGACAGCGGGGAGATTGTTTGCCCGAATGATTATACGATTGCTTATTTAGAACAGGAACCGGAAATGAATCCGGAGTTGACTGTAATGGATCAATTATTTTTAAGTGACGCACCAGTGATTCAATTGCTAAAAGAATATGAAAGCACATTAAAACAGCTCGAACAGGATCCACAGGATCAAGAGGTAGCCGAGCAGTTGTTTGAGCTGCAAAAGCAGATGGATGCACTAGGTGCCTGGGAAGCAAACACAAATGCCGAAGCGATTTTAACAAGATTGGGTATCCCTGATTTTAGCCGAAAAATCAGCGAGCTGTCCGGCGGGCAGAAAAAGCGGGTGGCGCTTGCGCAAGTATTGATTGAAACGCCTGATTTGTTAATCCTTGATGAACCAACGAACCATTTAGATTATGAAACGATCCGCTGGCTGGAAGAGTACTTAAGCAAATATTCCGGAGCCGTGCTGCTTGTTACCCATGACCGGTACTTTTTGGATAGAGTGACAAATAGAATGTTCGAGCTTGACCATGGCCGTTTATATACATATAAAGGCAACTATCAGGATTATATTGCTGCCAAGGCAGAGCGTGAGGAACAACAGGCTGCCGAAGAAGACAAACGAAGAAATTTATATCGCCGGGAGCTGGCCTGGATGCGCCGGGGCGCTAAAGCAAGAACAACGAAACAAAAAGCGCGGATTGGCCGCTTTGAACAATTAGAAGGCGCACTCGGTCAAGGGCCAAAAAAAGAGCAGGTTGATTTGTCGGTAAAGGGTAGCCGGCTCGGCAAACAAGTGTTTGAGCTAAGAAATGTTTCTAAATCATTTGATGGCCAAGCGATCCTGAAGGACTTTAACTTGCTCGTAAAACCTGGAGACCGTTTTGGCGTTATTGGAAAAAACGGAAGCGGCAAGTCTACTTTTATGAACTTGCTCGCTGGAAAACTGCCATTTGATTGCGGGGAAATGATAACCGGTCAAACAGTGAAGATTGCTTATTATACACAAGAGCGGACAGACATGGACGAAAATATGCGTATGATTGCTTATATCCGCGAGTCCGCAGAGATTATAACAACAAAGACAGGAGAAAAAATTTCTGCTGCTCAAATGCTTGAGCGTTTTCTTTTTCCTATGCATGCCCATGGTACACCGATTTACAAGCTATCCGGCGGAGAGAAGCGACGCCTTTATTTATTGAAACTGTTAATGACACAGCCAAATGTCTTGCTGCTGGATGAACCAACAAATGATCTGGATACAGAGACGCTGACTGTGCTTGAAGATTACTTGGAGGATTTTCCTGGAGTCGTTATCACCGTGTCCCATGACCGTTACTTCCTGGATAAGACGGCGGATCGGCTGCTTATCTTTGAGGGCGATGGTGTAATCGGATCCTACTATGGTCAGTATAGTGACTATTTAGCCGAACAGGCCATGGCTGAAAAGCTAGAGGAGGCACCCGTTAAAGAGACGAAAGTTGAGCCTGTCAGAGAAAAGCCAAAGAAAAAGCTAAGCTATCATGAACAACGGGAATGGGAAACCATTGAAGAAGAGATTGCTAAAGTAGAAGATCGTATAGTTCAAGCGGACGAAGAATTGGAAGCAGTGGGCAGCGATTTTGAAAAAGCTCAGCAGTTAAGCATGGAACTGGAACAGCTCAATGAAAAGCTGGAGCAGCTCATTGAACGCTGGAGCTATTTATCAGAATTCACGCAGTGAGCAAAAGAAAGCGCCAGTTGTTTTATCTATGGTAGAATGGCGGTAAAGATTGTGAAAGGAGCCGTTCACTTTGCGTATTTTAAAAATTGAACCTACACCAAGTCCGAATACAATGAAAGTAATTTTGGACGAAGAACTGCCTGCGGGCAAAAGCAACAATTATAAAGCTGGAGCTGGAGAAGGAGCCCCAAAAGAGATTCAATCTATCCTTTCTATCGAAGGAATAAAGGGCGTCTACCATGTGGCTGATTTTTTAGCGATTGAACGCAATGGAAAATATGATTGGCAAGGCTTGCTTCCGCAAGTGAGAGAAGTGTTCGGCGAAGCTGTTTCAGGAGATAACGCTTCGAAAGGGACAGAAGAGGCGTATGGAGAAGTGCAGGCATCTATCCAAACATTTAAAGGAATCCCTATTCAGCTGAAACTAACCTCTGCCACGGAAGAAAAACGCTTTCCGCTGCCTGATTATTTCTTGGAAGCATTCAAAAAAGCGCAGCTAACAGATGATAACTATGTGCTTCAAAGAAAGTGGGAGGAGTTCGGCATTCGCTACGGCGATTTGAATGAAGTCGGAAAAGAAACGCTGGAAGAGATTGTTGCCGCCTATCCTCGTGAGCGTCTAGAAGGATTGGCCGCTGCCGGAGCGGAGGGCAAGGCAATACCCGAGGTAAAACGGCGCGGCTTAAAAATCACCACATCTATGTGGCAGGAAGAGGAAGACTGGCGCCGGCGTTATCAATGGCTTGAGCAGATGGAAGACCCTACTGAAGAAGATCTGCCTGTCTTACAGCTGGCTCTGAGAGACGGCAAACCAGCCATTCGCCGTCTAGCTGTTGTTTATATCGGCATGCTCGAAGACAAACAAGTTTTGCCGCTTTTATATGAGGGGCTGAATGATGCAACGGTAACAGTTCGCCGCACGGCTGGTGATTGTCTTTCTGATCTTGGTTTCAAAGAAGCGATTCCAGCTATGTGTAAGGCTCTTGAAGATAAAAGTAAAATTGTCCGCTGGCGGGCCGCTATGTTTTTGTATGAAGTCGGCGATGAAACAGCTTTGCCTGCCTTAAAGAAAGCAGAGAATGATCCGGAATTTGAAGTGCAAATGCAGGTTAAAATGGCGATTGAGCGCATTCAAGTCGGTGAGGAAGCAAAGGGGTCTGTTTGGAAGCAAATGACGGAAGCAAGAGAAAAATGATTAATGGAGGGATAAAACATGACAAATGCTTATGAAGAATATATGAAGCAAATGGCTGCACCGATGCGAGCTGAATTAACGAATGCTGGGTTTAAAGAGTTGACGACAGCAGAAGAAGTGAATGAATTTATTTCCACTGTAGAAGGAACAACACTTGTAGTAGTAAATTCTGTTTGCGGCTGTGCTGCCGGGCTTGCTCGTCCTGCTGCAGTACAAGCCACTATGCATGAGCCGGCACCTGAGCATTTAGTAACGGTATTTGCTGGACAAGACCGGGAAGCGACTGCTCAAATGCGTGAGTTTTTTGATGGCTATGAACCATCTTCCCCATCAATGGCATTATTAAAGGGCCAGGAAGTCGTTCATTTCGTCCCGAGGGAACACATTGAAGGAAACGATATAGGTTCCATTATTCAAGATTTAACAAAAGCATTCGACCAATACTGCAAATAAACAAAGGATGTCTCCGGGCATCCTTTTTTACAGGAGAAAAGATGATTGTATCGACATCTGCACGTACTAATAAAAAAATCGAAGAAAAAGCGAGAAGGGCAGCCGCTGAACTGGACTGCCCGTTTGTAAAAAGGAACAAACGATCGGTTGCCTCTCTCCAGGCTGATTATGATTCAGATTGTCTGATTGTTGCTAAAAATCGGCTGGAATTTTACGCGTCCGATGCAGAAGAGCCTTTTTTCTTTCATCCAAATTCTGCTTCTTTTCGAGTGAAACGGTTAATGAGAGGAGAGGCTGATCCTTTTATCACGGCCTCCGGGCTAAAACCGGGAATGTCTCTGCTGGATTGCACATTAGGTCTGGCATCGGATAGCATTGCGGCAAGCTTTGTAATCGGGCCATCCGGCCGTGTGACGGGAATAGAGGGGAACCCTGTACTTGCTTATATGGTGAAGCATGGGTTGAACGAGTGGGAATCATCGCTGCGTGAGTTGGGCGAGGCTATGAAGCGAATCCATGTCATTAGCGGCTCTTATCAGCAGGTGCTAGCCTCTCTCCCTGATCAGTCGGTTGACGTTGTTTACTTTGATCCAATGTTTACAAAGCCTATATTGACTTCAGAAGGAATCGCGGGACTGAGAAAGCTTGCTGTTCAGGATGAGCTGACACAGGAGACCATTCAAGAAGCACTCCGAGTGGCTAAGCAACGAATCGTATTAAAGGACCATTATCAATCCAGCCGGTTTTCCAATCTGGGCTTTCATCAACAAATCCGGCCGACGTCTCTCTTTCATTTCGGAACAATGGAAGTAGGTGAAAAAGAGACGGCAGCCGGTGTGACGAACAAGGAGTGAACAGAATGAGTAAGAATGAACAGCAATATTTAGATTTATGCCGATATATTTTAAAAGAAGGAAGAAGAAAAGAAGATCGAACAGGAACAGGGACCATTAGTATATTTGGCTATCAAATGCGTTTTGACTTGCAGGAAGGTTTTCCGTTGCTAACGACAAAACGGGTTCCTTTCCGGCTCATTGTCAGCGAGCTTTTGTGGTTTTTAAAAGGAGATACGAATCTCCGCTATCTGTTGCAAAATAATAATCATATTTGGGATGAATGGGGATTTCAAAAGTGGGTAGAGTCTGAGGAATATGACGGCCCGGATATGAAAGATTTTGGCCTTAGAAGCCAAAAAGACGAAGAATTTAAGCGGATGTATGAAGAGCAGCTTGCCATTTACCAAGAGAACGTACTGAATGACGATGCTTTTGCTCAAAAATTTGGTGATTTAGGAAGTGTATATGGCAAGCAGTGGCGCAGCTGGGAAGGGGCAGATGGGGAAGTATACGATCAAATTCAGTATATTATTGATGAAATTAAACGAAACCCGGATTCACGGCGCCTGCTTTGCAACGCCTGGAGTGCCTCAGAGCTTAAAAATCAGCAGCTGCCTCCTTGTCACTACGCTTTTCAATTTTATGTGGTAGATGGAAAGCTTAGCTGCATGTTTAACATGCGCTCAAACGATGTTTTCCTAGGACTGCCTTTCAACATTGCTTCCTACGCCTTGCTTACCCATTTAATTGCCCATGAGTGTGGGTTGGAAGTTGGCGAGTTAATTTATACAGGAGCTGATGTGCACATCTACTCTAACCATGTGGAGCAGGTGGAAAAGCAGTTGTTGAGAGAGCCGCGAGAGCTTCCGCAGTTAAAGTTGAACTCTGGGGTGAAACATATTTTTGACTTTTCTATAGAAGATATAGAGTTAATCGGCTACCATCCTCATGGTCCTATTAAAGCGCCTGTAGCAGTTTGAACATATGGAGGCAAGCAGTGGAGTGTGAATCATTCCACTGCTTTTTATTACTGTCCCCTATTCCATTTGAATTTACAATGCCCTCATCGCACTATTATAATGAAAGGGCATGTTTCCTTATAAGATGAGCGGATTCTTTTTCGCCTGATGGAACAACATACTAGCAGGATTATTCGTGCAAAAATAGTGGAGGTCATTCAAGTTGGCAAACTACGAGATAAATGTTCAAGGTTCTCTATTTGATTGGGATTTGGAAAAAGGGACATTGAAATTTGAAAATGATGAAGTCGTTTTATTCTGGGTGAATACTGCTTTTAAAACATTGCTTGATTCCATTGAAGAAATATCAGGCGAAAAGGCAGCTAAGCTTGTGTTGGAGACGGCTGGCTACAGGACAGGGAGAATTGTAAGTAACTTTTATTTGGAATCCATTGGGGACGTTGGAACGATTTTAGAAAAACTACCGAATACATACTTGACGGCCGGATGGGGCGTCACAGGGATTCAGTCTTTTTCAGAAGAAGAAAAGACAGCGATTGTCCGAGTAAAGAATAGCTGGGAGTATAAAATTAATGTAGCTCAGCAAAAGGAAGAGGAAGGTACTTTCCTGCCTGGGCATTGGGCTGGTGTGTTGAGTGGGCTATTTAACGCGAACATCTGGTACAAAATTTTAAAAAGCCAGATTGAGGGAGATGATTATACTGAATATGAATTTTTCCCTTCTCACATAACGCCTACATTAAATGTTAAGGCCATGTTTCAGGAAGAAGAGCAACAAGCTCAAAGAGAATTGGAAAAGAGTATTTCTGAGCGAACAAAGATACTTTCCGACATTATTAAAGATATATCGTCTCCTATTATTCCTGTTATTGAATCGATCTTGGTTATTCCTCTTGTAGGAAAGTATGAGGAGTTCAGGGCGGAAGAGCTGTTAAATAGAACGCTGCTCAATTTGCCGAATTATCAGGCGTCCTATCTCATTCTTGATTTGACAGGGATAAAAGGTGTCGATGAGTATACGTTATCTTTTCTGCAAAAGTTTGTCCAGGCAGCCTCTCTGCTGGGAACGAGTTGCCTGCTAGTTGGAATAGCACCGGAGCTGAGCATGCAAATTACCCAGAGCGGCTATGAGATAGATGGAGTGCCTTGTTTCTCAACATTACAGCAAGGCATTCATTATGCTCTGGACCAACAAGGATTACAAATCATAAGAAAAAGTGAGAATACTTGAGGAAGAGTAAAATGAGCCGTATTTTCTATTGAAGACTGTACAACGGCAAATTGAAAAGAAGGTGACGAGAGTGATTTCTTTTATCTGGGCAATGGATGAAAATGGAGTGATGGGTAAGGATAATACTTTACCGTGGCGAATTCCTGAGGATTTAAAGTTTTTTAAAGAGACAACCATGGGCCATCCGATTGTAATGGGCAGAAAAACATATGAATCAATTGGCAAGCCGCTCCCGGGACGCGAGAATATTATTATTACCCGCGATAAAAATTACAAAGCAGCTGGCTGCACAGTTGTTCATTCTTTTGAAGAACTGTTCGAAAGAGCTAAGAATGAAGAGGAACTATTTATCACGGGTGGGGCAGAAATCTTTGAACAAATGATGCCTTACGCGGATAAACTTTATGTAACGGCTATCCAACATTCTTTTCCAGGAGATACATTTTTCCCTGATGTCATTGAGTGGGAGGACTGGCAGCTCATTTCTGAAAAGCAAGGGGACAAAAACGAACGCAATCCTTATGAATATTATTTCCGAATTTATAAAAGAAGATAATAGAAGGAATTCGTGTTTCTTTTTGGAAGCCAACCTTCGGGATGGGCTTCCATTCATTTATAGTTAAAATAAAAAATATGGATGAAAGAGAAGGAAGATCCTGTTGGCTGACAAGCAAAAGGCATTGTTTGCCTAGTCTCCAACCACCATAACGCTATATAAATAAAGAAAGCAAGAGAGGCTAATCTCTTGCTTTCTATTTGAGTTCTCCCGCACTAAATTTTAAAGCAAGAAAAGTACCTCTCTGCGATGACTGAGCAAAACATAGCCATACTGTTATTTATTTGTGGAAAAGTACGACTGGCCTTTTGTCTTTTCCAAATGGTCACTTTCCAAAGGTGTCTTCAAATCTGATTAACGATTATATTTTGCTGCCGGAGAGGGACAACCGCTTTTAAGCATAGTAATTTTGGTGATTTGAATAGTCAGAAAAAACAGATAAAAATGCAAGGAAAGCTTTTTTTGGATAATATGCAAAAAATAAAAGTTATGAGAAAACTCAGTTTTCATGCTATGACGCACAAAAGCATTAACGCCAAAAACCGAATTTAATAATATTCTGAAAACACTTGATTTTCTGTTTCCTTTCAAGCATAATAAATTTATCTTAGAGAGAGGTACAAAATTTTCAGAAATATAGGGACTAAAGGGGGAGATTGAATGAAAAAGTGGATAAAAGGGATGACGGCAGCTGGGATAGCGAGTGCTCTTTTATTGGCTGGCTGCGGAGAAGAAAGCAAAGAAAAAGGACAAGAAGCCTCAGGAAAGGGCGAGGAAAAGTACCAGATTGGCGTTACGCAAATTGTTGAGCATCCATCCCTTGATAACGCTTACAAAGGCTTTAAGAAAGCTTTAGAAGATGCTGGGATAGAAGCAGATTATGATGTGCAGATTGCTCAGGGCGATCAAAATAACAATCAGACCATCGCCAATAACTTTGCCGGGGACAAAGTAGATTTAATATTCGCAAACTCTACTCCAAGTGCTACAGGCGCATTAAATGCGACGAAAGATATTCCGATTGTTTTCACTTCAGTTACAGATGCGAAGGCAGCAGGTTTAGTAAAAGACCCTGAAAAGCCGGGCGGAAATCTTACAGGAACAACAGATTTGCACCCAGAGGCAATCCCGAAAACGATCGAATTTATGGCTAAAGAGTTTGAAGGAAAGCGTGTAGGTGTTATTTATAACGCGGGAGAACAAAACTCTGTCGCCCAAGTAGATGAAGTGAAAAAAGTCATGGAGAAAAATGGTTTAAAAATGGTGCCAGTAACGGTATCGGCTTCTTCAGAGGTAAAGCAGGCTACCGAGTCACTTGCTGGAAAAGCTGACATGATTTATATCATTACGGACAATACGGTTGTATCTGCACTTGAATCAGTTGTTCAAGTGGCCAACCAAAAAGATATACCTTTATTTGTTGGTGAGCTTGATTCTGTAAAGCGCGGCGGATTTGCGGCCTTCGGCTTTGAGTACTATGACATTGGCTATGAAGCGGGACAAATGGCAGTGAAAATATTAAAAGACGGAGAGAAGCCAGGTGATATGGCTGTACAGCCTCCACAAAATTTAAAGCTGCTTATTAATGAGAATGCAGCAAAAGAAATGAATATTCCAATTAAAGACGAATGGAAAAAAGAAGCGGAATTTGTAAAGTAATAAATGAGGAGGCTTAGCCAAAGCCTCCTTATCATCCGTCCAATAGGGGGAGATTTATATGTTTACAGCCTTATTTGGCTCAGTAGAAGTTGGTGTTATCTATGCCATTATGGCTTTGGGAGTGTATCTATCCTTTAGAATATTAGACTTTCCTGATTTAACAGTTGACGGGAGCTTTGTAACAGGAGGAGCAACGGCCGCAGTATTAATTATCTCCGGCGTCAATCCTTTCCTTGCAACCGTTGGAGCATTGGTAGCCGGGTTTTTGGCGGGATGTGTGACGGGTATTCTTCATACAAAAGGAAAAATTAATCCGTTATTATCTGGTATTTTAATGATGATTGCCCTTTATTCTATCAACCTACGCATTATGGATAAACCGAATGTGCCGCTTCTTTCGGAAGAAACAGTGATCACCAAGATTACTTCCTGGTGGCAAGGATTAGGGTTCGACAACATGATGCAAAGTCTATTGTCTTCTATTGGTTTAGCTGATTATGTTCCTTCTACCTGGGGAATCCTCATTGTTATGTTCATCATAGCTTTTGCTATTAAGAAAATCGTTGACGTCTTCCTTAAAACAGAAATCGGCTTAAGCTTGCGGGCAGTCGGTGACAATGACGGAATGGTGCGAAGCTTTTCAGCTAACACCGATTGGCTCAAAGTTCTCGGATTAGGTATTTCCAATGCATTAGTTGCCTTTTCAGGAGCATTAGTTGCTCAATATAACGGATTCAGTGACGTTGGAATGGGAATCGGGATGATTATTATTGGGTTGGCTTCAGTTATTATTGGAGAAGCTGTCATCGGAAATGCAACGATTGTTAGGGCTACACTTGCTGTATTGATCGGAGCTATTTTATATCGTTTGATCGTCACATTGGCCCTAAGAGCAGATTTTCTTGAAACAGGTGACATGAAGTTGATTACGGCTATTATTGTTATCTTTGCTTTGGTTGTCCCTAAATTAATTGATAAGCAAAAAGCCGGAGCAAGAAAGAAAAAACGGGCCGCACAATTAAGTTCGGCCAAGCCAAATGGAGGGGATCAGGTTGCTGCAGCTAGATCAGATTTATAAAGTTTTCTATGAAGGTACTCCGGATGAGAAAATTGCACTGAATCAGTTATATTTACAAATGCAGCCAGGTGACTTCGTAACCGTTATCGGAAGTAACGGAGCTGGAAAGTCGACTTTAATGAACATCATTTCCGGAAATATTTTCCCTGATTATGGAACAGTAAATATTAATGGTACGAATATGACTTCCATGTCTGAGCATAAGCGAGCTAGAAAAATCGGCCGGGTTTTTCAAAATCCACTTGCTGGAACAGCACCGACAATGACCATTGAAGAAAATTTGGCGCTGGCCTATAACCGAACCAAGCCAAGATCGCTTCAATTTGGAGTCACTAAAAAGCGCCGCGAATTCTTTCGTGAGCAGCTTGAAATTCTTCATCTTGGTTTGGAAAACCGCCTGCAGGCCAAGGTAGGGCTGCTGTCTGGCGGAGAGCGGCAGGCACTCTCCTTGTTGATGGCTACATTTACAAAACCGGATATTTTACTTTTGGATGAACATACAGCCGCGCTTGACCCGGCAAGAGCAGATTTGATCACAAAGTTAACAAAAGAAATTGTTGAAAAGTTTCAATTAACAACTCTAATGGTCACCCACAATATGCAGCAGGCGCTAGATCTTGGCAACCGCCTTATTATGATGGATAAAGGTCAAATTATTTTCCAGGCAAACGAAAAAGAAAAGCCGGATCTGACGGTAGAAAAGCTGCTGGCGGAATTCCAAAGAATTCGCGGCGAAGCCCTCCTAAGTGACCGTTCACTTCTAGCTTAATAAAGAGTGGAATCGAAAAACGTCTTCGATTTGACGGCTCGATAAAAAGAGTTCGGATGAAAACATTCCGAACTCTTTTTTGTTGTCTTGTCAAAATAGCCTTGGAAAGCCAGAGCATAAAACGGACTTGTTGAAAGGGATGAAACGGTCCAATGGGTGTATCTTATCCCGTTTTATCCCTTTCAACAAGAGATAGCATGCTTATAGTATGCAGATATCAGTAAATTCTGATTAATTTACTAATGGCATGATTATTGCATTATAAAAGATAGATAAAGTGAAGAGGAGGAATTTAGGATGAAAAAGAAGCCCGGTCTTATGTTAGCCATCACTCCTATCATCGCCTTGCTGCTGCTGCTGGGAATAGGATACGGTGTGTTTCATTTAAGGGCAGAGCCATTGCTTCTAATCGCCGCAGCCATCGCCGCTCTTATTGGAAAAAGTTTAGGGGTTTCATGGGAAGAGATGCAAGAAGGAATTGTTCAAACAACAGCTAAATCGATGTCTGCTATTCTTATTTTAATTACTGTGGGTATTTTAATAGGCACATGGATGGTTTCAGGAACGATTCCAATGATGATTTTCTATGGGTTGAAATTAATCGATCCTAATTACTTATTGATCACTGCTTTTTTTGTGGCAGCTATCGTTTCAACATTTACCGGTACTTCGTGGGGATCGGCAGGAACGATTGGAGTGGCAGTGATGGGAATTGCGCTCGTTCAAGGCGTTTCACTGCCGGTTACAGCGGGTGCGGTCGTAGCTGGGGCTTATTTTGGAGATAAGTTGTCTCCTCTTTCCGATACTACAAACTTAGCCCCAGCTGCGGCAGGAAGCAAATTGTATGAACATATAAAACATATGATGTATACAACTATTCCAGCCGCTATTATCGGAGTAATTGTTTATTTCATTGCAGGTAAAATGATGGAAGTAAAAGGTGGAAATAACCAAGAGGGCTTGAATGAAATGACATCCATGTTAACCTCTACATTTGATTGGAATGTTTTATTGGTGGTCCCTATTATTATCGTTTTAGCCGGTTCTATTTTAAAATATCCAACTATTCCAGTCATGATTGCTTCTTCCACAACTGCTATTATTCTTGGAATTGTGTTTCAAGGTATATCTGTTGAAAATGCTTTCTTGGCAACTGTCAGCGGGTTCAACATCAGTATGATGTCAGGAACGGTAGATGTTTCTACAATACCGGAAGACGTTTCAGGTTTGCTCAATCGTGGCGGAATGAGCTCGATGATGGGAACCACTTTAATTGCTTTTTGTTCTTTCGCTTTTGCTGGGGTAATCAGTAAGGTAGGATGCTTAGAAGTCGTATTGGAAAAAGTGAATGAAAAGGCAAAGTCAACAGGCAGTTTAATTTTGGCTACAGTATTGTCTTGCATTACGATTGCAGTCACAACGGGAAGCTCATACTTGTCTATCTTAATACCAGGTGAGCTTTTTAGAAATGTATATGCTGAAAGAGGATTACATGCTAAAAATCTTTCAAGGACGTTGGAAGACTCCGGTACTGTAGTAGTCCCAATCGTTCCTTGGTCTTTAGCTGGAGTGTATATGTCAAGCACTTTAGGAGTACCCGTCATAGAGTTTTTACCTTGGGCTGTCATGTGTTACGTCGGGTTTATTTTTGCCATTATTTATGGATACACTGGGTTTTCAATTGAAAAAGTCAAAGCTGCTACAGAAGGACAATCATCAAAAGAGGATGATTTTCAATATAAAATTTAAACGGTTGCAGGGGGAAACACAATGTTGAAAGTAATTAAACAGACAAACGTTTATTCACCAGAGTATGCAGGGGAAAAAGACGTTCTTATTGCGGGAGATAAAATTATTAAAATAGATGATGACATTATAATAAGCGGGATAGATGTTGAAATTATTAATGGGAAACATACGATATGTATACCAGGACTAATCGATCGTCATGTTCATATTACCGGAGGCGGCGGTGAAGGTGGATTCTCTTCAAGCACACCTGAAGTTCAATTAGGATCTTTAATAAGAAATGGGATTTCTACTGTGGTCGGCCTGCTGGGGACAAATGATATAGGGCGGAATTCAAAAAGCTTATTGTCTAAGGCTAAATCTTTAAACGAAGAAGGAATGAATGCTTATATTCTAACAGGAGGATATGGCTATCCGCCCAGTACACTTACCGGAGACGTGAGGGAAGACATTATGTTCTTCCAGGAAGTATTAGGATTGAAGCTTGCGATTGAGGATCACCGTTCTTCTTACGTCACAAAAGAAGAATTGAAAAGGTTGGCCTCACACGTAAGAGTAGCTTCTATGCTTTCGGGCAAAAAAGGATTCATTCATTTGCATATGGGAACGGGAAAAAACCATTACAATACTCTCTATGAGATTCTGTATGAAACAGATTTGCCGATTAGTTTATTTAGCCCAACGCATATTAATCGCAGTGAGGATTTGTTAGAAGCTTCGATAGAATATGCCAATCGCGGGGGACTTGTAGATATTACGTCAAATATAAATACAAAGAAAAAAGGCAGCCGACTGTCTGCTGCCCAAGCGCTCAAGTATTTGCTGGATCATGGTGTGGCAATCAGTCAAATTACTGTTAGTTCTGATGCGAATGGCAGCATGCCGGTATTTAATAAAACAGGTGAATTGGAAGGGTTGGAAGTAGCCGGGTTCGAACCCACAATTCAGGCCTTAAAAGAACTGGTGAATGAACAAGGGCTTTCAATGGAGGATGCATTAAAGCCGTTCACCATTACTCCGGCAAAAGGGATAGGTGTGTATCCATTTAGAGGGACAATAGCAGAGCAAAGCTATGCAGATATCGTCTTAATGGATGAAAATATGGAAATACGTGATGTATGGGTTAATGGGGTCCCATTTATGAGAGATTATCAGCTATTAAAGAAAGGGGCATTTGAATAACAAGGTATGCAGCATATTCAATTTGTGCAGGAACAATGAATGAGAGTGGGGTGAACTCACTCTTTTTTATTATGCTTCTATTATTTATACTGAGACCAACTGCTAAAAATGGGAGTCATAGTAAATGAGGGATTGGTAGAGAAGGAGGGCTATCTGTGAAGGAACTGATTATTATTTCTTTAGGTGATAACACGTTGCAGAGTATGACCAAACAAATTAAACGTTATCTAGGAGACGAAGTAATCATTCGAGGTTATTCAATTGAAAAAGGAGTAGAGGCAACCTTTAAAGATAAAATTGTACTGTTGACAGGAGCACCTATTTTGCCCCATGTATCCAAACAGGTACAGGAAGCTAAGAAGATTATCATTGCTAGACGGGCACTAAGCTATCGGCACATCGAAAAGATTTTTATGTTAAAAGAAAAAACAAATATTTTATTAGTCAATGACACGAAAGAAAGTTGTTATGAAACGATTGAACAACTGAAGGGGCACGGATTTCAATCACTCACTTTTTCCCCTTACTACCCAGGGATTAAGAGTTATTCCTCCTGTTCCATAGCAATCACACCTGGAGAGAGCCGGTTTGTGCCTCCGGAGATTCAAGAAGTGATCGACATAGGAAACAGACAAATTGACATTACTACTATTACTGAAATCATGTCTGAATTAAATGTTCTTAAAAAAGCAGGAATGTTGGCTTCCTCTGAATTCGTGAGTGAAATCATTGACTTAACAAAGTATCTATCAACCATTAATCAGAAATTAGATCATTCAAACCTCCTTTTGACCACTATTTTCGATAAGTTTCCGAAAGCATTACTGTTTTGCGATGAACAAGGGAATGTTACCTATTCCAATGAGAAAATGAAGTGGATTTTTGAAGGGAATATCCTTCTAAATGTAAATGTGAAAGATTTGTTTGGATCAGAATTTGATGTAAGTACTGCTCCACATTATGAGGAAGAAGTTTTTCATTTAAAAAACAATACATATATCGTATCAGTAGATAAAGTAGAAAACGAAGAGGAGGTCATTTGTTATTTAATTGAACTTGAAAATTACGACACGTTTAAGTATGTAGATAAGGTAATCAGTTCTAAAATTAACAGCAGTAAATTTAGAGCGCGCTATCACTTCACTCATCTGCATACTCGCAATGAAAAGATGAATAAAATGATTCAATTGGCTAAGCGGATGGCAAGAAGAAATGCTGTGATTCTTATTCAAGGGGAAAGTGGCACAGGAAAAGAGCTGCTTGCTCAAGCGATCCATAATGAATCGTCACGCTCTGATCAGCCCTTTGTTCCAGTGAACTTCGCAGCGCTCTCTCCTTCTATTTTAGAGAGTGAATTATTCGGTTATGAAGAAGGAGCATTTACCGGCGCGAAAAAAGGAGGGAAAAGAGGGCTATTTGAAGAGGCTAATTGTGGGACGATTTTTATGGATGAAATCGGAGAGGCGCCCCTTGATTTGCAAGTGAAATTGTTAAGGGTAATCCAAGAAGGAGAAATAAGAAGAGTCGGAGGCAACCATCAGGTACCTGTAGACATTCGGATTATCGCCGCGACAAACCAAGACCTAGTAAGTAAAATTACTGATGGATCGTTTAGAAAAGACCTGTACTACCGGTTAAATGTTCTGCCGTTGCAAACGGTAGCTTTACGGGAAAGAAGAGAGGATATTCTTCCTCTCGTTCATCATTATTTCAACCTCTTTTCTCAACAGGATGTGTATCATGTAAATGAGTATGTAGACAAAGAAACGATGGACTTTTTAACCCACCACCCTTGGCCGGGAAATGTAAGAGAGCTAGTGAATGTCGTAGAATACATGGTAAGCATGAAAAACCCGGGACAAAAAATTAGTTTAGAGGATTTGCCGGCCTATTTTATGTTTGAATGGGAAAAGGATAAGCAGCTGAAAGAGCCCTATTATGTAAAGAAATCGATTTCAGAAGAAGATCATGTGCTTCTAATCATTTATCAAAAATTTGGTATTGGAAGAAGGCGCATTGTCGAGGAATTAATGGAAAAAGGTCTGTCTATTGGAGAAGGCAAGGTAAAAAGCATAGTAAATGCATTAAGGGAAAAGGGATGGATAGAAGTGAACAGAGGGGTAAGGGGCTGCATGGTAAGTGAAAAAGGAAAACAGCAAGCGAAAAAAATTATGGCACAATTGCCCTCATACGGAGGAAGTCAATAAAGAGCTCTGTCCGTTATCTGTCTGCAAGAAAAAACAGGTTTCTTTCAAGAACGAAGATCCTCTTCGTTCTTTTTTTTGTCAAAAGAAGAGGATGTTAATTGTCTTATTTAACGTTATAATATCCTCAGGTTGATTGATGATAAGGATGTGGAGTCGTGCATAAAATTAAGATTGTAACGGATTCAACAGTAGATTTGAAAAAGGAAGTGCTGGATCAGTACGGGATTACGATCGTACCTTTAACGATTTTCATAGATGGAAAAACATATCTAGATACTATTGATATTTCACCTGATGAATTTCTAGAAGAAATGAAGAAGGCGAATGAATTGCCAAAAAGCTCGCAGCCTTCCGTTGGGCGATTTGTAGAATTATATGATGAGTTAGGAAAAGATGGCAGCCAGATTCTGTCTATCCATATGACAGGAAAGATGAGTGGAACGGTACGAGCTGCTGAACAAGCAGCGGAAATGAGTCAATCGGATGTTACGGTGGTAGATTCGGGCTATATTTCAAAAGCGCTTTCTTTTCAAGTAGTGGAAGCAGCCAAGCTTTCTGAACAAGGAGTACCGATGGAGGCGATCGTTTGCCAGCTACAGGAAATCCGCTCACAGACGAAGCTTTATATTGTCGTCGATACACTGGAAAATTTAATAAAGGGCGGGCGTATCGGCAAAGCGAAAGGCTTTATCGGGTCGCTTTTAAATATAAAGCCCATTGCTAATCTTGACACAGGCGAATTGAGTCCGGTGGCAAAAGTAAGAAGCCATGCCCAAGTCATTAAATATTTGTCTACTCATATTGCCGAAGAAGTGAAAGGAAAAAAAATAATGAAGATCGGTCTCGTTCACGCCGACGGCTATGAATTGGCTAGCCGCCTTAAAGCGAAGTTAATCGAGTTGACAGGGTTTGAAAATTTTGAAATTGAAACAACCACTCCAATTATTTCAACGCATACAGGATTAGGCGCTCTTGGCGTGATGTATTGGGCTAAGTAAGTGATTCGTTTGCCACATAAAAAGTGTTCCGAAAGCTGTATGCTTTCGGAACACTTTTTTATGCTGGCATTGGAGTTGGTGTAGGCTTGGCGTAGCCCTCTTTATATTTTTCATCAATATATTGACGGATTTCCTGCAGTGATTTACCTTCTTTTGACATAAGGATGGATTCTGCAGCAATCTCCAAGCATACGCCACAGCGGGTGCCATGATCGTCCCAGACGACCTTATTTTCTGAAATGTCAGCGACGAAGCAATTTAAATTGCTCTTATGTCCAGCTGAATCGCCGCATCCGCAATAGCAGGGCATCGAGGCAAGCACATCGGGATGCTGAGCAGCTGCTAAATAGACAGTTTTCATGTCATCGTTTTTATCATTTAAAAAGGTAGGCATTTCTTTAACGGAAGAGGTAGTTTCTTGCAGATCTCCATTTGGCAAAGTGTGTGCATCGTGTTGGCCGGAATGCTCAGGCTCTTTGGCTTTTTCTTTTTCCGATTTTGATGAACAGCCGGCAATCAAGACGAGCAAAATACCAAGAACAGCGAAATAATAAAGCGACTTCATGGGAATAAACTCCTTTTCAGTGTTTTTGCTATACGGTCAAACATAGTATACTATACAATCGATCAAGAGCCTATTTAGAAAGATAAGCCAATGCTTCTTCGAAAAAAGGAATATGCTATAATATGAATAATTCAAACTGCGGGGTGAACAACTTGAGAAAAATGTGGATCATTTTCTTGGCCTTTGTGTTCAGTTTAACAGGCTGCTCCACATTTCCAAACGAAACAACAGAAGTAATTCCGAAAAATTTAGACGTCGTTTCAATTGGCGATTCTCTAACTGAAGGAGTGGGAGACAGTACAGAAAGCGGCGGCTATATCCCTTATTTGCAACGGCAGCTAGAACAGCTTGCCGAGGTGAAAAAGGCCCGTTTCGTGAATTACGGAGTAAAAGGAAATCGCACAGACCAGCTGCTTAAAAGGCTAAATCAACAAGAGGTCAGACAGTCTCTGAAAAAAGCAGACCTTGTTATCATTACAATCGGCGGAAATGACATAATGAAGGTATTTAAAGATAACTTGACACAGTTGAGTGTTAAGGCGTTTGACAAGCAGCGGGGATCTTATGAAGAGCGGCTTGATAAAGTTATTCAAACGGTTAGAAAGGAAAACAGAGATGCAGGTATCGTCTTAGTGGGTCTTTATAATCCGTTTATGAAGGTATTGTCTGATGTAAAGGAAGTATCGGCTATTATAGATGATTGGAATGAGGCGAGCAAGCATGTAGTTGAACAATATGACCAAACATGCTTTGTTACTGTAGAAGATCTTTTCGAGAATACGGAGGAAAATCTCCTGTACAATGACCAGTTTCATCCAAATGATAAAGGGTATGAACAGATAGCAAACAGGATATTTGAAACGATCGACGGGCAGAAGCTTGAGGAGCTGACGAACAAAAAAATTATCTACGCAAATGAGGAGAGCGAATGAAAAAAGGTTGGAAACTAGCGTTTTTAGGGTTGCTTGCTTTAAATGTAATTATTATCTTTATCCTTGTTATCGGCTTATTCTCACCGATAAAAGATGAACCGTTGCCAAAAGCTTATCCAGCAAAGGAGGCTGTTGAATTTCATGTGCGGTCCAATAAAGAAGATTTAAATAGAGTAATAAAAACATTTATTGAAAAAGAAAAAGAGAAAAGTTTTGTTGATTATAATGTATACTTGCGCGATCAAGTAGAGTTATATGGGGATATAGCCGTATTTTCAGAGCGAATTGACTATAAACTAACATTTGAACCTGAAGCTTTAAAGAATGGCAATGTGATTTTGCGGCAAAAGGGAATCAAAGTGGGTAGAATTAATTTACCTGTTTCCTATGTGCTGAAAGCAGCAAGAGATGCGTATCAATTTCCTGATTGGGTAAAGATTATGCCTAACGATGAATTAATTTATATCTCCTTAGATAAAATGAAGCTTGAGAGTGATTTGAAGGTTAAAGCGGATCGCATTGATCTTAAAAAGGATGATATCCGCTTTACGTTTCAGCTTCCCGTAGAACAATAGCAAAAAAAGCTTGCCCCTATATGCAGGGGCAAGCTTTTTTATGAGCTGAATAATTCCTCTTTTTTGTGAAGACATTTAAAATGATAAAAAGGGGTATTACTTTCTGAAGAGGTGATAATTGATGGAAGAGAAAGCAATCTTTGCCGGAGGCTGTTTTTGGTGTATGGTGAAGCCGTTTGATGAACAGCCGGGAATTAAAAAAATCATTTCCGGATACACCGGAGGAGTTACAGAAAACCCAACTTATGAAGAGGTATGCAGTGAAACGACAGGACATTATGAAGCGGTAGAAATTACGTATGATCCGGCCGTTTTTCCATATGAGCAGCTTCTTGATATTTATTGGATGAATATTGATCCAACAGACATTGGCGGCCAATTTTATGACCGGGGGCAATCTTATCAGCCTGCTATTTTTTATCATACAGAGGAGCAGCGGCGCCTTGCAGAAGAGTCCAAGCAAAAGCTAAATGAAAGCGGCCGTTTTCCTGTTCCTATTAATGTGAAGATTCTACCGGCAAAACCATTTTATCCAGCTGAAGAATACCATCAATATTATTATAAAAAGAATCCGTCTCATTACGAAGCCTATCATCAAGGATCAGGAAGAGCAGCCTTTATCCGAAATCATTGGGGAGGAAAGAGAAATGAAAGATAATCAGCCAGAATTAAAGCAAAAGCTAAACAGGATGCAGTATGAAGTAACACAAAATAATGGAACAGAACCGCCTTTTCGCAACGAATATTGGAACACGTTTGAGGAAGGCATTTATGTCGATATTGTTTCCGGTAAGCCGTTATTTTCTTCTCGGGACAAGTACGATGCTGGCTGTGGATGGCCAAGCTTTACAAAACCGATTGAAGATGGGGAGGTTATAGAGAAGCAAGACTTCAGTCACAATATGGTACGAACGGAAGTAAGAAGCAAAGCTGCAGATTCCCATCTTGGCCATGTGTTTCCTGACGGGCCGGGACCAGCAGGATTGCGTTATTGCATCAATTCGGCTGCTTTGCGTTTTATTCCAAAAGAGAACATGAAGGAAGAAGGCTATGCCGAACTTTTACCCTTGTTCGAAGAAAAATAAATACTGACGCAATCCATGTGAAGAAGTTTTTTCTTCATCAACTCTAGCCCTTTATCTATTTTGAGGGGTGATCAGTTGAAAAATTTTTTCTTTACATGAAGTGCCCCTGTCCTTTATATTTGGTGAAAAAGGAGATGGGGTTTTTGCGAAAGTCATTTTTCCACTATTTAATGAAATTTCGCGAAGAGCCGCCCAGAGATGAATTGGCGGCATTTGCGAATCATGCATTCACCGACCACAGCTTTCCAAAAATGTCTCGTCACTACGATGAATTAAGCCGATATTTAGAAATGAATGGTTTTTATTTATCAAGCATGACGGTATTTGATGAAGCGTGGGACCGCTATATGGAAGAAGAAAAATAAGAGACTGCCGCAAGCAAAGAGCCGGACACCTCCCCTGCAGCTAGTGTGTGGAGAAGGGCATTTGCAGGCAGTCTTATTTTTTTGAAGGGTTCAAGAAAATAAAGATGAAACTTTTTATCCCACATGGCGTATGTTAAGTGAATGTATAAATAGAAAAGGGGGAATTTAGATGTCATTTTTCAACAAGATGCTTGCCAGTATAGGGATTGGAGGCGCTAAGGTAGATACAAAGCTTGAGAAGTCAGCTTATACAGCCGGTGAAACCATTAGAGGGCAAGTAGAAATATACGGGGGAAGCACCGAGCAGCAAATTGATTCTATTTACTTAACGATATATACAACATTTATCCGAGAATCCGATGACCGCAAGTATACCGATCACGCAGCGGTTAAAAAGCATAAATTGAATGAGCCATTTAAAATTGGTGCGAATGAGACAAAGTCGTTTCCTTTCTCATTGGAGCTCCCGATAGATACGCCCATTACCTACGGCAATACACGTGTCTGGGTGGCGACGGGGCTCGACATTAAAAATGCAGCCGATCCGAGCGATAAAGATTATATAGAAGTACGCCCAACAAGGCTTGTCGCTTCGGTTCTTGAGGAGATTGGCCAAATTGGCTTTCGGCTTCGGGAGGTAGAGTGTGAGCAGGCGCCAAGAAGAATAGGAAGCCGCTTTCCATTTGTACAAGAATTTGAATTCGTGCCGACAAGCGGGCCTTTTCGCGGCAAACTAGATGAATTGGAAATTATGTTCTTAGCCCAGACAGAAGAAAGAGCGGAACTGCTTATCCAAGTCGATCGAAAAGCAAGAGGGATTGGCGGATTGTTTGCAGAGGCGCTTGAGATGGATGAAACCCATATTAGAATGACAGTGACTTCCCCAGAAATTCCAGCGCTAAATGCAAAGTTAAGACAAGTGATTGCTAAATATGCTTAAATTGCTGTAGAACAAGAAAGCACTCATATTCATTGCAGACCCTTCTAAAAACAATTACAATAGTGAAAGCGGAGAGAGATTATTTAGGAGGGTTTACAATGAGTATTCATATCGGAGCGAAAGAGAATGAAATAGCGGAAACAGTCCTTCTTCCAGGTGACCCGCTTCGGGCAAAATATATTGCAGAAACATTTTTGGAAAGTCCGGCTTGTTATAATGAAGTCAGAAATATGTTCGGGTACACAGGGACATATAAAGGTAAGAAAATTTCAGTGCAAGGAACTGGGATGGGCGTTCCCTCTATTTCCATCTACATAAACGAACTGATGCAAAGCTATAATGTTCAAAATTTAATCCGTGTCGGTACTTGCGGGGCGATCCAAAAAGACGTCAAGGTAAGAGATGTTATTTTAGCTATGAGTGCGTCTACTGATTCTCAAATGAATCGATTTACATTCAATGGAGTTGATTATGCCCCCACAGCTAATTGGGAGTTATTGAAAAAAGCATTTGATGCCGGTACCGAAAAAGGACTTCACTTAAAGGTTGGCAACGTATTTACTGCAGACATGTTCTACAACGACAATGCCGAACATCAAAAGTGGGCTGATTATGGCATCCTTGCTATCGAAATGGAAACAGCTGCTCTTTATACACTGGCGGCAAAATACAATCGAAAAGCGCTTTCTGTATTAACGGTGAGCGATCACATCTTAACAGGGGAAGAAACGACTGCTGCAGAGCGGCAATCAACATTTAATGAGATGATCGAGGTAGCCCTTGAAGCCGCTATTCAAGAGTAAAATCCAATAGAGCGGTGAAGGATACTGCATTTGATAATAATAAAAAACACCAGCCTGTTGACGGGCTGGTTTTCCTTTGAACATTTGCCTGAGCTTTAAGAGATAATAGCAGAAAATAAGGTGATAAAATGAAGAAAGCAGGATGGGTACTAACGGCTGCTTTGCTGCTCAGCGGCTGCCAGCAGATGGACGGAGCAGAAAAAGACAAGCAGACAGAAACCCAGGAAAAAAACAAGGCTGAAAAGCCGGCGGATCAGCCGCAGGAAAAGGAAGCTGCTGCCGGTCTAAAGCTTGAAGCCGCTTTTTTTAATGAGATTAAACAAGTAAACGGAAAAGCCGTAATTACAAACCCTGAAAATATGATGGTGCTCGTTAATAAGGAGTTTTCTTTGCCAGGAGACTATACACCGCCAGATTTGGTCCGGCCGAAAGTGCCATTTTCGTTTGGTGAACAAGATATTGAAAAAAGTCACATGAGAAAAGAAGCTGCCGGGGCGCTGGAAAAAATGTTTGCAGCAGCTAAACAGGAGCAAATTGACTTGTTTGCTGTTTCTGGCTATCGTTCTTATAAACGACAAGTAGAAATCATGAACAACCAAATAGCGAAGGTAGGCACCTTCGAAAAAGCCGCTCAAGCTGTAGCACCACCAGGGCAAAGTGAACATCAGACAGGCCTTACCATGGATATATCAGCAGAAAGTGTCCAATTTGATTTGCTTCAAGCGTTTGAAACAACAAAAGAAGGACAGTGGCTTGCTAATAATGCTCATAAATACGGATTTATTCTGCGTTATCCAAAGGGAAAAGAGAATGTGACCAAATATATGTATGAACCGTGGCATTTTCGCTATATTGGCATAAAGGCAGCAGAAGAGATTTACAAGCATGGCTGGACGCTGGAAGAATATTTTGATCACGTTCAAAAAATATAATAGGGCATCCTTTGAAATCTCTCCTCTTTTGACCGGGAGAGGTTTTTTCTTTTTAATTCAATAGAAAACTGATAGAATATAAGAGTTAAATTAATGATTATTAAGCATGGAAAGCGGTGAGCATCATGGATGAAAACAAGTCTGACCAGCCTGGCAGCAAGCATCAATCCCCTTACATTCGGTTGAAGAAATTTCATTTTGTTATGCTTGTATTCTTCCTCGTATTCGCGACGGCGGCCATTACGACGCTCGCGCTCGCTTTTGGAGGAGAAAAGGCGGCGGAGGTCGGCATGAAGCCGCATCCGGAATTTGAAAAGCTGTATGAGGCCTATGATAAACTAGAAAAAAATTATTACCAAGATGTCAATAAAGATAAGCTGGTGAATGGCGCTATTAATGGAATGATTGACTCCCTTGATGATCCATATTCTGACTATATGGACAAAAAGGAAGCCAGCCAATTCCATGAAAGTGTTTCTTCCTCCTTTCAAGGGATTGGAGCAGAAATACAAGAAGAAAAAGGCATGATCAAAATTGTTTCACCGATCAAAGGATCTCCTGCAGAGAAAGCGGGGCTCCGGCCGAATGACCGCATTATGTCAGTGGACGGCAAGAGCTTAGAGGGAATGAGTTCATCGGAAGCCGTTCTGTTGATCAGAGGTGAAAAAGGAACAAAGGTAAAATTGAAAGTACAGCGTGCTGGAACAAAAGAGCCGATGGAAATTACCATTGTACGTGATGACATTCCGATTGAAACGGTCTATGCAGAGATGAAGGATGATAAAATTGCTCATATTCAAATCACGAGTTTTTCTGAACACACAGCCGCTGAATTGAAGGATGCTATTAAGAAAATGGAAGCGAAGGGCATGAAATCCATGATTCTTGATGTGCGGCAAAATCCGGGTGGGCTGCTTGATCAAGCTATTGAGATGACCAATATGTTTGTACCTGAAGGAAAAGTTCTTTTCCAAGTAGAAGATAATCAAGGTAAACGAGAAAAAATGATTTCTGACAATAGTAAGAAAGAGTCTGTGCCTGTAGTGGTTCTAGTCGATAGCGGCAGTGCCAGTGCTTCGGAAATCTTCGCAGCGGCTATGAAAGAATCTGCTGGCGTTCCTCTGATTGGGGAAAAGACATTTGGAAAAGGGACTGTACAAACAGCAGAAGATTTCAAAGATGGTTCAAATATGAAGTTTACAACAGCCAAGTGGCTGACACCGAATGGCAATTGGATTCACAAAAAAGGAATTAAGCCTGATGTTCTAGTTAAACTTCCTGATTATGCTAACTTATCTTATCTTAGTCCTGACAATGAACTGAAACTTGACAGCCTGTCAGAAGAAGTAAAGAACGCTGAGAAAATGCTTGAAGCGCTTGGATATCATCCTGGTAAGGTTGACGGCTTTTTCGATGAAGAAACAGCAGAGGCAGTGAAGGAATTCCAGAAAAAAGCAGACATCAAGCAAACGGGCGTGCTATCAGGTGATACGACTGTGCAGTTGATGAATGATTTAAGAGAAAAAATTCAACAGCATGACACACAGGAAGAAAAAGCGATAGAAATGCTCAAAAAGCAGCAGACCAATGCTGCTTCCTAAAAATACTTTTCAATAAGCACCGGGCGTTCTTTTCATCTATCATGAAGAGAGCGCCCGGCTTTTTTTTGATGCGATTGGAATGCCTGAAGTAATGAAAAAATCGATGGATCATAAAAATGACAGAGGTGCTTTTCAATAGGCGAAGAGCATGCAGGCCCGGTAGTATTTATTAATTGGATGGAACAACAAGGAAAAAATCTAAGCGGAGTGTGGTTCTTCATATTTCAAAGAAGAAAAGCGAATTAGTTGAAAGGCTCAATGATAAACGATGGAGTTTAATTGAAGATTAATAACTTAAAACATATAGTGCTAAATTCACACTATAAAAAAATTCATTCACTTAAGAAGAGAAAAAGCAAAAAAGAACTTCAATACGAGAGGTCCTTTTTTTGCTGTAAAGATTTATTGCTCATTTTTATTTAGGCCGTGTTGTATTCACCTGCTCATACAATCAAATAGAGATGGTGGTTGATATTTTTAATTGATTTCTACCGGCTTTTTTTGCTTCATATAGGGCGCTATCGGCTAGATCAATTAAATCTTCCTCTGTGTAACCTTGGTTGTTCGGGAGAAGGGTGGCCAGGCCTGCACTAATAGTCACATACTCACTGATTTGCGAGCGAAGGTGTGGGATTTTCAAGTTTTCCACACTTTTTCTGATTTCTTCTGCAGCTATGCCACTTTCTTCAAGTGTCGTATCTGTAAGGATGACGACAAATTCTTCTCCTCCATATCGGGCTATAAAGCCAGAAAACTCTACAGCTTTTCGCTCCATGGCAGCAGCCGCTTTTTTTAAGCAGTCATCCCCGCTTAAATGGCCATATGTGTCGTTATATAATTTAAAAAAATCAATATCTAGCAAGATAATGGACAGCGGCTTATTCCATTGGAGCGCTTTTTCTCGCTCAGATGACAATCTATCATCAAATGCTCGGCGGTTTGGGATGCCTGTTAAACCGTCCAAAGTAGAAAGACGATTTAATTGTTTGTTCATCTCTTTTAATTGATTTTCTGCTTCCTTCAATGGGGAAATATCTGAGAAGACAGCGACATAGTGGGTGGTTTTTCCCTTCCCATCTGTTAAGTTGCTTATATTTAGCCATTCAGTATAAGTGTGGCCGGATTTGTCTTTGTTGCAAATCTCACCTTGCCAATAACCGTTTGTCAGCAGATTCATCCACATTTCACGGTAGAAGGGATTCTCGTGTTTCCCGGATTGGAGCATACTGGGGCTCCGACCTTTCACTTCGTCAAAGCTGTAGCCGGTAATTTTGGTAAACCCTTCGTTAACATAGATAATTTTCTCGTCTGCATCTGTAATAGCAACCCCCTGCTGTGTCGCTTCCAATACTTTTGCAAACAGCTTTAGTTCAGTCTCACTTTTTTTCTGTTCGGTAATATCTTGGATTTGAGAAATAAAGAAGAGCGGCTTATTCTCCTGATCACAAACGATAGAAGAAGTTAATAAAACCGTAATAACCTGTCCGTTCTTGTGAAAATATCGTTTCACCATTTGGTAAGAACGGCTCTCTCCGCGAATCAGTTCATTAACATGTGTCAAATCAATTTGTAAATCATCCGGATGAGTAATATCTTTAAAGGTAATTTGGAGTAATTCCTCCTCATCGTACCCTGTTAATTTACACATCGCATGATTAACCTTCAACCATTTTCCATCAAGACCCACAAGAGCCATTCCTATGCCGGAATGATGAAAAGCATTAGAAAACAGTAAATCATTCTCGAAATTTTCCATGTTTAGCATCCCTCAAATTAACAAACTTATCTATTCTAATAATAAATCATTTATAAATATTGTAAACAAAGAAAAAAATTACTAGATTTTCAGGAGAGCAGAGGAAGGAAATAATCACTGCTGTGGTCTTTATTCTGTGAAAAAGAAATGTCGGAGTTGTCATGAGAATGTCTTTTTTGAAAAAAAGGTTTGTTTTTTCCCCTTTTTTAAAAAAATAAAACGTGCCAATTTCATGAAAAGGACCCTCCATCATGGAAAACATTCCGAGAAATTCTTCCCCATGAAAACAATGACAAACGTTGGTATTTCAGGGATGAGCCTTTCTAATAGATAAATAGAAGAAGCCGCTTTCTTTTTTTAAAAGGAGCTGGCTTTTTTGCTATGAATTGCCTCTCTTATTACAAAACAATCATGTTACGATTTTACTGTCAAAAAAGAAAAAGTAGGAGTGAAGTTTACATGAACAAAAAAGTAGTTGTTTCATTGGCAGCCTCATTAACATTGTTTGCTTCTCCATTTGTAAATAAAACAGAAGCAGCACAAGTTTCACAGCCAACAGTGAAAGTTCAATGCCAGACTGGACAAGTAGTAGTTCCTAAAGAAGTATATCAACAATTAGCTCAAGGAAATATCAGTTTGCAATGGATTTTGAAAAACTATGGCCTGACAGCACAACAACCGACACAACAAGTGCCGTCAACAAAACCAGAAGCAAAGCCGGCACCAACAACGAAGCCAGAAGCAAAACCAGCACCAACAACAAAACCAACACAAACAACAAAACCAACACAAACAACAAAACCAACACAAACAACAGCTGGATTAAGTGCGTTCGAACAGCAAGTAATTGATCTTACAAATAATGAGCGCCAAAAAGCTGGATTGCAGCCTTTAAAAGCTGATAGTGAGTTAAGCTCAGTAGCTAGAAAGAAATCAGAAGATATGCTGGCAAAAAATTATTTCTCACACACTAGTCCAACATACGGCTCTCCATTTGATATGATGAAGAAATTTGGTATTACTTACCGCACAGCAGGAGAAAATATTGCTAAAGGACAACGCACACCTGCAGAGGTAGTTAAAGCTTGGATGGAAAGCCCTGGCCACCGTGCGAATATTTTGAATAAAGATTATACGCATATTGGTGTTGGCTATGTAGAGAACGGAAACATCTGGACACAAATGTTTATTGGAAAATAAATGAGCAGGAGCACCGTGATATCACGGTGCTTTTTTTATGGTTATATTTGCATATTTCAAAGGGGATGATTAGTATAATTTATATATATTACTTTTTTGGAGAGGATGTTATGGGGAGGAAAACGGCACTGATTACAGGCGGTTCAAGAGGAATTGGCAAGTGGACAGCAACTATTCTTGCTGAATGCGGATGCAATATAATCATTAATTACCGTTCAAGCAAGGAAGCCGCAGAAAAATTGGCAGTTGATTTATCAGAAAAGTTTGATATCCAGGCTATCGCGGTACAGGGAGATGTTTCAAAAAAAGAGGACTGTGAACGATTGATTGGCCACTCTGTCGAATTTTTCGGCGGGATAGATATCTTGATACATAATGCAGGCCCCTATGTCTCTCTGCGAAAAACGATGGATGAATACGATTGGGACGAATGGCAATACATGATCAATGGGAATTTAAACAGTGTCTTTTATTTAACAAAGCTAACGATGCCCTACATGCGTGCCAAAACGTGGGGAAGGGTCATTACATTCGGGTATGACCGGGTGGAAACGGCGCCAGGATGGATTTATCGTTCAGCCTTTGCCGCGGCAAAAGCCGGCCTTGCATCTCTTACAAGAACAATCTCCATAGAAGAAGCAAAAAATGGAATCACTGCTAATATGATTTGTCCTGGCGATATTGCCGATCGTTGGAAAGAAGAGACAATTGCAAACGCAAAGCGTGAAAGCAGCTCTATTGTTCCGGTTGGCCGGCCAGGAACAGGAGAAGATCTCGCCAGAGTGGTTTCTTTTCTCGTCTCTGATGATGCCGATTTTATTACCGGCAGCATGATACCGGTTACTGGCGGACAAGATGTTCTTGGGAAAATTTATCACGCAAATTATGATAGCCATGTATAAGAGACTCTCTCATTAAGTCACTAGAACAAGCCATGTGCATGTATGGTTTCATAAAAAGAGAAAAAATTATTTTGAATTGCTTTCAAGGGCAGTGAGTGAATCCTTTATTAAATGATTTAGTAGAACTTATTATTTCAGAATAGAGGTCGATAAAGGAAATAATCGGTTGAATAAAATACAGAACGATCACCAGCCTTGTAATCTTGTGATCAAAGGAGAAGAGCCTTTCTGTAATCCATATGGAGAGGCTCTTTATAGTGGATTTGCTTTTTTATTTTCTAAGACAGCTTTTTTTAAAGAGGGTGGTGTCACAGAAAACAAGATACTGGTTTCTTTATTTGTTTGATTCAACCACTGGTGTTCTGTATGAGCTGGAACTTCCACACTATCTCCAGTTTGCCATTCATATTCGTCTCCTGACAATGTTAATTGAAGGGGACCCACTAATACATAGGCAACTTCTTCCTCTTTATGTGTAAGCGACTGTTCTGAAGAGCTGTTCTCTGGTGATAAGCGCACAATCGCAGTAGCCAGCTGGCTTGTAAAGTCGGGAGAAAGTAGTTCGTAGTGAAGGCCAACGATAATTATTTTCCTTTACTTCCCTATCTTTGCAATTAGTTCTTTTGTGTTGACTTCGTCCATTTAAAATGTAAACAGAGGGACGTCTTGCACTTTGGACAATGATTTTATTGTTTAAATAGAAGGATTAGCGTTGCTTTTTCAATTGGGCTTAACATAGAAGGGGGACTTTCTGTGCGCTTTGTTAACTTCCTTAATGAAAGACCGTCTTTTTTCACGACGCTCTGACTTTTTGGCCAATAAATAATTGGTTCATGTAGCACCTTTTGTTTTATTCTATTGAATGAAATAATAAAGTTCATTGAATAAATCAAATTAAATATGCTTTGTAAAGACGGACAAATAGGAGGGGAAACAATGATTACTTTTATAATTATGACACTATTCGTTGTTATAAGCCCCGGGATTGATACGGCTTTAATTACGAAACGAACCATAGCAGAGGGAAGAAACGCTGGCTTCCAAATGGCATTTGGTATTGCAGCTGGTTCACTTGGTCATACACTTGCTGCTACTTTAGGATTGTCTGCTCTTTTACTGCAATCTGCCATAGCATTTAATCTCGTTAAATGGGTCGGTGCTATTTATCTGATTTACTTAGGGATTGTCGCGTTTTTACCTAAAAAAAGCACCCACATACAAGAAAAGCAGCTCATAAAAAAACATAAATCAGCTTTTCAGGAAGGGCTTTTTTCAAATTTGCTAAATCCGAAAGTAGCTGTTTTCTTTTTAACTTTTCTGCCTCAGTTTGTAACAAATGCTGATCGTATAACGTTTGATCTGTTACTAATGGGCTCTACCTATGCCCTGCTATCAATCATTTGGTTTATTGTGTATGTTATTTGTCTCCACTTTATTCGTGAGTGGTTATTAGCGCCTTCCGTACAGAATTGGATTGAGAAAACCACAGGGATAGTGTTGGTAGGGTTTGGGGTTAGGCTTTTATTTGTGAAAGCGGATGTCTCCTGAATGTGTATAATTTTGAACTGGATAAAGAGCAGAGCATTGGTTATATTTGCATGGATGGTGCTGGAAAAGTGAGTTGATACTATAGATTGGATCGGCTCATGTTTTTTGAAAAAAATATAAAAGAAGAGCTTTTTCACAAATTTTAAGTGTGTGTAGACGAAACACAAGACTTTTTATAAACAAAATTTTCTTGTATAGACAGTTTGTTAAGAGTAGAAAGCGATGGTCCTTATTAATTAATTTAGGTTTATCTATCTAGGAAGAAGCACCTGTCTATTCTTAGGATTTCTTGCTTTTACAACATTATTTATCAATCAGCATCTATTTTTACAGGAGAAAAGTAATTAAAAATTACGATTTTTCTGTTTATTTGTAGAATGGTAACTGTTTACTAACTAAGTAAAATCATTGATAATTTACTGGAAGCATGTCTATCTTCAAAATAGGAGGGGTTCAATGAGTAAGAAAAAAGTGATGTCTATTCTGTTAACAGCAGGATTAGCATTAAATGTTCAAGGAGCTTATGCCCAGGCTCCTAAAAACGCACCAAATTCAAATGCTGCTTCAGCGTTTGACAACAAGATTATAAAAAAAATTAATGCTGACAATATGTATAACACGATCGCTTTATTGTCGGAACAGCCTCGGGCGGCGGGTACTGATGGAGAGTTAAAAGGGGCAAACTACATAAAAAGCCAATTTGAAAAATATGGCTATGAGACAGAATTGCAGCCTTTTAAATTCTATGAGGCAGTCAGAAATAATGCAAGCGGAATTCTAGAAGTTGGCGGGCAAAATTTAAAGCCGTACGTGGTTTCGGGTTCTTACAGTGACGAGGTAACGGCCGAAATGATTCATGTGGGCAAAGCGCTAGCGGGCACTGTACCGAATACGGTAAAAGGAAAAATTGCCCTCATTGAGCGCGGGGATATCGCTTTCGTCGAAAAGATTCAAAATGTTTTGGAAAAAGGGGCCGTTGGGGTAATCTTTTATAACAATTCTGGCACATCTAATGCATTTGGTCAGGCGGATTATGGACAGAATATTCCGGTTGTTTCTATTACCAGAGCACAAGGCTTAGAGTTGGCAGAACAATTAAAAGCAGGCTCGAAAACCGCATATCTTAAAGTAGCAGGCTCCGGCATGGAGGAGAAAACTTCTTACAATGTGATTGCTAAAATGAAGCCGCATAAAAACAAGGATACCGGACAGGTTGTAATGATTGGTGCACATCATGATTCTGTTCCAGGCGGTCCCGGTGCCAACGATGATGCCTCCGGCGTATCGGCTGTATTAGAGCTTGCCAGAGTAATGGCCAATATGCCGATTGATACCGAATTACGATTCGTTACATTTGGTGCGGAGGAAAAAGGATTGTTAGGATCTTATCATTATGCAGGTACTTTAAGTGATCAAGAAGCAGACCGAATTGTAGGGCATTTCCAAATGGACATGATCGGAAGCAAGGATGCCGGCGGTGACAACAAAGCTAACGGTTTAATCATGTATACGATTGATGGCAAGAAAAACTTAGTGACAGATCTTGCTTCAGCTGCAGGGTCAAGAACGGCTTTAGGAGAATCGGTGCCATACGGACAATTGGGGCGCAGCGACCATCAGCCATTCCATGAACTTGGCATTCCAGCGGCCTTATTTATTCATTCCCCGCTGGAGCCATGGTACCATACACCGGCAGATACGATTGACAAAATTGACAAAAATAAGCTGCAAGAAACCGCTGAAATTATTGGAGCATCTGTCTACCAAATTGCCAGACCCGATACACCAGCTCTCGAGCACTCGCGGGTTGCTCCTAAGCCTGTCGATTACGATTTCGAAAATCGTCCCCCAGGTGCCTAATAAAACAATGAATGCCTTTTAAAAAAGAGCGCTTCTTCCGCTGAAATGATTCAGTTTAGGAAGAGCGCTTTTTCGTTTAAATCAAAGAAGAATGGCGAGGGAAGAATGCAGTCTAAAATGGTTTATAATAAAGCTTAGCCAAAAGAACTTCTCCAGCTGAGGTGCTGTTAAGCCTATGAGTAAACGGATTTTTGCAGCAGATGAGGAAGGTGGAGAGCAGAGGATGTAATAAACTTTCTTAGCGAAGCTTAGGGCTGCAAGCGAACGAGAAACCTCCGGAAAGAAGAGGTTTCTCGTTATAGAAAAGTCAAAACAGACGCTTTTTTTATTTAATCAGCCATGAAGATTACTGATTGAGCTATCGGCTTGAGAGTGCTTCCTCTGAATAATAAGCAGGCGTGTAGAGAGTGTTAAAGCGCCGGCCGTCAAGCCGGAAATTAAACCAATCCAGTAGCCGTATGCTTCGAGCTCGGTCGTATTGGCAAGATAATATCCTAGCGGCAGACCAATCACCCAGTAACTGATCATTGTCATAACGAAGGTGGTATTTACATCTTTATAGCCACGGAGGGCTCCCTGAACAGGAGCTTGAATGGCATCTGATAGCTGAAACAGAGCCGCAAATAGCAAAAAGTGGATCGTTAGGCTCAGTACTTCTTCGTCTTTGGTGTAGAAAGACGCAATCTGCTCACGGAATAACATAAGTAAAAGGATGCATAATAGCGAGAAGCAGACGGCCGTTCCTACTCCAAGCCAACTGAAGATTTTGGCGTTTCTCAATCTGGAAGCCCCAACTTCATAGCCGACAATAATCGTTAGGCTCATAGAAATGCTGAGAGGAAGCATGTAGAGAAGGGAGGCAAAATTGATCGCTACTTGATGAGCGGCAATTACTGTCGTGCTATATTCGCTCATCAACAAAGTAACAGCAGAAAAGATGCTTGTTTCAAAAAAGATAGATAGCCCAATCGGCACGCCCATAAATAAAATTTCTTTCCATTTAGTTAATGATATGACAGGGAAAGAATGAAAAATTTGAAACTGATTAAATGGCTGCTTCCGGTGAATAATAAAGATAGCAATCATCATAATTAACCAATAAGTAATGGCTGATGCATAGCCAGCTCCAACACCTCCCAAAGCAGGCAATCCCCACTTCCCAAAAATAAGAGCATAATTGAAAAATACATTTAATGGCAAGGACACAAGCGTAATGATCATGGAGGTTCTTGTCATGCCAAGCGCATCGATGAAACAACGGAGGACTGCATAAACAAAAACAGGGATAAGACCGAATGATAAAGCAATGATATAATTCTTGGCTATTTCTCTTACAGTTCCTTCAAGGCTCATCCTGTTTAAAACAGGGTCCAGGGCTATGCTGCCAATCACAAAAACAAAGACCGCCAGCACAACAGAGGCATAGATGCCTTGCATTACTGTGAAGGGTACTTCTTTGGTCTTTTTAGCACCGGTCAGTTGGGCGACAATTGGCGTGATGGCGAGCAGAATGCCGCTTAATCCAGTGTATACAGGCACCCATAAGGAAGAGCCAATGGCTACGCCAGCCAAGTCATCAGCAGAGTATCGGCTGGACATCATAATATCAAAGAAGTTCATAGAGAACATTCCTAATTGGGTGATAAATATAGGAATTAAAATGTACATGAGCCTCTTGATTCTTTGTTTAAGGGTAAACGTTTGTTCCATTTTTTGTTCTCCTTCATTTGGCAACTATAGATAGAATGAGAGAATTATACCATAAAAGTGATCGTACCGCCTGACACATATGAAAACCCCACCAGCGGACGCTGGTGGGGGAAAGGGAAGATGGAGCTGATAGTTAGAAAGATAGGGGACAGCACAGATCAAGCTTCCAACGCTTGTTCTTCTGCCGCTTCGCTTTGCTGGCGCAGAGTATAAAAAGTAAACAAATCCCTGGATACTTCAAACAGATCAAATACTTCATCATGTTCATTAATGCGGGAATAGACCGCGGATCGAGTTTCATTAGCGAGGATAGCGTAAGGAAGTTTTTCTGCTGCTTTGCGTGACCGGGTATTTGTTTTACGAATCCGCATAAAGATGGCTTCCATATCCAGTTCAAAGAATAATTCGTGAAAGAAGGCTTCCTTTGCCGGAGCGTTGTATCCTTTTCCGTGAAATGGTTTGCCGAGCCATGTGCCGAGAAAACCACACCCATCCTGAATATCATATAAATTAATTGTACCGATCGGATTGCCCCATTCGTCGGTAATGGTACGGGAGACTAATTCTCCTCTCTCCTCTGCTTCAATTGTTTGCTTTGTAACAAACACAAATTCCTCATAGGAGTGGGCTTTTTGGCGCACAAAAGGGAAGACTTCCGGGTGCGTCATTAAGTCAAATAGTACATGACTGTCATGTACATCGCGCTTCTTTAACATGTTAATCCCTCCAAATGAGGGCACTCCGGTCCTGTTGTGTCCGAATCCACCCTCGAAATTTTTCATAGCATTCACAAAAAATTTCGGGGTGGGAATCGAACCCACTAGAACCAGCTAAAGAAGCTGGTGGCGCACCATTTGCCTTCCCTAATACTCATCAAATTGTTTCAAAGCTAAATCTATCATACAAAAATTTTTTCTATTTGAAAATAGATTTTTCACCTGTTTTCGTAAAAAATTTTTCTTATAAAATATCCGCTTTTCCTTAAGCAAATCAAGCGTGTCAGTGGAGAGAGTCTGATACAATATAGTATGAAAAGGAGTGGGTGAACATGCACACAAAGACAGGTCTCGTTCTAGAAGGCGGCGGCATGCGAGGAGTATATACAGCCGGTGTGCTCGACTTTTTTCTTGAGAATAAAATAGAGTTTCCCTATGTGATTGGGGTTTCAGCTGGAGCCTGTAATGCCGCGTCCTACATCTCTAAACAGTGGGGCCGAAATAAGCGGGTAAATATTGGTTTTATCCGTGATCCAAAGTATATTTCGCTGCGGAATTACTTTAGGAAAGGTGAACTATTTGGTATGGATTATGTTTTTGATATTATTCCTAACCAAATCGTGCCGTTTGACTACGATGAATTTAATCGTAGTGAAACAGAATTTGTTATTGGTACAACGGATTGTCATACAGGTGAGCCGGTGTACTTTAGCAGAAAAGAATATAAAGAAGAGTTATTAATGCCAATTAGGGCATCAAGTTCGTTACCATTTGCTGCTCCCATTGTTTCTTTCCAAGGGTATGAGCTGCTTGATGGGGGAATGAGCGACCCTATTCCGGTCAGGAAAGCGGAAGAGGATGGCTGCAGCCGCAATGTTATTATCCTTACCCAGCATGAAGGTTATATGAAAAAACCTTCCCGCCTGAATTTTATGATAAGACGTAAGTATGCCGCCTATCCAGGAGTAGTAAGAACGCTCGAAGAAAGATGGAGACATTATAATCGGACAGTTGAGTATATTGACCAGCTTCAAAAAGAGAACAAAGCCTTTGTTATTCGTCCAACGCAGCCGCTTGAAGTCGGCCGCATCGAACGCAACCCGCGCAAATTGACAAAGTTGTACGATTTGGGCTGGCAAAATGCGGCGGATATATTTAACGAGCTGACTGATTGGCTTGGTGAAGAGAAAGCAGCAAAGCCTTTAAAATAGCAATCATTCAAGAGCGATAAGTTAAAGAGCGAACCTGTTTATTCAAATAACAGGTTCGCTCTTTTTCCGTTTAGGAATTTCAGCAGCTAAAGAATTAAAGGAAGTGGGAGTGGAAGGGAAGAAACTTCTGCTAGGATGTAGGGCGGTAGGTTTAAGAGATAAATTGGAAGGTTCATGGGGAATGAAATAGGGAAAGGGATGGTAAGGATACAACCGCGCCTGCCACAGGAGGTAAATTCATGTATTTAGATATTACACTAAAGATTATTGTTGGATTAGTGAGCTTGCTAATAGTCATTCGGCTGCTCGGAAAGAAAGAACTGTCCCAAATTACTCCATTTGATTTTGTCTATTTAATTTTGCTTGGAAGCTTTTTAGAAGAAGGAATTTTTGATGAAAAAATCTCTATTTTTCAAGTGGTTTATGCTATTTTGCTTTGGGGAACGCTCATTTACCTAATTGAAAAGTTAGTGATGAAGTCAAATTGGTTTAGAAAGCTGTTAAAGGGAGAATCATCTGACATTATTGTCAAAGGAAAAATCAATGTAAAGGAATTAAAGAAGAACCATATAGAAATGGAGCAATTACGAACTTTGCTTCGAAGTCAGGGGTATTTTTCACTGGCTGAAGTAGAACATGCTACATTGGAAACGAGTGGAACATTAAGCGTGCTGCCAAAAGCAAAAGAATCTGCTATCACGCCTGCTATGATGAATATTAAGCCTAAGGAGAACGAGGCAACTTATTTGCTTGTGGATGAAGGGACAATAGACGAAAGAGAGTTAAAGAAAGTTGGCAAAGACAAAGAGTGGCTGAGGTATGAATTAAAGAGAGAAGGAGTAGAAGATATAACGGAGGTCTTTTACGGAGAATGGTCAGAAAATAATGGTTTTTACCTTATACCTTATAAAGAGTAAAAAAGAAAGTGAATCAGGCTGCTGATAACGCTCGCTTTCTTGAACGCTCATTGTTTGCTTCTCATCAGGATGGAGCTTGGAAGCCAAACGTTTTCAATCAGCCTGATAGTTTTAGAATAGACCATGTCTATATCTTAACGGACTTTTTCGCTTCTACTCTTTATGTACAGTGTTATTTTTCAAAGGATGAGTATGCCTAGTGCCGCTTTCCATTGAACTGCCGCAAAATGGACAGACAGGTGTTTCAACAGAAGAAAATGCCTTGCGCATCCAACCGTTGCAATTTTCTGAGGTGCACTCCCAGGTGCTAATATCTTCACTTGGCAAAGGCTCTTCACGTCTGTTATTATAATAAGCCATCTTGTCACTTCCTAATTTTTATTTTAATCCCCTTCTATTATCTCACACTCCTTTGCTTTTTTCTTAAGATTCTTTTTAGCTAAGTCATGGACAGCAGTAAATACCCAAAAATTAGTTGTTGGAAAGCTTAGTTAACCTTTGATATTTGTAGATCAGTTTATCTAGCTCTTCGCTGTATTGAATGGTTTCAAAGTGATGAAGTCCCTTAGTTGTTCCGACTTTAATCATTAATTTTCGTTTAGAATTGATTTCTTCAATTAGATCATTGAACATTTCATATCTCTCCATTTTCTAACTCTCCCGGACAAATATATTTGCGAAGAAGACACAACATTACATATTATGGCCGCTTCCTTTAAGTTTAGAAAGGTATTCGACAAAACTTCTAATAATGTTACATGATTAATCATTCTTTTACGTCTTCTTCTTACATACAATGAAGAGAGAAGGGAGGATGAAAGAGGAAAAGAAACTTTTTAGAGGAATTTACATAAAAGTAAAGAATTTGTATAGTAAGTGAATAAGGAGGCGGAAGAATGGCGGATCTATTCAGTTCGTTTGAAAATGTAAAAACCAGTGATCAGTTGCTCAATCTATTAAATGGAGATTGGAAGTTTGTTTGGCTGGAAGACGAACAGAGGGAAATCAAAGTAAATCTTCACGGCTGGAAGAATTATGCCTGTTATGAATTTACACATGCACCGCGTTATGGAATCTGCCCAATTGAAAATCTATGGGAATTTGTAAAAGTAACTAGTTAAATGCTTGGAAATAAATAGATGGCTTGAAAAACCCTTCTCCTTTTTGAGGAGAGGGGTTTTTATTGTTGCGAAGAATATAAGAAACAGGCAGGGGCAAAATTTGGCCTACCTGTTTGCGTTATTGGCGATGCTGGAGTAAATCAATAGAGCCCAAGACAATGTGCGCTAGACCAAATCCAAAAACAGTGTTGGCAATCATTTTGTTTGAGTCGCGTTTTTGCTTTAGAGCATATCCCGCAGCTGTAACTGCTGTACCTAAAGCTTTTGGAATTAAGCCTTCACGAATTTCCATGCAGATTTCCTCCTATCGCATCCCGCATAATTTTATACTGGTTATTCTTGCTTTCAAGAAACTAGGCATCATTGTCAACGGAGAACTTAAGGCTTAGATGGGGAAAACTTAGCTTTTTGTTACATTTTTGATTGTTTTGTTCATTTCTTCTGCTCATGCAGTCTCAATAACATGTAGGCGTAAGGCAGAGGTGGATCTTTTAATATCACTGCCAACATTATTAATGTAACTTAAATAAAAAAATATATCCAAGAAAGTCCTGGATACAAAGGATATTCGTAAACAAACGAAGAATACAGTGATATGTATAAAATGCAGCCTAATACAAAAAATAAAAAACCAGACAGTGATCTCTGTCTGGTTTGTAAGCAACGAGAGAAAGGATACAGTGAGAAGGGGACAATCACTTGTAGCCATTCTTTAAAGTGTACAAATTAGTATCCGTAGCCTCCCATGAAAGTTGCGCCAATGATAATTAGGAGAATGAACAACACAACAATTAACGCGAAGCCGCTGCCGTAGCCGCCACCGCCGCCACCAGCGTAGCCGTAACCCATAGATTTTACCTCCTTTGTAACGGAATTACTACATTATATGAAGAAACATAATCAGCGATTGGACGGACGTACAAATTAGAAAAATAATGGAAAGACAAATCCTTTGCTTATGACAATAATTTGAGGAAGGGGATTATCATGGAAAGAGGAAATCAAAAGGAATATAGAACACAGGTGGAATACGGAAACTTAGACCAAAGAGGAACCCTCACAGGCCCCGATGATTCAGAAAAGGCAAATTACCCAAGAAGGCCCCAACATGTAGTCATTCAGCAAAGATCTACTAATGATTCAGTACAAGAAGAGCAGCAGGGATGAAAAACTTTGATTAGTTTTTCATCTTGTTTAGTTACAGAGCTTTAGCATTTGGTTCGTGTAAAGCAAAAAAGAAGACTGGATAATCAGTCTTCTTTTTGATTATAGTTGGAATTTAAATAAAAAGGGAGCAATCGATTGAGCAAAGAGTATGATGGCCGGTTGCTGGAAGTACATCTGGAGAATGTTTACTTATTTGACTGAGAAGATTTCTTTTCATTTTCAGAGAAAAACCTTGGTTTTCGGGATAAGATGATTAAAGAGCTAATAAAGACAATGCCTAAGAGCATGGAGATGGCCCAGGCAAAATAATCAATGGGTGCCATATTCAACTCTCCTTTCCTTAAAGTGTTAAGAAAGTATATCCATAAATATAGATTTTATGTTTACCCAACTGAAAAAGAACGTAAACCCAACAATAGAGAAATAAAAAATATAGAAAGATAAGCCGTCTACATATGTGGAAGTTTCATAGGAGAAAGTTAATTGATCCATTCATCTATAATAGCGGCGGCTTCTTCTACACAGTCATAGGATTGAACCAGTTGGTTCTCAATCATTGTTACTTGGATAATTGTCGTGTTTTTTAAACAACAAACTGATAATAATGGCTGCCCGCCATTGCTGAATGTATGAGTAATTTCTACGGTATTATAATAGCGCAGCATTTCTAACATTTCCTTCAGCTTGTCTAAAGACATCCTAGCACTCCTTTCTTAAGATCATGGAAAGGGACTAAGCAAAATTACCATATAGGCCTTTTCTTTGTAGAATTAACCATAACATACTTTACAGAATATTTAAACAATTTGATATTTGAAAAGAGCTCAATCAATAAAAAAAGCGTCTTAGGACGCAGGAATATTGGTGAAGAGAGATTAGATTTTTCTGAAGTAGGTAATATGGGGATAACGAATATGATAGCTTATTCCATCTATAGTTAACTGAAGATGGTCAATGGCCACCCCAGTTAACGTACCCTCGAGAGAATCCGTTCCCATAACTACACGGATGTCCTCACCTACATGTATAAGCAAGTGATCGAGAAACACAGGTTCTGCCTTGATCGTATAAGAAGGGGATAAGCTTTTCATTATAGACGAGAATGTATCTGAATAGGAGTATTGGCCAGGCGGAAATAAGGAATTGGCTTTCGCATGATTGTAGGGATACCTTTTCATAAAAGTGAATCGCCTCCTTATTTCATAGCATATGCTGTTGTATCTGCTGATGACACACTGGCAAGGGAAGGTTTTCTCATTGCAAACAAGCAATGCCTTGTGTTTAAGAAGATTTTTTCGAAATAAGCGTTTGCTTGTTCGCCTTTTGTTTGGATTCTTGCACAATCACCACAGCTAAAATAACCATCACAATGCCAAAGTATTGCCAGGCATTTAATCTTTCATGAAAAATTAAAAGTCCTACAAGAGAGGCGACGACGGGTTCGATAGTAGCTATAATAGATGCCTGACTAGACTCTATCTTGCTTAGGCCCTTTGTATAAAGAATAAATGGCAGGGCGGTCGAGAAAAAGCCTAAGCCAATGATACATATCCAGACTTTTATGTTCAACAGTAAAGGGCCGGCCAACCAGACGCCGCTAAAAGGGGTAATAGCGACAGCTGCAAACAAAAATGTATACACAGTAACAGTTAAAGAGTCATATTTTTGGAGAGCGAACTTTCCGAATATGCTGTAAAGAGCATAAAAAAGACCTGAGCCAAGGCCTAAGATGAAACCGTATAAGGAGATGGCTTCATTCATACTAGGCAAGATGCCAATCACAAATGAACAGCCGACAAATGTAACAACAAGAGCTGATATCTTTCGTGCGGTTAGTGCCTCTTTAAATAACAGCCTCGAAAAAATAACGACGAAAGCGGGTGCTGTATAAAGAAGGATGGAGGCAACAGAAATAGATGTTTCTTCAATGGCACTGAAAAGGCACCAGTTAAAAAAGACAATGCTGATAATGCCAGTTCCCACAAAGTATTTGCTATCCGACACTTTAATTTTTAAAAGTTGGCGGTTCTTAGTAAAAACATATAGGACTAAAAACAAAGCGGCGGATAAAGAGCGTAAGGCAACTACTTGTGCCGGCGTAAATCCTATTTCATATAGATAGGTAACAAATGCGCCAATGATTCCCCATAAAGAGGCAGCGACGCCAATAAATAGTAAGGCTACTTTATGATCCATCGTATTCTCCTTCCGTTGCTTTTACACTTTATATACTAGCAAAGATTTAATCCTTTGAATACAACTTGGCGGCACCGCCTTTTTCAACGATTAAAATAAGAAAAAAGTGGAAAGTCTGATAAAAAGGAGGCGGCAATCATGTATAAAGAAGGAAGCTGGGTAGAGATAAAACATCACAACGCAAAGGGATATGTTCTTGAATCGGATGACTACGGAGCGCTTGTCTGTGTGATCAAAAACGGAAAAGCAGAGGGTGAAAAACGGTTTAGTCATCATCAATTGGATAGAGCCGACAGCGAGCTTCTGTCGGAAGATGCAAAGGCTTTGACACATTTGCATATTAACATGGCATTGGATTCAGAAGACAAAAGCTGGTTTCATTCGCTAACGGATGGCTCTATGGAAGAAAGCAAATGAATGGTGAGAAATCGAGTGCATCGTGTTCTTTAGCGAGACCTACACGACAAAGCCTTAGAAAAAAGGGAAGAAGGTAGTAGTGTAAATAGCTTGAATGATCGAAAATAGTATAGCTCTTATAGCAGAGGTCAATCTTTTATCAAAATTTTCGTATCAAAGTGCACTCGTTTTCGATGTCTGAATTTCCGCGTTTGGAATAATTATCTGTTCGCTGTTCACAGCTTGAATTTACAGGAAATACGTGTTCCTGAAAATAGAATCCTTCTCTTTTACTTAAATTTGCAGGCTAAAGATAAAAAATGAATGACCAACGATATTCAGCTGCTTAGCTGAATATCGTTGGTCATTTTTTTATTTGCTGTTTATACGAGTCGTTTCTTTGTAAAAGGTTAAAAAATTTCATCTAGTTCTTTATATTCGGTGTAATGAATGGAAAGGCTCTTAAGAGCTCGCTTATAGTGATTTTCCAAAGCTATTTTTAGTTCATCTTCATTTTGCTGTTCCATCAACTTTAGAATATACATATGTTCTTCGGGGCTATAAGGCTCCTGCTCTGGGTTATCGAAAAATTCGTCATAGAGAAGCAGATAGATATTCGTCTGATTAATAAGCCGATCAATAAAGTCATTTAAAAATTTGTTATTACATTTTTTGGTGATCGCTACATGGAAAGATTTATTAGACTTAACATAGGCCTCAGAGTCTTTATCTAATAACACTCTATTTTCTTCTTTAATATTTTCTTTTATTTCTTCAAAGTCTGCTTCAGTCATTATTTTCATCGCTTGGCTGGCTGCTAAAAATTCCAAGGTAGCTCTTAATTCATAAGCTTGAATAATTTCTTCTTTCGTTGGACTCGTTACGAAGGCACCTTTATTCGGAATAATATCAACGAGCCCTTCTAAAGCTAACTTCTTTATAGCATTTCTAATTGGAGTTCTACTTACTTGCAGTGTATTAGAAATTTTATTTTCAACTAGCTGTTTTCCGGGTGCTAACTTACGGGATAAGATAGCCGTTTTAATATGGTCATATACATAGTGTTCCATTGAATGATTTTTCATAGAAATACTCACCTGCTCCTGTTTGAAGTAAAAGAGAAAAAGTTATATTGTTTATAATTTTCTAAAAATATTGACAACTATATTTTCTTTAGTATACACTAAAATAAATTGTAGTACAATCTTGGTCTACAATTTTGATCTACATATTTCAATCATGTTAGAGGCTAATTTTCAAAAGAAAAGCAAGGAATCACCAAATGAAAACGCTACCAAAATGATTATTAAAAAAGGGGGTTATAGGGATGAAGAAAAGACTTGGTCTATCAATTGTTGTGTTGTTGCTCATTAGCATGATGGCGGGATGCGGTGGAGAAAAAGCGGTTAGCGGGAACGAGAAGCAAAAAGTAACGGATAGAGTTAAACACTCAAAGACTTTAAAAGTAGGTTTTGAGGGGACATACCCGCCATTTAATTATTTGGATGATAACCAAAAATACAAAGGATTTGATGTAGATATTTCAAATGAAATAGCTAAGCGTTTAGGGGCAAAGACCGAATTTGTGGCAACAAAGTGGGATAGTCTGATCGGAGGACTGAAGGCGGATAAATTTGATATTATCATTGGGCAGATGACAGTAACTGAAGAGCGAAAAAAGAGTGTAGACTTTACAGATCCTTATGTTGTTACCGGATCGGTTTTAATTACTAGAAAAGATACCAGCAACATCAAAAAGCTGGAAGATATAAAAGGCAAAGAAGTTGGGGTAGGAGGCGGAACTACCTTTGAAGAAGTTGCTAAAAGCGTTGATGGAGCAAACGTGAAATTATACAAAGCTGTAAATGATTATGTACAGGATCTGGTGAATAAAAGACTAGATGTGATTATCAATGACCAATTATTAATGAGTTATAACATCAAAGAGAACAATCTTCCTCTTCAGATTTCAAGCGATATTTTAAATAAAGATGAGATTGGGATGGCCGTTAAAAAAGGCAATGAAGATTTTTTAGAAGAGGTAAATAAATCTTTAGCTGAAATGAAAGAAGATGGTACGTACAATGAAATTTACAAAAAGTGGTTTGGGACTGAACCGCTGAATAAATAAACTGTTCAGATCAAAATGAAAGGGGGGTATCTGACTCTTCAAGATACCCCTGCTCTTTTAAGACTAATAAGGGGGTTGTTGATATGCGTGTAGCTGTTTTAGGAACTGGAATGATTGGTACAACCGTAGTAAGTGAACTTGTGAAGTTTTCTAATATTGAATCCGTTCTTGCAATCGATGGAAATTCAACTAGTGTAAAGAAATGCTTAGAAGTTGCTAATAACCCAAAAGCAATTGGAAAAGAAGCTTCTCTTCAGACGGAGCAAGCCATCGAAGAGGTGTTGAAAAATGTAGATATTGCGGTGGCATGCTTGCCGCATTCCCTAAGCTTACCAGCTATCAAAGCGGCTATATCAGCCAAGTGTCACTTGGTAGATCTCGTCGGATCAAACTTCGAGGAAAAAATGAAATTAGATAAACAGGCAAAAGAAGCAGGCGTGATTATCATGCCAGGCTGTGGTGTAGCCCCGGGGATAACGAACTTTCTCGCTGCTCAAGGGATCGAATTGCTAGATGAAGCAGACGAGGCAGTAATGATTTGTGGAGGGATTCCAAGATATCCGGTGCCTCCATTATGGTACCAAGTAGTATTTCGATTAGAAAGCGTATTAGGACTTTACACAAGGCCTGCGCTGGCGGCCGAAAACGGCGAGCTGGTCGAACTGCCTCCATTGTCGGGATTGGAAAAGTTAACGTTCCCTGATCCTGTAGGTCATTGTGAAGCAGTCATTACAGATGCACATAGCACGGCCTATACGCTCAAAGACAAAGTGAAAAAGCTATATGAGAAAACTGTGCGCTATGAAGGTCATTGGGAGAAGATGGATACTCTGAGACAGTTAGGGTTTTTAGATGAACAGCCTATAGAGATTAATGGGTATCAAATTAGCCCTCGCGCTTATTCAGAAAAAGTATTGGCCCCAAAAATGCAAGGAGGCTCTAAGGAAGACATTACCGTTGTAAGGGTGGAAGTAAGTGGCATAAAGGATGGACGACAGACAAAATATACATGGGAAATGATTGATCTATACGATCACGAGAGGAACATTACATCCATGGCAAAAACGACTGCTCTCCCAGCCATGTTAATCACTAATTGGATCGCATTGAAAAAGGTAACAGATGCGGGAGTGGTGCCTATTGAAAATGTCATCATTAAGGAAAAATTCAACCCTTTTATAGAAGAGTTAAGCAAGTTAGGGATTGAGATATTCTTTAAAGAAGAAGCGTTAGTTTGACGGGGATTTTCCCTTTCAGCATATTCTTTGAATTGCAAGATAGTGAGATTGGAGGAAGCTTCATGGATTTATCAATAATCATTGAGTCTTTGCCAACATTATTAAATGCCACCTTAATGACGATCTTTCTGGCGGTAGTATCCATTTTAATAGCTCTTGTTCTTGGTTTTTTAACAGCCTTAGCAAGGATATCAAAAATCAAATTACTAGAGGTTGTGTCGTCGGCTTACGTGTCTATGTTTCGGGGAACGCCGTTATTGGTGCAAGTTTTTGTGATTTATTATGGCTTACCTCAAGTGAACATTGAGTTAGATCCTATCCCTTCAGGTATTCTTGCGTTGAGCTTGAATGCCGGAGCTTATTTGTCAGAATCCTTTCGTGCTTCCATCTTATCTGTTGATAAAGGCCAAATGGAGGCTTCTGTATCTTTGGGGATGACGTATTGGCAGGCTTTAAGAAGAATTATTCTTCCTCAAAGTCTTCGTATTGCTATTCCAACTATGTCCAACACATTTATTGTTCTGATTAAAGATACCTCCCTTATATCCGTTATTACCGTTACAGAGCTCTTGCAAATGTCATCTCTTCTTATCGCTAAAACATTTGAGCCGTTAACGATTTATTTATTAGCAGCTGCTATTTATTGGATTATTATTACGGTTTTTTCTATCATGCTCGACAAATTAGAAAAACGTACTTCCCAGCATATTGCGCTTTGAAAATACAGCTTCTCAATATCGATGTAAAGGGAGAGGTCTATGAGTATTATTCAATTAACTAATCTTAAAAAGAGATTTGGCACGAACGAAGTTCTTCGAGGCATTGATTTAACGGTCAATAAAAGTGAAGTAGTAGTGTTAATGGGTCCAAGCGGCTCTGGTAAATCTACCTTGCTTCGCTGTTTAACCTTTTTAGAAGAACCGACAGAAGGGGTCATCCAAATCGGAAAGCATGAAGTTTTAGCAGACGGAGTATCCAATAGAAAGCGAAAATCGGAAATCAGAGAGTTACGAAAAAGCACAGGATTTGTTTTTCAACAATTTAATTTGTTTCCACATAAAACGGCTATTGAAAATGTAATGGAAGGGCCCGTAGTTGTTCAAGGAGTGAAACCCGAGGAAGCAAGAACGTTGGCAAGAACATTACTTGAAAAAGTCGGGCTCGGTGAACGATGTGATCACTATCCTTCTCAGCTTTCAGGAGGACAACAGCAGAGGGTAGCCATCGCACGCGCGCTTTCCATGAAGCCGATGGTCATGCTCTATGACGAACCTACTTCTGCATTAGACCCAGAGTTAGTGAGGGAAGTACTCCAGGTTATGAAAGATTTAGCACAAGAAGGGATGACCATGGTCGTAGTAACACATGAGATGAACTTTGCGAGAGAGGTCGCTGATCGTGTTATTTTTATGGATGGAGGAGTTATCGTAGAGGAAGGCACCTCTGAAGAAATATTTAGTCGCCCTAAGGAAGAACGGACGAAACGATTTTTAATGCGCGTAAAGGAAGAATAGAGAGTGATTCATCCTTTTATAGCCATCCTTCCATAAATCATTGTTAAGCAGCCTGGCCTGTCGTTTGATAAATAAGATAATCAAACGACAGGCCAGGACTTTTTATTGTTTAACTGCTAGAAAAACAGAAACAGCGCTAGAGGGCGATTAGTGGTATGATATTCTAACCTTATAGCAGGAAGAGTCTGTTCGTCATATTCATTAGAATGATTAAATAGGGTGATTCTCTCCTTTTTAATGGAGTAAGAAAATAACGAAAAAGCCGGACATTGGCCCGGCTAATCAAGGTTTTTCTCGTTGGTATTGGCGTGTGAAGGTGGATGCCGTAACCCTGATTGCAAGTAATTTACCCAGAAATGAGCGAGATATGCAAAGAAAACTGGGGGAATTTCTAATCTATTAATAGAAAAGCAAACGATAGAAGGCAGTTAGATTAAAAACCAATAGTCTGCTCAGTTAGTTTTTGATAGGCAAGGCCAGGTAACCAGTTGATATTTATTAATAAGCTCGTCCAATTCTTCGCTATATTTTAAAGTCTCATCATCATCGAGCCCTTTGCGCAGGCCAGTTGAAATCATTAAATGACGCACCTGATTGATTCGAATACTTAACTCTTCAAGTGTTTCCTGTATAACCACCTTTTATCTCTCCTAATCATATATCTGAAAATTCACGTTCGTACGCGTTTGGATATATTATACAACCAGAAAAAATGAAGAAAAAGTGTTTCGACAGAAGATTCAAAAAAGTTACATCATTTGATGAAAAGAAAAATAGAAGTCCTTCATAGCTTGCGACACCCCCTTTAAAAGGAAGAGAGAAGCTAAGGATAAGAATAAAACAGAATGCTATAAAGATAGGAAAAGTTAAAATAATCTCAAGAACAGCTACTGCTTTAGTCTGTCAGAAATTAATTTACATTATTCAGCACTGGAATTAATCGATCAAAGTAAGGTTTCACAATAAAATCTTTAGCTCCTATTTTTAGAGCTTCCATTATAAGCTGTTTTTGGCCCAGAGAAGAACACATGACTACTTTCGCAGAAAGATCCAATGACATAATCTCCTTTAAAGCTTCTATACCATTTAATTTATTCATCGTAATGTCCATTAAAACTAGATTCGGCTTATAAAGAGCATAGGAATCTATCGCCTCTAAACCATCGGCTGCTTCTAATACTTCATAACCATTGTCCTTTAAAATGCTTTTTAGCCAAGTTCTCATAAAAAGTGAATCGTCAACGACTAATACTGATTTCTCCATATTTCACACCTTCACTAAAATTTACAGTACATTCAGAGAAGGCAATGCTGTATAAGCAAGTTGAAAGATATTCAACTTGGCAACCCGGCTGCCATGACAGAATCACTGTTGTAGGCCCGTGGCTTTGCGTCCCCCATTTTCATGGAGTTTGCCCTTCAATGAATTATAGCAATCGTTCAATAGATGAACAGTGGAGTGCCTATAATAAAGCGACGTAAAAGAGACAAAGCATGTGAAAGTTACTGTTCAATTGCTTGTTCTTCAATGGATAAAACGCTTGGCATATATTAGACTAAGAGTCCACGACTATATTACTATTTATTTAGCAGAAGGGCAACCGGAATAATGAAAAAAATGCAAAAAATAGTCGAAATATGTCACTTGAAAATTTTAGATGAAAAAATATAGAAACGAAAGGAAGGCTGCCCTCCATGTTAGTCTAATTGGAAGAGGACAGCCTATTTTATAGGTTTGACTAAAGTATAGCCGGGACAAAAAGAAGCTAAAAATCCGTTTTGCTGTCAACTAGTAGGATTTTTGTCTAAACCTACTTTTAGAAATTTAAATCCCTTGTTCCAGGGCTATGTTCGTTAGGCATCTCTGGTAAGGCTGGAACAGGAAAACCTTTCGGCGGATCTATAACCGACAGGTCTCCCTTGTTCCGGCTCGGTGATGGTCCTTGGAAAATCTCACCGATTCTTGTTGGATCCAATCTAAAGTTAAATTGGGCATTGTGATACCCCATTTCCACATACTTTCTGCATTCAGGATATTTATTGATATCATAATTAGGAACAGGGAATAGCTTACCCCAATCAACGCCCAGTGTCTCGAGTGCCTTTGCAAAAGCATTTTGGTGGGCGTTATCCCTGACGATTAAAAAAGCGAGTGTTTCACGGAATGTTTGGTTGGAGCTCATTTCATAAATGCGTGTTTTTTGCAAAACTCCAGTAGATTCAAGAACTAAGTTATCAAGCAGGTCCCCAATGAGGTTCCCGTGGCTGTATACCCACGATCCATTCCATGGATTTCCGCTCGCGTCTACGGGAAGGGAGGCCTGGGCGCCAATAATATAATGGTGGGGATTGGCATGCCTAACCGCATCATCAAGAGGAGCCCCGTCCACCCCAGCATTTCCCGGAACAGCAGATTCTCCCGAGCCGTTCAGCAATTGATTAATCGTATTTTGAACAAGCTCTACATGGGCAATTTCTTCTAAGAATATGCCGCGGAGCAAATCGCGATATTGGGTGTCTTTTCCTCTAAAATTAGAGCTCTGAAAGAAAAATTGCATCATGGTTCGCATTTCACCAAAATGACCACCCAAGATCTCCTGCAGGACTTTTGCGGCTTCAGGATCGGGCTGATCAGGATTAATAATATTGATTAATTCCTCTTTATAGTAGTACATCGACTTATCCTCATTTCTAATATAGAGTCCAATCAACATATATCTTGTGACAAACGTTCTCATATTATTCTTTCTCACAAAAACAAGCTAATAACCTGAGAAGTTTGTCCATTCAAAAACATTCCTGAGGAATAAATTATAGTAAGAAACAGAAAGGGGGGATAAAGCATGAGTGAAATATGGTTCCCAGGCAACAACCGAGGCAATAGAAACCGAGGCAACAATGGCAACAACGGAAATTCAAGATCTAATTCAGAAAACCGCGTAAGAACAAATGTGGACATTGAAGATGATATTGACGTAAGAAGCAATTTGCAAAATAGAGATGAAATTGATTTACGAAATGACAATGATAATGACAATGACTTGAAAAACATTGACCGTAATACAAACATTGCAAGAGTTTCTAACAGCGGTAATACGAGTGTCCGTTTCGATATTCGTGTTGATTCAGATTCTACTGCAAGGGTACGCTCAAGAGCAAATTCAAATCAAGATCAAGACCAAGACCAGGACCAAGACCAAGATCAAGAACAGAATCAACGATTTGATATTTAATGTTATAGGGTGGGAAGAGTCAGCTGTTCTTTCCACCTAAAAATGAATGGAAAGGAGAAAATAAAATGGCTGAGCCACAAAGATTTCCATTTGGCTATAGAAATAGCCGACCATTTTGGGAAAGAAGAATGGATGACAATGAATTCAGACAAGCGGAAGTTGAAAATAGCGGAAATTCTGATGTTGATATTCATGTCATAGTAGAGATGGATACTAAACCGGTTGCTTATGCGATGCTTTGCTCTTTATTGGCGACTAAGCAAATTAATTATAAAGAGTTTGAGGACGCTTTAAAAATATTAGATGGATTGTTAAAGAAAGATGAAAAAGACCGAGCAGAAAGCAAGGATAGAGGTGCATCCAAAGTTAAGCTCTTCCATCCAACTATACGGAAAGATGACCGGTATGAATAATATCGCTCTCTCTCCGATTTACATATATGAATGGAAGGGAAATCTGGAATTCAAGTAGCATCTTAAGCTGTCCAAGGAATAAAAAGAAGACCTTGCCAGGCCGCAATGGAGTAAAAGAGTATTGGATAAATTAACATGGAAAAGATAAAACTATTCCAATCACACCGAGGCAAATGTTATTATTAACAAAAAACCAGGAGAATGAAATGAAAGCTATATACCCAGGAAGCTTTGATCCGGTTACAAATGGACATATTGATATTATCAATAGAGCAAGTGATTTTTTCGATGAGCTAATAGTAGCTGTCATGGTGAATTCGAAGAAAAGTCCTCTCTTTTCTATTGAAGAGAGGAAGGGGATGATTGAAAGAGCGTTCGTTGGCAACGAAAAAATAAAAGTAACGGCATTTCAAGGCTTGCTTGTCGATTATATGAAGAAAAACGATATAAGGGCCATTGTTAAAGGCTTAAGAACAGTAACGGATTATGCGTATGAAGCACAAATGGCCATGGTGAATAAAAGCTTATACAGAGGAGCGGAAACATTTTTCATCCATTCAAGTGAAAAATATTCCTTTCTTAGTTCGAGTATCGTAAAGGAAATTTACTCTCATAATGGCAGCGTATCTGAATACATACCAAGTCATGTAGAGAAAGCCCTGCAGGAAAAATTAAAATAATGCCTTCAGCAAGGAAGCCCATTTTTAAGGAAGGAGGCTTCCTTATTTTTATTTGGTGATTATGACAGGATTTGTCCAGAGAGTGGATGATAAGAAAACTTAAATGGGAAGCAAAAGGAAGGAGCAGTGAAAAGTATTTTATTTTTATAAGTAGTTCTGCTGTTTTATTATGACTACCAGTACCTATTTCATTGCTCAAAGCATGGAAAAAGGTTTTTTAAACATGGCCAACACTTACATACCGTTTCTAATTGACGCGCCTGCTAGCAGGCGCGTTTTTATAAATAGCTTTTAGAATTTTTAAACGAACAACCAGGCAAGGAAGCTCTCCGTTCTAGTGCATAGTAGATGACTGCTATAAAGTATAGAGTTTTCGTCATCTTAATATAAAAGAGTAGAGGATGGATAGCTTTTTTCATATTCATAATATTAAAACGACCAGTCGAAAGGGGAGGCGCCCTGTTGTTCAGTCCATAAAAAGTTCCTTGAATCTATGATCATTCAATTTTATGCAAGTATAAAGGAGAGAGCATGGAGTGTACAGTTATACAGCGATGGACTTAAAGGGTTTTTGTGAGACGGTGCTCGTAAAGAGTGGAATGGCAAAGGACGACTCGAAGATTGTAGCGGCCTCTTTAATCCAGGCAAATTTGGAGGGAATCGATAGCCATGGAATCAGTCGTCTGCCTATACATGTTAAAAGGCTGCTGGAGGGACGTATTAATGCGACTCCTGATATTCAGCTAAAAGCAAATAATTCGGTGCTTGTAGTGGATGGCCATAATGGACTTGGCCATGTAGTCAGTTATCATGCTTTGGTTAAAGGCATGGAAATGGTGAAGCAATCGGGAATAGTCGCTATTGCTATTAAAAACAGCAACCACTTTGGAGCTGCCTCGTACTTTTGTCAGCTAGTGTGCAAGCGGAATATCATTTGTATAGGTTTTACTAATTCTCCTTCTGGAATAGCGCCTTGGGGAGGAAAGCAGGCTTTTTTTGGCACGAATCCGATTGCTTTCGGATTTCCTACAGGAAACGATACACCCGTGATTATTGATTTATCAACGAGCGTAGTTGCAAGAGGGAAAATTATGGTTGCTGATCAGCAAGGAGATTCTATACCTGATGGCTGGGCAATCGATCAAAAGGGGGAGCCCACTAACAATCCTAAGGAGGCGTTAAAAGGCTCTGTCCTGCCTATGGGAGGGCCTAAAGGTTCGGCGCTGGCACTGGCAGTGGAACTCTTGGCAGGAGTGCTTTCAGGAGCGGCTTTTGGACCTTATGTTAAAAATATATATAACGAGGAAGAGGAGGATAAAGCAAATGTGGGACACTTTTTCATTTTAATAGATACGGAAAAGTTTATGGATTTAGAGACATTCTTTCCTTCCATACAAAACCTGCTAGAGGAAATGAAAAAGGTTTCCAAAGTACCGGGCATAAAGGAAATCCGTTATCCGGGAGAAAGAAGAAAGCGGGAGGAACAAAAGCGCAAGGAAACTGGCATTCAGCTAGCTGCTCCTCTGGAGAAAGAATTAATGGAAATAGGTGAACAATTCAATATAAAATTTCCGGCTCGAACTGTTACTCAAAGTATGGAAACTTAAGAGGTACTGTGGCTGGCTGATAGAAAACATGGTTTAGCTGCATAAAGCGTACAGCGGAACGGTTGATGGCCATTTGCTTGTTGAATGATATATTTATTGAGAATACAGAAGTGAGAAGGAACAAAATATGAAGGTTTTGAGGGATACTTATAATTAATCATTGCTCAGGGGCGAGAAAAAGTTTCTGCAGACATTCCCTTCTTTTTTTAATGTACTTGAACGCTTTCCTTATAAATATCATTAATAGGAGAAGCATTTTATAAGCTCTCTTTAGTGATTGGATAGAACGACAGTATCTCGGTCTATAAGAAGTTTTATAAATGCTTACCTCAGAAAAGGAGGGATTATTGAGTGAAACTTTACTTATCCTATCTGCTGATCATCCTTTTATTCATCCTGAGCGGGTGCTCCCATGCAACTACAAAAGGCAAAGCTGAGGCAGAGTATGTGTTGCGGCTGGGGCATTTGCAGACCGAGACACATCCCTATCAAAAAGGGGCATTAAAATTCAAAGAATTAGTTGAGAAAAGATCTAATGGGAAAGTCCGAATTGATATTTTTCCAAGCAGTCAATTAGGCAATGGCCGTGATCAAATAGAAGGTGCTCAAATTGGCTCCATTCATTTTCACATTGGCTCTGTTGCTCCAGTAACAAATTTTGCCCCAAAGTTCAATCTGCTTAATTTGCCTTACTTATTTGAAAGCAGGGAACACGCTTTTCGGGTCTTAGACGGAGACATTGGCCAAGAGATCGCAAGCGGTTTGGAAAGTAAAGGATTGCTTAACTTAGGATATATGGAAAATGGATGGAGGCACCTGACCAATAATAAAAAGCCGATTAAAACAAGTGATGATGCCTCCGGTTTAAAGCTTCGCGTTCAAGAGTCTCCTCCTTATATTTCTTTCGTCAAAGCTTTAGGATCTGCTCCGGTGCCTATTCCCTTTGGGGAATTATATACCGCTTTAGAACAGAAAGTGGTCGATGGACAGGAAAACCCTCTGGCCCAAATTTACTTAAATAAACTGCATGAGGTTCAAAAGTACCTCACCTTAACTGCACATAATTATGATGCTGCCATTTTTTTGATGAGCAAGACGACCTTCGATACGTTGCCCTCCGACCTTCAAAAAGTGATAAAAAAATCCGCTAAAGAAGCCATTCAATATGAAAGAAAACTTGCTGTACAAGAGGAAAAAAAGCTGTTAGAACGATTGAGAGAAAGTGATATACAGATTGAGGAGGCACCTGACCTGGCCTCATTTAAGAGAACGGCAGAGCCCGTATATAAAGAGTTTGAAGAATCAATTGGCAAGGACCTGATCCAAGAAGTGGAAAACTTAAAATAAAGGGTGAAAAAAATGAGAGGATTTTTCCCTAAACTTAGCTTCAGGATTGACCAGGCGAGCCGTGTCATAATTATTTTTTTATTTTCAGCAGCTTTTATTGGAACCGTCTATCAGGTGGTTTCCCGGTTTATTCTTCAAAGCTCTATAATAAAGGAAGCTCTTCCGATGATAGACTTCAGTGTATTTAACCTTACATGGATAGAAGAGCTGATACGTTATTTGTTTGTTTGGGTGGTTTTTCTTGGAATCGGAACTGTATATAAAAATAAAGGCCATGCACGAGTGGAAGTATTCATTAATCGCTTGCCTGAAAAGTGGAAAATGGGAATGGCGGGATTCATTGAAGTGATAAATTCAGCGCTGTTTGTATTTTTGATCATCTATGGCTTACGTATTTTAAAATTCACGAGCCAGCAAATTTCCCCATCCCTCGGGCTTAATATGATCTGGATTTACGGAGCAGTTGTAGTCAGTTCCGTTATATGTCTCATTCATGCTATTGCCCATCTGTCACTGCTAAAAACAAAAGAAGTAGAGAGCAGCGGATCGTCTGGGAGGAAAGCAGGAACAGACATCCAACTATAAAAAAGGAAGGTGAAGTAGATGACGATTGCAATTGTCGTAATTGCCCTTCTCTTTTTACTTATGACCCTCGGTGTCCCTATTGCTATTTCGCTTATTTGGGCCTCGATAGCCGGTTTTGTTACTAGCATTTATTACGTCCCTTTGGAGGTAGTGCCGCAGAGGCTGCTGACTTCAGTAGATTCCTTTCCTTTGCTCGCCATTCCATTTTTTATGCTGGCCGGGGAATTCATGATGGCAGGCAGCATGGGACAACGGATTGCCGGTTTTGCTTTTGCAACAGTCGGATGGATTAGGTCGGGGCTTGCCCAAGTTTCCACGCTAACAGCTATGTTTTTTGCTGGTGTATCGGGCTCAGGCGCTGCGGATACAGCTGCGGTTGGAAAAATGATGATTCCGATGATGGAGAAAAAAGGCTATGATAAAGGTTTTGCGGCTGCTACTGTGGCGAGTGCTGGCACAATTGCTATCGTCATTCCTCCTTCGATTCCCATGATTGTGTACGGAGTGACTGCAGGGGTGTCTATTGGAGATTTGTTCACTGCCGGCATTATTCCTGGCATTTTAATCGGATTATCGATTATGTTCGTCAATTACTGGATGACTAAGAAAAGGAATTATTTGGAGGAAAAAGGAAAATTTGAGTTTGTTTCTTTCAAAAAAGCACTGATGGAAGGAGTTTTGGCGCTAGTTCTGCCATTGATTATTATTTTTGGGATTCGCGGTGGGATTTTTACGCCGACAGAAGCCGGAGCTGTAGCAGCCGCTTATGCATTTGTTGTAAGTAAATTTATTTATAAAGATATGAAATGGAGTGATATGCCTGCCGCTTTCCTAAATGCAGCGAAGATGACAGCAATGGTAGTATTCATTATAGCTGGGGCCAATCTTTTTGGCTGGCTTCTGACGGCTGAACAGATTCCTCAACAACTTGCTTCTCTCGTCATGCACCTTTCCAGCAACCAGTATATAATTCTATTCTTATTTAATGTTATTTTCTTTATTGCCGGATGCTTTTTGAATGCTTCGGCAGCCATCACTATTTTAACGCCTTTGCTGTTACCGATTGCTATAGGAGTCGGGATAGATCCAGTTTTCTTTGGGCTTGTCATGGTGGTGAATTTATCGATAGGACTTATTACTCCACCTGTTGGTTTAGATTTGTTTGTCGTTAAGGGGATTGCAGACGTGTCATACGACAGGCTCATTCGTGCAGTCGTCCCATTTATTCTTATCATGATTGTCGACTTGTTAATCATTACGTATGTTCCACAAATTTCTATGTTTTTAACTACACTATAATAAAAAGTAAAGTGATCAACTTTTCATCCAATAGAGTTGATCGCTTTTACTGTGTAAACAAGTGTTTTGCTAAGCAGTCACATAAATGTTGATATACCCCTATGTGTATTTTATAATACTATTATGAGTAAGTACATCTAAAATGCGGAGCGACCTTGCTTGTAAATGGTTTCTAATTTTTTAAATTCTGTTAGGGCTGAGGACTTCTTGGACAGACTTTTAGCTGTGTAGGCCCGAAGAGAAAGGTTGTACACACGTATAAGTGCAAGAAGATGAATCATAATCCATTTTGCAAAAAAGATGGACAGAATGATTGGCATGAAAGGAGAGAGACAGATGAATAGGTGGAATAACCGATTTCAAAATGAAAAGTATGTATATGGAACGCACCCCAACGTTTTTTTAGAAGAGGTCCAAAAGAAACTGCAGTTATCAGGTGACGCATTAGCCATTGCAGAGGGAGAAGGACGCAATGCAGTTTTTTTAGCGGAACAGGGAATGAAGGTCACTGCTTGGGATTATGCTGAGTCTGGATTAGAGAAAACGAAAAAACTTGCTGCTTCAAGAGGAACAGTTGTTCAAACAGAGCTGGTCGATTTGAACGAGGCACAATGGGAGAGAGACCGATGGGATGAGGTCGTTTGTATTTTCGGGCATTTTCCAACAAAATTACGGCAAAAAACGCTTCGTAATATTAAGGAAGCGGTGAAGCCGGAAGGGTATTTTGTGACAGAGGTTTATTCTCTTTACCAAATTCCTTATAAAAGCGGAGGGCCGCAAGACATTGATCTTTTATATGCGCCGGAAGAGTTTTTAGAAGTATTTTCCGATTGGCGTATCATTCATTTTTTTATGGGGGAAGTAGTCCGGCACGAAGGAGAAATGCATAATGGTTTGTCCCATGTCATTCAAATTGTCGCTCAAAAGCCAGAAAGCAAGCACAGCGAAAAAAATTAGTTGATAAGACGTATATATAACAAGGAACTAAAAAGCCCTTCTTGTTTAAGGGGGACTGACCCCATAAAGTGAGACAAATAAAAAACACCTTTAAGTTGAAAACGAGTATGGGATACTCGAAAATAACTTGGAGGTGTTTTTC